>NZ_CP147247.1:2605000-2926875 GCF_002140975.2 Enterococcus sp. 9E7_DIV0242
ATTCCTTAGAAAGGAGGTGATCCAGCCGCACCTTCCGATACGGCTACCTTGTTACGACTTCACCCCAATCATCTATCCCACCTTAGGCGGCTGGCTCCAAAAGGTTACCTCACCGACTTCGGGTGTTACAAACTCTCGTGGTGTGACGGGCGGTGTGTACAAGGCCCGGGAACGTATTCACCGCGGCGTGCTGATCCGCGATTACTAGCGATTCCGGCTTCATGTAGGCGAGTTGCAGCCTACAATCCGAACTGAGAGAAGCTTTAAGAGATTTGCTTAGCCTCGCGACTTCGCGACTCGTTGTACTTCCCATTGTAGCACGTGTGTAGCCCAGGTCATAAGGGGCATGATGATTTGACGTCATCCCCACCTTCCTCCGGTTTGTCACCGGCAGTCTCGCTAGAGTGCCCAACTGAATGATGGCAACTAACAATAAGGGTTGCGCTCGTTGCGGGACTTAACCCAACATCTCACGACACGAGCTGACGACAACCATGCACCACCTGTCACTTTGTCCCCGAAGGGAAAGCTCTATCTCTAGAGTGGTCAAAGGATGTCAAGACCTGGTAAGGTTCTTCGCGTTGCTTCGAATTAAACCACATGCTCCACCGCTTGTGCGGGCCCCCGTCAATTCCTTTGAGTTTCAACCTTGCGGTCGTACTCCCCAGGCGGAGTGCTTAATGCGTTTGCTGCAGCACTGAAGGGCGGAAACCCTCCAACACTTAGCACTCATCGTTTACGGCGTGGACTACCAGGGTATCTAATCCTGTTTGCTCCCCACGCTTTCGAGCCTCAGCGTCAGTTACAGACCAGAGAGCCGCCTTCGCCACTGGTGTTCCTCCATATATCTACGCATTTCACCGCTACACATGGAATTCCACTCTCCTCTTCTGCACTCAAGTCTCCCAGTTTCCAATGACCCTCCCCGGTTGAGCCGGGGGCTTTCACATCAGACTTAAGAAACCGCCTGCGCTCGCTTTACGCCCAATAAATCCGGACAACGCTTGCCACCTACGTATTACCGCGGCTGCTGGCACGTAGTTAGCCGTGGCTTTCTGGTTAGATACCGTCAAGGGATGAACAGTTACTCTCATCCTTGTTCTTCTCTAACAACAGAGTTTTACGATCCGAAAACCTTCTTCACTCACGCGGCGTTGCTCGGTCAGACTTTCGTCCATTGCCGAAGATTCCCTACTGCTGCCTCCCGTAGGAGTCTGGGCCGTGTCTCAGTCCCAGTGTGGCCGATCACCCTCTCAGGTCGGCTATGCATCGTTGCCTTGGTGAGCCGTTACCTCACCAACTAGCTAATGCACCGCGGGTCCATCCATCAGCGACACCCGAAAGCGCCTTTCAAATCAGAACCATGCGGTTCCGATTGTTATACGGTATTAGCACCTGTTTCCAAGTGTTATCCCCTTCTGATGGGCAGGTTACCCACGTGTTACTCACCCGTCCGCCACTCCTCTTTTCCGGTGAGTGCAAGCACTCGGTGGAAAAGAAGCGTTCGACTTGCATGTATTAGGCACGCCGCCAGCGTTCGTCCTGAGCCAGGATCAAACTCTCATAAAAAGTTTAAACTTGACAGTCTTGCGACTGTTACGCTCAATTTGTTTGCTAGCATATTGCTTGCTTGTTAAATCATGTTGTTGTCTTGATTAAATCAAGACATACTACACATTTGGTTTGTCTTACTTTGTTCAGTTTTCAAAGGTCTACTTGATTGCCTTGCAGCAACTTTTATATCATATCAAAGTTCTGATTTGATGTCAACTCTTTTTTTGAAGAAGTTGAAGTTTTTTTCTGCTTGGCTGTTGTCGTTTTGTTTCATAACAACTTTTATATCTTATCAACTTTTTTGTTATTTGTCAACAACTTTTTTATTGATAAAACAAGTTTTTTCTTTTACTCAGCTGTTATTCTATTATGCTGTTTAAAAGTGGTTGTTGTGTCTCAGCGACATGTATTAATATACCAAGTTTCTCTTCTCAGGTCAATCAAAATATTACATTTTTTTAAACTTTTTTTCATTACCGATTATTACTTGCTACATCACATGTTATCGTTCGTTTCTAGGCCGATTTCCTTCCATATTATTTAGTTTTCGGTAATGTATTTAAAATTTCTGTAATATACACGACTTTTTATCTCTTTTCGCGTTTTTTTGTTAAAATGTAAGGGACGATATTATAGAGATGGAGGATATTACCCTTATGAAAATTTTAGTAGCAGATGATGACAAAGAGATTGTTGAGCTTTTAAGTATCTATATCCACAATGAAGGATATGAAGTGGTTAAGGCGTACGATGGAAGAGAAGCTTTATCGAAAATTCGGACAATTCCGGATATCGACTTACTTGTATTGGACATTATGATGCCTATAATGGATGGAATGCAAGTAGTTAAGGAATTACGGAAAGAATCTCAGATACCTATTATTATGTTGACAGCTAAAACAACAGATATGGATAAGATTAAAGGGTTGGTCGCTGGGGCAGATGATTACGTGACAAAACCATTCAATCCATTGGAAGTAATGGCTCGTGTCAAATCAATTCTACGTAGAAGTCAGATGCAGCAAAAGGTTAATGAACCGGATGTGTTAGAAGTAGGTTCATTGATTATCAATAAAGACTCTCATGAAGTAAAAACCATTGACGATAACGAAATTCAATTGACTGCATTGGAATTTGGTATTCTTTATCTTTTGGCTAGCCATCCAAATCGCGTATTTAATGCGGACGAGATATTCGAGCGTGTTTGGCAACAAGAGAGTGTTGTTTCTGCAAAAACGGTGATGGTTCACGTCAGCCATTTACGAGATAAGATTGAAGAAGCAACTGGTGGAGAGAAAGTTATTCAAACAGTTTGGGGTGTGGGGTATAAAATTGATGCCCGCTAAACAAGGTAAGCCAGAAAAACAGCGTCGGATTGCTTTGACCTCTAAAGAAGTCAGCGAATTGTTAGCCGAAGGAATTTTGACTGTTATTCTTTTACTACTATTAAATGTCGCAATTATCGTGCTCGTTTATCAGTTCATACAGGGATCACCTGCTTTGAGAAATATTATTTTTGGAACAAAGGGTGCGTTAGCAGATTATCTTGAAACAGATGTCTTTTGGAGCTGGAGTAAATTTGTCATTCCGGTTTTCCTGATTATTGACTTTGGTGTTTTGTATTGGCGTCTGATCAGACGTTATCATCAAATGCAGCTACGCCATATTATTAGTGAACTGCACTATATTGCTGATGGCAATTACGATCACCGAATCCCATTTGAGTTAAGCGGCGACTTGGCTAAAGTCATTGCCAGTGTCAACGGATTAGTTGATAGTACGATTGCTGCCATCGAGGATGAACGACGGATCGAAAACTCAAAGGATGAGCTGATTACAAATGTCAGTCATGATATCCGAACACCACTTACTTCTATTATAGGTTATTTGGGCTTGATTGAAGATCGACAGTTTCATTCTCAAGAGGAACTACTCAAATATACTCATACAGCTTATGTAAAAGCAAAGCAGATGAAACTATTGGTTGATGACCTTTTTGAATACACTAAAGTTCGACAACCAGCTGTTCCCTTAAATGCGATTTCGTTTGATATGACTCAGCTATTAGAACAACTGGCCATTGATTTCGAGTTGGAAGCCAACAAACGAGGTATGGAGATTATGGTTAAAACAACGCCGGACTCTATTCCGATGGAAGGCGATACAGAAAAGCTTGTTCGTGTCTTCAATAATCTTTTATCCAATGCTTTGAAATATGGAAAAGGCGGAAATACGATTTTAATGGAAGCCAATAAGGTTGGAACTGAGGTCGTTGTAGCTGTTCGCAATGACGGGCCGCAAATTCCACAAAAATCGCTTGATCAATTATTCGATCGCTTCTATAGAGTAGAAGAATCACGTTCACAGGAAACTGGCGGAACAGGTTTGGGCTTGGCGATTGCACAGAGTATCGTGGCTTTGCATGGCGGTTATATCTATGCAAAATCTGATGCAAATTGGACCTCGTTCATTATTCATTTACCGATTCAACGAAATGCAGCGTCTTCCAAGTAAGTCATTGACATCTCATAGGAAATTTTGTATGCTAAGTGAAAACAAAGAGAACTAGTATTTGTAGCTCTGATTTCCAGAGAGTTTGCGGTGGTGCGAGCAAACAATCATCTATAAAGAATCCATCTCTTACCTATGTGTCTGATGAAATAAGTCAGATCGGTAGCAGCCGTTATCTGCTTAATCAAGGGCAGCCAAATTGGCTGAACTTGGGTGGCAACGCGAAATCCTCGTCATTTCGTCCCAAGATTTTTTCTGGGGCGAGGTGGCGTTTTTTATTTTAAATAATTATAGGAGGAACAACTATGTTAGATGTAAAAATGATCCGTCAAAATTTTGATGAAGTACAACAAAAGTTAAAAACTCGCGGTGTAAAGGAAGAGGTATTGGTTGAATTCTTACGCCTGGATGAGAGTCGCAGAGCGTTACTTGTAAAAACAGAGGAACTAAAAAAATATAGAAATGACGTATCTACTGAGATTGCCCAGCTGAAAAGAAATAAAGAGGATGCTACTGAAAAAATCAACGAAATGAAAGAAGTCGGTGGAAAAATCAAGGCATTGGATACTGAGATTACTGATGCAGATGAAGAACTGAAAGCTATTGCTTCTGCTTTGCCAAACCTACCGCATGAATCCGTTCCAGTTGGCGCCGGAGAAGAAGAAAATGTGGAAGTGCGTAAATGGAGTGAGCCTAAAACCTTCGATTTCGAACCAAAACCGCATTGGGAGGTCGCTGAAAATCTTGGCATACTTGATTTTGAACGCGGTGCTAAAGTTGCTGGAAGTCGCTTTGTCTATTACAAAGGATTGGGCGCACGTCTTGAACGTGCATTATATAATTTTATGTTGGATCTCCATGTCTATGATCATGGCTATACTGAAATTATTCCACCATACATCGTCAACAGTAATTCTATGTATGGGACTGGTCAATTTCCTAAGTTCCGTGAAGATGGTTTTCAACTAGAAGATACTGATTTTACATTGATTCCAACAGCTGAAGTGCCTTTAACGAACTACTACAATGGTGAAATTTTGGATGGAAAAGAGCTGCCGATTTACTTCACTGCTTTAAGTCCATCTTTCCGTTCAGAAGCTGGAAGTGCCGGTCGTGATACTCGCGGATTGATTCGTCTCCATCAATTCAACAAAGTAGAGATGGTTAAATTCAGCGATCCTGCTCATTCTTATGAAGAACTGGAAAAAATGACTGCAAATGCGGAAGAGATTTTACAAAAGCTGAACTTGCCTTATCGAGTAATGGCTTTGTCTACAGGAGATATGGGCTTCTCAGCTGCGAAAACCTATGATCTAGAAGTATGGATTCCCGCTCAGGACGTCTACCGTGAAATCAGCTCATGCTCAAACTGTGAAGACTTCCAAGCGCGTAGAGCAATGATTCGTTACAGAGATGAAGATGATAAAGTGAATTATCTTCATACGCTCAACGGTTCTGGTCTGGCTGTTGGACGGACAGTGGCTGCCATTCTTGAAAATTATCAGAACGAAGATGGAACTGTAACTATCCCTGAGGTGTTGATCCCTTACATGGGTGGACTAAAAGTCATCAGTTAAATTTTTAACTACTAAAAAATTTGAAAAGAGGGCTATGCGCTTCGCACAGCTTGAACCTCCTAAAACTGAATAAAAGCTGTTCTCAAAACAGCTTTTTCGGAAATAAGCCGAATAATCCCCAAAATAGGAACTACTATTTTCGGATTATTCGGCTTATTTTTCGGAGCCAGCTACGTTAGTCATGACTTTTTTTATGAGTACATATTAATCCCCTCTTAATAGTCGTATCAAAATCAGTTTTGCATCTTGATTTTCTATAGTGACTCCCTTAGACTTTAAAAGTGATGTATGCCTTCTTGGCGGAGACACTATTTCTTAGCAAAAGGATTTGACTGGATATGGAGCAAAACGAACTTTCTAAGCTCTCTCGAAAAGAGCTTAAAGAAAAAGGGCATTTAATCATCCCAAGTAAAAAGAAAAATACATTACTGATTCTCAGTCTTTTTTTAATAGGAATAGGTATCAGTACTCTAATGTACTATTACAATCAAGTTGAAAATCAAAAAAAAGAAGAGCAAAAAGCGATTGCTGCGGAAAAGGACTTAGAGCAGAAATTGTTGGTAACAATAGAAGAGCAACAGAAAGAATTAGGAAATGCAAAAATAGAAGATAGGACTATCAACGACCAAATCCAGCAACTGATTTACCTTCCAACCACTGCTCAAAGGAAGACATTAAAGCAGGACTTAGAAAAATTATTGGCAGAAGCAGGTAACCAATTAAATAAAAATGAATCGTTAAAACTAGTTGGTTATATAAAAAAGAACGCTCTTTTTGGGAAAATCACTACTTATTCTCCTGTCGTTGATACTTATCAAAAAGAGAAAACAGAATGGACCGTTCGTTCTTCTTCATCAGGAGAGGCGCTTTATATGAATACAGATACAGCCGATTTACCTAGTATGATGGATCTTTTTCATGAGCAAAGTAACCTTACTGCTATTCAGCCGTTAGTAAAACAACAGTTGCTGAATGAGGCAAAAGAACCCACGAAAGTGATTGATCAAATCCTGTCGTTTCCGGAAATGACCATGGAACAGAAAGTCCTTAGCTACACGCCTGACAAAGTAACCCTGTCTCTTCCAAAAAATCAATTGGGCATAACTCAAGTGAATCTCTCGTTCTCAGAGTTGTTGGACTTTACAGATTCTGAATTCATCGATCCAATAATCAGCAATGAAAATACAGCACCAGCATTAGATCCGAATAAAAAGTATATCTCTTTAACCTTTGATGATGGGCCAAATCCAATTACAACGCCCAGACTTCTGGATATCTTAAGTGAAAAAAATGTCAAAGCCAGCTTTTTTATGTTAGGGCAAAATGTGGTCAATAACCCTGATTTGGCGCGCCGAGTAGCCACCGAAGGACACGAAATAGGCAACCACTCCTATTCACATCCCAATTTGGTAGCACTAGATACGGAAAGCATACGGACACAGGTCCTAGAAACAGATCGAGCGATCGCCTTGTCTACCGGAAGAATCCCTACGGACTTCCGTCCACCCTATGGCTCTGTAAATAAAGCTGCAGCCGAGATTATCGGGCGACCGATCATTCAATGGTCTGTGGATTCTGAGGATTGGAAAACCAAAAATACACAAAAAATCATCAATCGCGTCATGAAAACTAGCTATGGCAATTCGATTATCTTGATGCATGATATCTATCCGGAATCAATTGATGCCGTCCCTCAAATTATTGATTCACTGCGGAGAGAAGGGTATGAAATTGTCCCTGTTGATGTTTTGCTAACAAAGAAAACGGCACCCTTACACCTTTATTATGGAAACAAATCTGAACAAATCATTCAATAATAGTGTAAATGATGCAACATAGAACAACTCTTTTTCACTATCTATACATTCAATTCTGCTCGATTATTCTGTTGCTGAATACACTCTTAAGAATAATAAAAAACGAGACACCGTCATTACTCTGACGATTGCCTCGTTTTTTATTGTCTCACTTTTATTGTTCTACAGAGTAGTTTGGCGCTTCTTTCGTAATTTGAACATCATGAGGGTGGGACTCTTTCAAGCCATTTCCACTCATTTGAACAAATTGTGCTTCTTCACGAAGCTGTTTCAAATCAGCCGCACCTACATAACCCATCCCAGACTTCAAGCCACCCATCATTTGGAAGATGATATCTGCTGCACTACCTTTATAAGCTACGCGACCTTCAATCCCCTCAGGAACTAACTTGTTCGCTTCGTTAACACCACCTTGGAAATAGCGATCACTTGAGCCTTTTTCCATGGCACCAAGAGAGCCCATCCCACGATATGTTTTAAAGCGACGGCCTTGATAAATTTCAAATTCACCCGGTGACTCATCTGTCCCTGCAAGCATGCTTCCCAACATCACTGCATGTCCGCCTGCTGCAAGTGCTTTGACGATATCTCCGGAATACTTGATTCCACCATCTGCAATAATTGCCTTGCCATATTCACGAGCAACAGAAGCCGCATCATAAATGGCTGTTAATTGAGGAACACCCACACCGGCAACCACACGTGTTGTACAGATAGATCCTGGTCCGATCCCAACTTTCACAACATCTACCCCAACATCATACAGGGCACGAGCGCCTTCGCCAGTAGCAATGTTTCCGGCAATCAAGGTTGCTTCCGGGAATGTATCACGAATCTCTTTGATTTTACGAATCACACCGGCACTGTGTCCATGTGCTGTATCAATGACGATTGCATCTACACCAGCTTCAAGCAATGCTTCTGCCCGCTCAAATGTATCACTTGTCACGCCAACTGCTGCTGCAACAAGTAAACGACCATGTTCATCTTTAGCAGCATTAGGAAATTCAATCACTTTTTCGATATCTTTGATTGTGATCAATCCGCTCAAACGACCATCATTATCAACGATTGGCAGTTTTTCAATTTTATGTTTTTGCAGGATTTTTTCTGCATCTTTTAGAGAAGTACCAACTGGGGCAGTAACTAAATCATCTTTTGTCATAACATCTTCAATTAGAATCTGATAATCCGTAACAAAACGCATGTCACGGTTTGTGATGATTCCTACTAATTTACGATTTTCCATCGTTTCAACGATTGGGACACCGCTGATGCGATATTTACTCATCAATGCTTCTGCATCAGCAACCGGACTTGATGGTGTCAGGAAAAACGGATCTAAAATCACGCCGCTTTCTGAACGCTTTACCTTACGAACTTCATCTGCCTGTTGTGCGATGCTCATATTTTTGTGAACGACACCTAATCCACCCTGACGCGCCATTGCTATTGCCATTTTGCTGTCTGTAACGGTATCCATACTTGCACTGATCAAAGGAATATTTAACTTGATATTTTTGGCCAGCTGCACACCCATATCTACTTCATTTGGTAGTACGTGACTTTCAGCCGGAATCAGTAAAACATCATCAAAAGTTAGACCTTTTTTCGCAAATTTCGTTTCCCAGTTAGACATTGCCTGAACCACTCCTCTATTTTAATTTTATTTATGAAAATAACAGATAATAAGCGATAAGTCAACCGCATTTTCTCGTTTATGAAATATTTCCGTAAATTTTCCATAACATTAGTTATTTCTAATTGTTCTATCAGTGAATTGATAGAATTCACCTGTTTTTTAGAAAAAGACCTGAGTCAGGATTGTTCCTAGCTCAGGTCATACTTTTAATAGAATTATCTTGCTAAACTGCTTTGCATGTTGTATTTCTTTTTGAGGAAATAACGAGCCAACAATACAGCTCCTCCAATAATGATGATAATCATTGGATCTAACACCGGATTAATACTTGTCGGTAATAAGGCTGAACCGGCAAATGCCAGTAACCAAAGGAACATCGCTCCCACCATGATTGCTCCAGATTTCAAAAAACCTGGTCGTTGTGCTTTGTTCGCTCCAGGTCTATCGTATTGATAAACATATTTATACATTAGATAAAGAACATAACCTCCAACTGTACCTCCGGCAAGCAAGGTCACCAGTCCCAATTGTTGATTGTTGTTTTTAAACAGCAGACTCGTAGCAGACATCATGATTGCCAATGCTCCAGTTAATAGCATAGCGTTGTCCAACCACATCAAAAATGGTGTCGCTGCTTCCTTTTCTGCCGGTTTATTCAAGATAGCTTCTGTCCGCTCTGAGACGGTACCAAAAAGCTGGCGCGCTGTTTTTCCGCTTTTTTGCTCTTCTACCATTACCGGTAGAATTTCATGCAAAGCCAAGGTTTGCTCTTGCTCTGAAAGATTAGCCGCGTTCATCGACTTTTTCAAGTCAAAAATATACTGCTCATTTCTTTTCGTCAAATTCTTTTCCAGCTCACGATTTTCAGCAACGATTTCCTGCAGTTTTTCCAGTTCCATTTCCTTGTGCCCCCTAAGCCTGCTGTCGCAGAACAAACTTTATCTATATAAATCCTGTAAAAGATTCTATGCACGAAAAGTTGCCCACGCGTTTACATGTAAATGTGTTTGTATCGAGAATCATATAACTCACAGATACAGATATACTCTAAACCAAAATGTTTTAACAGAATGGTACGCGCAGCAAGAATTCTATGAATTGTGACAATCCATACCCTAAAAAGTTAGCTGACCATTGCTTTAACATAAAGAAAAAGTGAATCACAATAAGCCAAGCTACTTCATGGGATTTATATACTTGGTATTTTATCATACTCTCCTCAGAGAAGAGCGATTTTATTTGAAATAATTATACATTGAAACGGAAAAGCATCACGTCGCCATCTTGCACGATATAGTCTTTTCCTTCCAGACGTACTTTCCCCGCTTCCTTCGCTGCCTGCATATTGCCGTACGTATTAAGATCCTCGAAGGATACTGTTTCAGCACGAATGAAGCCTCGCTCAAAGTCCGTATGGATAATCCCTGCTGCTTGAGGTGCTTTGATCCCTTTTCGGAAAGTCCAAGCTCGCACTTCCTGCTCTCCGGCAGTAAAGTATGTCGCAAGTCCCAATAAATCGTATGCTGCACGGATCAGCTGATCTAAACCAGATTCTTCAATGCCCAAAGCTTCCAAAAATTCAGCCTTATCTTCTTCATCCAACTCAGCAATTTCTTCTTCTGCACGAGCACAAACAACGATTACTTCGGCATTTTCATTCGCAGCAAACTCTCGAACCTGTTGCACATACTGATTATTGTCAGAATCAGATACTTCATCTTCAGAGACATTCGCCACATATAAGATTGGCTTTGTCGTCAACAAGAATAAGCTTCTTACGATTTTCTTTTCTTCATCGTCGAAATCGATCGTTCTTGCAGAAAGCCCTTCTTCCAAAACAGGCTTGATTTTATCCAAAATCGCTAATTCAGCCACTGCAGCTTTGTCTTTTGTTTTAGCAATTTTCGCTACACGAGTATGACGCTTCGTCACAGCATCCAGATCCGCTAAAACCAATTCCAGATTGATCGTATCGATATCTGCCAAAGGATCAACTCTTCCTTCAACGTGGGTAATATTCTCATCATCAAAACAACGAACAACATGACAAATCGCATCTACTTGACGGATATGACTCAGAAATTGGTTTCCAAGACCTTCACCTTTACTTGCCCCTTTAACAATTCCTGCGATATCTGTAAATTCAAATGTTGTTGGAACGGTTTTTTTAGGTTTTACCAATTCTGTCAATCGCTGTAGTCGATCGTCAGGAACTTCTACCATCCCAACATTCGGATCGATCGTTGCAAACGGGTAGTTTGCAGCTTCTGCTCCTGCTTTTGTAATTGCGTTAAAAAGAGTAGATTTCCCAACGTTGGGTAAACCTACGATACCAGCGGTTAATGCCATGTCTGTTCACTCTTCCTTTATCTCATTCTATAGTATGGAATAAATTTGTATATGCTGCACGCTTTCAAGCCCTCATAAAAACAAGCACAACTACCGTATCAGCGCGAAGTAGTAAAGATATTAGCTAATCTGATTCAATCTAATCATTGCCAATAAATCTACTGCCAACAAGCATGACAAATCTATTGTATTCTTTGGTTCCGAGTCGTTTGTTCAACCTGTTCTTAGTGCCAAGCACTTATCATTTCGTTCTATTCTTATGCCTTCTTTTCCAGAACCTTTTTCAAACGTTTCTCAAAATCGCGACGGGTCATCATGACGATATGCTGACAATTCAAACATCTGATTTTTATGTCGGCACCCATGCGAATAATTTCCCACCGATTGGTCTGACAGGCATGAGGCTTTTTCATTTCAACAATGTCTCCTAGATCATACATAGTCTCATTTCCCCTCTAAGATTCTTCTTTCTATACAAAGCATCCGTCTCCCTTTAAAATAAAAAAGCAGATAAACTTACAATACCATTTTTTTTCGTAAGTAGCAAAATCTATTTTCTTGTTTCTTTACTTTTTTATCAATAATCCAGCTGTTTTAATCGAAGCAAAACTGTCTCTGTACTGATTTTTTTTATATAGTATAATTGGGTGATCGTTCGCCGCATACTTTTTTCTTCTTTACTAAGTGGCTCCTTCAATTCAAATAGACGGATAAACAGGTATTCAATGATCAGCTGCATTCCTCCACTACCCAAATCTGCTCCCATCCGTTCTGTATCAGTAAGCTGTTCTTTTTGTAGCTCATAAATTTCTGCAGCTAAAGGACCAATAATCAGAATTTCATCCTTTTTCTTCTTCAAACAATGCAACAACTCTTCTTTGGTTTCTACCAATTGTGTGGTAGTTTCTTCTTTTCTAGTCAAAGTACCGGCCTCCTTTTGTGCTAAAGCAAAGGTATGCAGCAACACTGCATTTTCTAACGAGCCTTTATGGAAATCAGCCTGCCCATTACGCAATTTCCCTATCATTTGCCGAGAAATACCTGTAGCAGAAGAAATTTTGTAGCTGCTGACCGATGAGTTCAATAAGTCTTCAATCAGCTCTGTGTCTAATTTCATAGCTTCCCTCCTTTTTAAGCTTAGTATAGCGTAAAACACGAATTACGTAAAACCCATTTTACTATCAGGTGCGAAAAAAGCCTTTGAACCTGCCATTACGCAAATTCAAAGGCTCAAAGTTATTTGGTAGTCAACGAATTATAAACCAAATTCGTTTTCTTTCTTTTTCTTCAAAACATAGGCTGCTTGTGCAACTAAGATCATTCCTGCTGCAGCAACAACCATATTTTCTTTCTCACCAGTCTCTGGAAGAGATTTTTTCACTTTTGCAGATTTAGGCTTAACTTCTTTTGTAGCCATAGGTTGAACTGCTGGTCTTACTTCCTCAACAACCGGTACTACTGGATCTATTTGAGATGGTTCATACGGCGCTGGTTCATCAATTACTACTGGCGCTCCATAAACCAAGACAAAATGCTGATCTGTTTCACCCATCGTTACGGTAATTGGTAGGTCAGCCTCTGAAAACGGCGCACCGTTAAAGCTGATCAATTCCAATCCTGAGAATGATGCAGGCGTAAATGCGTAAACTTCGCCATATTTACCAGTATATGTTTCATCTGCAATCAATGGATTCCCTGCAGTATCTAAATAAGTCACTGTCAGTTTTGTTTCAACACGTGTATAAACGACAGGAATTTCTTGTAATGTATCTGTCAAAGTGACCGAAACTGTCCCACCACTGTACGTATATCCTGGAATTACAGGAGGGTCATAACTAACTACTTCGCCTACTTCGCCACCCAACATAACATTCGGTGCACCGTTGACTGGATTTCCAGCTTCATCAACAAAATTGATTTGTGCATCACCTGAAGCATTAAATGCTCTCATTGTAACAGTAAAATCAGTTGTTGCTGCGGTTACAGTACCAACCAAGTAAGGGTTTAAATTTTCATCTAATTCTACAGAAAAACCTGAATTAACTGGTGTGTCTACAACAAAATAACCATTTGTTGGTAGAGCGATCACGGCTACTGTTCCTTCTTCTTTACTAATGGGAGCAGTTCCAATCAATGCACCTGTTGTCTCGTCGACAAAAGAAACCTCGAAGTTTACCAATGCACGTGCAGCTTTTTCTT
Organism: Enterococcus sp. 9E7_DIV0242; assembly: GCF_002140975.2. Taxonomy (NCBI): domain Bacteria; kingdom Bacillati; phylum Bacillota; class Bacilli; order Lactobacillales; family Enterococcaceae; genus Enterococcus; species Candidatus Enterococcus clewellii. The sequence continues at coordinate 2,618,650 of NZ_CP147247.1, forward strand.
CTTCTACTGGAGCTTCTTTAGGTGTTTCTGTACTTTCAACAGTCTCTTCAGATACTTCTGTTTCTTCAACAACTGTATTACTTGTCTCTTCTGTTGATTCTTGTGTTTCTTCAGTTGCTACCGGCGCTTCTTCTGAAACTTCCGGTGCTGACTCAACAGGAACCTCTTCTGGTCCACTCTCTGTTGTTCCCTCTTCAGCTGCTACTGTTTCACTCGTCGGAGCTGTTTCACTAGCAACTTCCTCAGCAAATACTTGTTGAGTATTCAACATAATCGGGCAACACAAAGATAACAACGCAACATAAACTTTTTTCTTCATTCTTTTCTCCTCCTTATTTTGATACTCTTCAATTTTAACATAACAAGTGTTTCAATCAAGTCCTTTTATCAGAAGTAGTTAGAAATTCCTAGCTTACAATCTATCTCTCACTCCACAAACGTTCATAAAGATTTATTTCATATAAAAATAAAATAATATTCATTTAAAATAACGAAAAATATGCGGATTATAAATAATCCGCATAGCAAAATTTTATCTTATTCTTCATCGAATTGTATATTTAGTATATCAAGGATTCTTGTCAGATCAGACTCAGATAGATATTCTATCTCGATCTTTCCTTTCCCTTCTTTTTCCTGGATAACAACCGTCGTACCAAATTTATCCATCAAACGGTCTTCACTTTCACGAATATAGTACGGTTTTTCCTTCGCTGCTTTTTTGACCTTTTTCACAGCCTTTTTGCCTTCATCCTCATTGATTTCAGTAACCAGCTGCTCCAACTGTCGTACAGTCAATCCTTCTTTCACTGCACGATTTGCAAGTGTAAGAATGGTTTTCTTGTCTTTCAATCCTAATAGCGTTCTGGCCTGTCCCATTGACAAGGTTTCCTGTTGGACCATGTCCTTAACCAGGCTGGGCAATGTCAAAAGACGCAGATAGTTCGCAATATACGGACGGCTCTTTCCTAAACGCTCCGCAACTTCGGCTTGTGTCAACTTCAAATTCTTCATCAACATATCATACGCTTCGGCTTCTTCTAAAGCATTCAAATCTTCTCTTTGTAAATTTTCCAACACTGCAATTTGCATCATGGCTTCTTCGTCAAATTCTCTGACGATTGCAGGAATCGTTTCTTTTTCTGCAAGCTTAGAAGCACGGAAACGTCGTTCTCCTGCAATGATCTCGTACCCCTTAACAGAAGACTTACGCACGATGATTGGCTGGAAAACACCTGACTGTTTGATTGAATCTGCTAATTCACTTAAAGAGCTTTCATCAAATGTTTTTCTGGGCTGATAAGGATTTGGACGAAGATCGCTCAAGGGGATTTCTATGACTTCCTCTTTTTTTACATCAACTTCTTCCAAACTGGCAAAATCTTGAAATAATGCATCAATACCGCGTCCCAGACCTTTTCCTTTACTCATTACCCAACACTTCCTTTGCTAGAGATAAGTAGACTTCGGCACCGCGTGAACGCGGATCGTAATCAATGATCGATAAGCCGTAGCTTGGTGCTTCTGATAGTCGAACATTTCGAGGAATAATCGTATCATAAACCTTTTCACGGAAATATTTACGAACTTCTTCTACCACTTCTGCCCCTAGATTTGTACGAGCATCGTACATTGTTAATAAAACACCTTCAATTTTCAGATCCGGATTGAAGTGCTTTTGTACCAGTCGAATCGTATTCAATAGCTGACTCAGCCCTTCCAACGCATAGTATTCACATTGTACAGGGATCAAAATGGAGTCGCTCGACGTGAATGCATTGATCGTCAAATGTCCCAAAGAAGGTGGGCAATCAATGAGAATAAAATCATACTCATCCTGAACCTCTTCCAATGCCGACTTTAATCTGGATTCTCTTGCAATCATCGATGTCAGTTCTATTTCAGCTCCTGCTAATTGGATCGTTGCAGGTACAATATCAAGATTTTCTCTCGTCGTTGTCAAAATCACATCTTTCAGTGGCTGTTCATTGACTAATACATCATAAACGTCATGGGCAACGTCCGGTTTTCTCACACCTACACCACTTGTGGCGTTTCCCTGTGCATCAATATCGACCAATAATACTTTTTTTCCATAATAGGCCAAGCATGCCCCTAAATTAACAGTGGTAGTGGTTTTTCCTACTCCGCCTTTTTGGTTTGCTACAGAAATGATTCGTACCATGTATTTTGTTCCTCCATCTTATTTGATCGGCTGTTTGTTCGGTAGTCCTGGTTTTCTCGGATATTTCTTCGGTGTTTCTTTCTTCTTTTGTATCATAACGATATGTCGTTCATCATGTGTAATTGGCAATTCAAAGGATTTCTCTTGTTCAAATTTCCCGCCTAAAACAGCAATCGCTTTTTTTGCTTCAAGAAGCTCTTCTTCACTTTTGGCGGCTTTCAGTGCCAGAAAATAGCCCTCTTTTTTTACTAATGGCAGACATAATTCTGACAAGACGCTCAAACGCGCCACTGCACGAGCTGTGACATAATCAAATGCCGCTCTAAATTCTGACTTTTGACCAAAAGTTTCTGCACGATCATGGTATAGCGAGACACCTGTCAACGATAATTCTTCTATTAAATGCGTTAAAAACGTAATACGTTTGTTTAAGGAGTCTACGATGGTGACCTCCAAATCAGGAAAAACAATTTTTAAGGGGATACTTGGGAAGCCTGCACCGGAACCTACATCACAAATTTTTTTTCCGGATGAAAAATCCTCAAAAAGAGCCAGCGAAACAGAATCATAGAAATGCTTCAGATAGACTTCCTTTTTTTCTGTAATAGCGGTCAGATTCATCTTCTCATTCCACTCGACTAGCACTTCATAATAGCGTTCAAACTGTTGCATCTGCTGGTCAGACAAAACGATTCCCTTTTCCGTCAAAAACTGCTTAAATTCTTCTGGTGTCATAATTATCCTTCCTATTCGTGAAACACTAAAATGTTTCACAGTTTGCTTTCTTTACTTTAACGTAAATACCTCATTCATGCAATGGTTTTGATAATATTTAACAGCATTCTTAAATTGACAGAAGCGTCTATCTCATAATCAAGCTTGACGTATTTTCAAAACCAGGAATGGAAGTCTCAGCTCAGCAAGATGTTCGTTTACTTGCAATGATTCCATGTAAGAATAAATGTTGAATGAGGAAATCAGAAGGGAAAGGAGATGAACTGGTATACAGCAAGATTTAGGGACTATCGTTCCTAATTTTATCGATTTATGTAATAAACCAACGGATGTCTGCGTTCGTGTCTGACATCCGTTGGTTTATCTTTTTACCACCTATCTATTTCAGTCCCATATCCACATGAGGAATGTCATCCTCTAAATAGACATCGGAAATCACCTTAAAGCCAAATTTCTTATAAAAATCAGTCGCGTATTCCTGTGCGCCTAAAACAATCAGTCGTTCCGGAAAAGCTTTCTTTGCTGCTTCGAGTGTTCTTTCCATCAACAGCTCCCCGTATCCTGCGCCTCTGTATTTCTTGACTGTCAGAACTCTCCCAATATGGACTGCATCTACTTCATTAATAATCCGTGTATACCCAATGATCTCAGTTCCTTCTTGCAACCATGTATGCAGCGCTTGATCATCCTGATCATCGATTTCCTGATAAGGACAGTTTTGCTCCACCACGAATACCGCAACTCGTTCCTTCATGATCGCCAACAATTCTTCTGATGTTAATTCCGCTATTGTCTTTACCTTATATTCCATCACTATCCATCCTCTCTTTCATTCATATCTGTACTTCTCGATTTTCTTCAAATTACAGTCAATTTCATAAAGAAATGGGCTGCTATAAACATACACAATATCATAGTAAAGCTCTGTTCTAATCTCAGAAAGATGTGCCAATAGCCGCCATATATAAGATTCATCTTCCCAAAAAACAAAGATGAATAAATCATTTTCGTTAAAAAGTGTATAATTGCCGCTTTGAAGCTTCTTTAGTTTGTTGTCATAGGCTTCAGTCAGATTAAAGAGACTATCCCAATTCGCCAGTGAAATCCCCACACGTTTCATGGTTCCATCCGGCAAGGTCAACGTCATCCTGATTGTATCTGTCCCATGCTCTTTCTTGAGCCTATCAACCATGTCCTGCTCGCTTCGAGAAGATGTATAGCTTTCTCCCAACGCATGCAAAACCCCTTCTTTTAATGATTGTGTTACTTCCACACCGATACTTTTCGACGCATTTTGGATATCTGGCTTATCCACAAGGGCTGCATCTCGGTATTTTTCCGGAAAAACTGTTTGCAAAATCTCCAACGCTCTGCGTTCATCTGGTCGTTCCACCACTTTTTCTACCTCTCCGTCCAATTTTTATTATTATACTATATTATCCCATAACTGGCTGTGATCATTTCTACTTGTCTCAGACTTTGTACTGATTTTTCTGATAGGTCACGACTTTTTCTTGTGTTCTCACATACTGTGTTATACACTGTACTGTGTGAGGTGCATATATGAATATCAGCGACTGGAAATCTCAAGTAAAACGAGGAACACTTGAACTATGTATATTATCATTGCTAGCAAAAAGAGCGTACTATGGCTATGAATTAATTGAGGTATTAAGCAGTTGGGATATGATTGCAACGAATGAAAATACGATGTATCCATTACTGCGTCGCTTAACTAAAGAGGGCTACCTAGAAAGCTATTGGCAGGAAAACTATGACCTTCCCCGAAGAAAATATTATCGAATCACTGATTCTGGTATGCAGTATTTAATTGAAATGACTGGTTTATGGAAGACATTGACCAAGGCCGTCAGTGATATTCAAAATCATAAGGAGGAATTATAATGAATGAAAAAGTCACACATTACTTGCAACTGTTGAATAAACAGCTTCATCGTTTGGAAACACAGGAGAGAGCGGATATTCTTGAAGAAGTGGAAAGTCATATTTTTGAAGCTGTCAGTAATGGTGCTTCTGTTGATCATGTCCTTGAAACACTAGGTGATCCTGCCAAATTAGCAGCCTCTTATACCAGTGAGGCGATACTGAAAAATGGCTCATTCAATTTAAGCAGCTTAGCACAATTGGTAAAATTCTATTTTGTTACTGGTTTTTCCGGTATGTTCATCATTCCTATTGTCGGAATTTTATCGATTGCTTTCTACTTCTGCTCTTTCGTTGTAATTGCTGCGGGTGTAATCAAAACAATTGGTCTATTCTTCGGGTATTCTCTACCAATTTCAGTGATGAACTTCGGGTTCTGGCAAGCACCTGATTTTATGGTCCTACCGATTTGCCTGGTGTTTGGTGCTTTGTTCTATGTTGGTAGCCGCAAAATGTGGCATTGGTTGAAGGATTATCTCTTTTCAATTTCGGTTGCTCACCGCAAGCTTAAAAGCTCGAACTAAAAAGAAATAGCGAGTCAGAAGTTCACTTCTGACTCGCCTCTTTTTTTATCGATTTTTTGTTTCAAATAATGGGCTGACTGGTTTATTCTCATGGATACGTTTGATCGCATCACCAATCAGTTCGCCAACGCTGATTTCATCGATTTTATCGATTTTTCTATCATCTGACAAATAGATAGAATCTGTTACAACCAACCGTTTGATCGCTGATTCTTCAATACGTTCTAAAGCTGGTCCGGAAAGAACCGGGTGTGTACAAGAAGCATACACTTCTTTTGCTCCCGCTTCCTGTAAGGCATTGGCAGCCAATGAAATCGTTCCTGCTGTATCGATCATATCATCAATCAATACGCAGATTTTTCCTTCAACTTGGCCAATAATATTCATGACTTCTGCTACATTCGCCTTTGGACGACGTTTGTCGATAATGGCAATTGGAGCCTTCAGATATTCAGCCAGCTTCCGGGCACGAGTTACTCCGCCATGGTCGGGAGAAACGACAACCACGTCATCCCCTTGGATGCCATGATCCATAAAGTAATCTGCAATTAGAGGCGCACCCATCAAATGGTCCACTGGAATATCAAAGAACCCTTGAATCTGCACAGCATGCAGGTCTAATGTCAACATTCTTGTTACGCCAGCCTTTTCAAGCATGTTCGCAACTAATTTTGCAGTGATCGGCTCACGAGCACGAGCTTTACGATCTTGACGAGCGTAACCGTAATAAGGCATCACTACGTTGATTGTTTTCGCACTTGCACGTTTCAATGCATCGACCATAATCAACAGTTCCATCAAATTATCGTTCACAGGACTACTGGTTGACTGGATCAAGTAAACATGGGAACCACGGATACTTTCTTCGATGTTGATTTGAATTTCACCATCACTGAACTGACTGACAGATGATTTTCCTAATTCCACACCAACAGCTTTCGCAATTTTTTCTGCTAACGGACGATTTGAGTTAAGAGCAAAGATTTTCAATCTTGGATCAAAATAATGTTTTGACATTGGGACCTCCACTTTCTATTACTGAACAATTGCTTCCTTATAAATAGTAGTCATTTTTTTGAAATAAATCAAGTGATTTTCCTGTGGAAACACTATTTTGTTTTGACATTATTCGTCTTTCAAGCTTTTTTTCTCTTTCGTTTAATTATTATTGTTTTTTACCTCTCAATTGCGACCATTTTGGACACTCAATCAGGAATGTCTAAATCCCGAAGGCTATCATTTGCAGGAACACCTTGATGCTCGGATAATGGATGTAGTAACAAAACAAGAAAGGATGATTTGTATGTATCGAAGTAATGGGAATTATGAGGCATTCGCACGTCCTAAAAAACCAGAAGGTGTAGAAAATAAATCAGCTTATTTGGTTGGTGCAGGTTTGGCTTCTCTATCTGCAGCTGCTTTTCTAGTCAGAGATGGCCAAATGAAGGGTGAAAACGTCCATATTTTAGAAGAACTGCCGATTTCTGGTGGTAGCTTAGATGGTATTTTAAACCCAACAAGAGGCTTCATTATTCGTGGTGGTCGTGAAATGGAAAATCATTTTGAATGTCTATGGGATCTGTTTCGGTCCGTTCCTTCTCTAGAGGTGGAGGATGCTTCTGTTCTAGATGAATTCTACTGGTTAAACAAAGAAGACCCTAACTACTCAAAATGCCGGGCAATCGAAAACCGTGGGGAACGAATTCCAACAGATGGAAAATTTACCCTATCTGATGCTTCTTCAGAAGAAATGGTTAAGCTGTTTTTAACAGCTGAAGATCAGTTGCAGGATAAAAAAATCACGGACGTTTTTTCAGATGAATTCTTCGAATCCAATTTTTGGCTGTATTGGTCTTCTATGTTTGCTTTTGAAAAATGGCACAGTGCAATGGAAATGCGCCGTTATATCATGCGCTTCATTCATCATATTGATGGCCTGCCTGACCTATCTGCCTTGAAATTCACTAAATACAATCAGTATGAATCTTTGGTATTGCCTTTGGTCAACTACTTAGAAGAGCATGGTGTTCACTTCCAATACGATACAGTAGTAAAAAATGTTTTAACAGACTCTACTAACGAAAAAATCGTTGCTCGTACATTAGTCCTTGAAGTAGGCGGACAAGAACAAGCCGTCGATCTGACAGAAAATGATTTGGTTTTTATCACCAACGGAAGCATCACAGAAAGCACAACTTACGGAGACAATGATCATCCCGCTCCTGTCACTCATGACTTGGGTGGCAGCTGGTCCTTATGGAAAAATATGGCTGCACAAAATCCAGCCTTTGGGAAGCCAGAAAAATTCTGTGAAAACCTACCTGAAGAAAGCTGGTTTGTCTCTGCGACTACTACCACGCTAGATAATAAAGTAGCACCCTATATTGAAAAAATCAGCAAACGTGATCCATATGCCGGAAAAGTTGTTTCAGGCGGGATCGTAACTGTCAAAGACTCCAACTGGATGCTGAGCTATACCTTGAACCGCCAACCGCATTTCAAAGCACAGCCAAAAGATCAGCTGGTCGTTTGGATTTATGGTCTACTTTCAAACAAACCAGGGAACTTTATCAAGAAGAGTATCACTGAATGTACAGGAAGTGAAATTGCTCAAGAATGGCTGTACCATATGGGTGTACCTGTAGAAGAAATTGCTGATCTTGCTAATAATTCCTGTAGTACGATTCCTTGTTATATGCCATATATCACTTCCTATTTCATGGCGCGTGCAGAAGGTGACCGTCCACTGGTAGTTCCCGAAGGTTCAAAAAATCTAGCCTTTATCGGTAATTTCAGTGAAACAGAAAGAGATACCGTCTTTACAACCGAATATTCTGTTCGTACTGCAATGGAAGCCGTCTATACTTTGCTAGAGGTAGACCGCGGTGTACCAGAGGTCTTTGCCTCTTCTTACGATATCCGTACCTTGCTAAAATCAACCGGACGATTGTTAGACGGAAAGAAATTAAAAGATATTCATGTACCATGGCTGATTCGGATTCTAGAGAAAAAAGGATTGGAAAAAGCACAAGGCACAATGATTATCGAATTACTGAAAGATGCAGATTTGCTTTAGTAGACTCAACGCTGCTATTGACTTACTAGAAATACCACAAATTTCTTAATGTTCTCCATACGTAGTACTAAAAGGAGTTCGAAGGCTTTGAGCCGACCCCCAAAAGTTAGACCTGAAAATCTAACTTTTGGAGGTTTTTTTGTATGGTAAAATACAGTTTTGAATTTAAACTTAAACTTGTCCATGACTACTTATCTGGTCAAGGAAGTACATGGTTTCTCACTGTCTCCTTATTTTTTTAAATTAATCTATCGATTTTCGTATATTTTATGCCCTTTATTGTAATATTTATATTTCTTTATGTACATAAATTTGTTATTATGCTAAGTGTAACAAAAAAATTGGAGGAAGAATGATGAAGAAAAAATTATTTATCACTGCGAGCTCGCTGATGATTTTAGGGAGTCTGGCGGGGGCTATTTCAGCAAAAGCTGAGGAAAAAATACAACAAGAAGTCGGCGGGGGGATCTATCTTGTTGAAAAAGAGGCAACAAACTTTTCTACATATGTAGGCGAGCAAACAAATCAAGCTAGTGCTTGGCAGAAACAGTTGAAGGGATTGACTGAGGCAGAGAGGCAAGAAATTTCAGGATATCTTGAAAAATATGTGGAAAAATTTGCTAGTAAAGCTTCTTTGGGTAGAGGAATCATGGATACTATTCTTGATCGTATCGTTATTGAACTAGCATTTGATTTTGGTTTTAGGAGAGATGACACACTTTATTCTATGGTTGTCGGTTCTAACGCTACAGTCCCGGAAGAGAGTTTAGCTCCCTTTGTTTCATGGTTCAATAGCTTGACCAATACATCTGAACGGTATCAGACAGTCTATGAAGCGGCAACAAAACAGAATATCACGCTTTACTCAAGGTATATCGATAACGGTTCAGCTCAAACAGTGGTCGTTCATAATGGGTATCGAGCTGGTCAAAACAGTATGTTAGCTCATGCAAAAATGTTTTCTGATATGGGCTATAATGTGCTGATTCCTGATATCCGCGCACACAACAATAGCGAGGGGGCGTATATTACATTTGGTCATTATGAAAAAGAAGATCTCAATGGATGGATCGATCAAGAGGTTCAAACGAAACCAGGACAAGAAATCATTTTAGCCGGCGTTTCCATGGGAGCCGCAACAACTATCCTTTCACAGGAAACTGCTCATCCTAATGTGATTGCCTATATAGCTGACTGCGGGTATTCGTCAGTTGAGCAACAATTCAAAGATACCCTAGGACTGCTTGCGCAATACCTCGAATCCTCTTCCACGTTCAAAGATTATGATTGGAAAGGTAGAGAAGAAACACTAATCCATAAATTGAACGAGGAAAAAACAAAACCACTTTTAGGTATGGATATTTACAGTGTCTCACCCCTTGAAGCAGTCGATGATACAGGTGTTCCTAAATTATTTATCCATGGAGATGCGGATACCTTTATCCCTCCTGTAGCACAGGATTTATTATATGATAAAGCAATCGGCTATAAAGAAAAATTAACGATTCTAGGCGCTGAGCACGGTGTCTCACTGGCAACAGAACCAGAGCTATATATTCAAACGATCACCTCATTTTTAGCGACAATTGGAAAACTGGAAACAAAACATCCGGAAATAGCTGCGGACGTCAATTTGCTGAAAAACCCAACATTCATTTCTACGAACACACACCTTAAGGAATGGGCAATTAGTGTGGATAATCAACAATTTAGTACAGCTCCTTTAAATAAAAATGAATTAGGTGAGTTTATTCTTAAAAAAGAGCTTGATATCGATGTCGTTAAAGCCTTTCAAGTAGGAGAAGCACTTCGTATTTACAGTAAAAATTATAATAATTTCGGTGTGATTGGACAAATGATTCCAGCCAGAGCAGGAGAAACCTATGAATTAACCTTCTCTGCTTTGAATGATACCTATTCTCTTGTTACCTATCCAAATGTTGTTTATCGCTTGGGGGATACAACAAAAGATGAAGCTTTGAAGGGGACCAAAAAACAAAGTAGACGTCTGACTTATCAAGCGCAAAAAGATGGAGATATGAATGTCTCTTTGGGTGCAAAGCTAGGCTATAAGATATTTTTCTCAAAAGACTACGCACTTACTATTCTTTCAGAGCCTAGAGTTGTCAATGTAGACCGAACACCACCTGTCGCGGTGACAATCACAAATATCCTCGAAACAGATGAAGGGTGTATGGTCCAAGGAACAGGGGAACAAAACACAGAAATAATTATTGAAAATACAGCTGGAACCCTTTTAACACGTACTTCAACAGATGCTCAAGGCGCTTTCCAGATCAATATAGCGAAAGGACAGGAAAAACTGGTTCATTTAATTAATAAGGATTACAAAGGAAATAAAAGTGAATCCAGAATAATTGTTTTCCAATAATAAAAATAAGGTTGGGACAGAAGTGTTCAGCTTCAAGCACCAGGTAGGTACTTTTCATCATCGGTTCTGCTCAAAAGAGCAGTCACAGTGATTCTAAGCAATAAGGCGAAATTCACGAAAATTACATCATAAATTTTTGTTGAATTTCGACTTATTGTCGAAGAGCCTTGAAACACAGTGGTTTACCACTGATGCATTCTCGCTTGTGGCTCGTCGCAGTTTAGGGCCTACGAGTGTTGAGCGGACATCGACGCAGCTCGCTGCTAGTAGTTGCTTCTGTCCCACCGTTTATTCGGTTATAGATGTATAGAGGCATGTGGGATTGAGTTATGTCGCACACTCATTGAGTCAACCCTTCATGAATCTTTTCCAGATTCCACTTCATCATGGTGTAGTAGCTGTCACCAGCTTCACCTTCTTCTGCCACTGAGTCAGTGAAAATCTTACTATAGATAGGTAGCCCCGTTTCTTTAGACAAACGTTCCATACTGCGGGCATCAACGGATGTTTCAACGAATAGAACCGGTACTTCAGATGCTTTTACCGTTTCAATGATCGTCTTCATTTGCTCTGGTGTTCCCTGACTCTCTGTGTTGATTTCCCAAATATAAGCAGCTGTCAGGCCATAAGCTTTTGAAAAGTATTTAAAGGCTCCTTCACTTGTAACCAAAAGCTTTTTATCTTCCGGAATATCCGCAAATTCTGCTTTTGCCGTTTGATCCAATTCCTTTAGTTTTTTCGTATATGCCTGACTGTTTTCCTGATAGGTTTCAGCGTTGTCTGGATCTTTTTCAGCAAAAATCTGGGCAATTTCTTCACTGTAAGCAATCCCGTTAGAGATATCCAGCCATGCATGAGGATCTTCGGTGTGACTACTTTCCTGACCAGACAGATACATCGGTGTGACTGTTCGGCTAACTGCAAAATAGTCTTCATCCTCTTTTTTCCCTGCAGTCTCCATCAATTTCTCAAACCAGCCATTTCCTGTTTCCAGATTCAACCCATTATATAGAACAACCTCGGCTTCACTTGCTTTCTGGATATCCTGCGGCAATGGTTCATATTCATGTGGATCTGTGCCAACTGGGACAATGCTATGAAGATTAATCTGTTTCCCACCAATTTCTTTCGCCATATCTGCAAGGATCGAGTTGGTCGCAACAACCTGTAATTTCTCATCAGTACTGCTTTCTTTAGATGTGTCTGTCTCTGATGTTCCTGAACCACAAGCCGCCAATAAAAACAGACTTGCTGCAGCTACTACTAGTGTACTTAGTTTATACTTCATATTGTTTGCTCCTCCTTAAATCAAAAATGAGTCCTTTGGTTGGTGAAAATAGAAAAGCTAAGATAAAACACACGGCTGCTGCTAAAACAATAGTAGCACCAGAAGGGAGATTGTAGCTATAGCTGAAAAACAAGCCGACAACCGCACTCAATAAACCAAAACCACTAGCCAAGCCAATCATTTTCGGTAAGCTGTTTGTTAATTGATAGGCCGTTGCTGCCGGTGTAATCAGCATCGCAATGACTAAAATCGTGCCGACTGTTTGTAGCGAAGTGACCGCAACCAGAGTGAGTAAAAACATTAGCATATAATTGATTCCTGTTACATTCATTCCATACGAACGAGCGCTTACCGGATCAAAAGATGTCAGTTTCAATTCTTTATAAAATAAGAAAACAACAGTCAATACGATCACTCCAACAATTGCCGTCAGCAGCATATCCGAATCTCTTACAGCCAACACATTTCCAAAGAGAATATGGTACAAATCGGTCGAGCTTCGTGCAAAGGAAATCAAGATGATTCCTAAAGCGAAAAAGGAGCTGAAGACGATCCCGATCGCTGTATCATTCTTAAGCTTACTGTTTTTAGTCACAAAACCGATCAGCCCGGCAGAAACAAGTCCAAATAGTGTTGCCCCAAATATGTAGCTAGTTCCCATCATATAGGACATAGCAACGCCCGGTAGTACCGCATGGGAGATAGCATCCCCCATCAAAGACATGCCGCGTAGGATAATGAAAGAACCTATTACGCCAGCAACGATGCCTACGATCACCGAAGTGAATAACGCATTTTGTAAAAACTGATACTTCATTAATCCATCAATAAATTCACTGATCATTTTTTCGTTCCCCCATTCGTATCATTTCCACGATCTCTTCACCATATCCTTGTTTCAAATTTTCGATAGTAAAGGTCTGTGTTACCTCACCATATGCAATCACCTGTTGATTCAACAAAACCAAGTCATCGAAATAGTCGGTGACCTTGTGCAGGTCATGGTGAACAATAACAATAGACTTTCCTTCGTTGCAAAGCTGCTTCAACAAATCAATGATCATTCGTTCACTCGATGCGTCAATCCCCACAAATGGTTCATCCAAAAAGAACCAGTCTGCCTCCTGTGCCAACGCTCTAGCTATGAATACACGCTGTAGTTGACCTCCAGATAATTCACCAATTTGTCTCGTTGCAAATTCTGTCATACCAACCTTTTCAAGACAACGCCAGGCCAGTTCCTTTTCTTTTTTCCCCGGCCTGCGAATCCATCCAATTTTAGGATATGTCCCTAAAAGAACCACACCAAACACATCGATTGGAAAAGATAAATCGGCGTTTTGCCGTTGCTCCACGTAAGCAAAGCGACGCTGATTGTTTTTTAATGGTTCGTTTACATACATGATATTGCCGCTATTTTTAGAAATCAGCCCCAAGGCGGCCTTCATCAAGGTCGATTTTCCGGCACCATTTGGTCCAACGATTCCCGTCAGCTTCTTTTCTCTCAGAATCAAGTCAACGGATTGGAGTGCCTGCTTGCCTTGATACGAAACAGAGAGATTGTCTATCCATACATTCTTGTTCATTCTAAAACACCTCATTTTAGGTATATGATTATTTATTTTTAGGCTAACCTAACTTTTAAATGAATTATACCTTAATTTATGCCAAAGTCAACTGATTTACATTAAAAGCTAGAACGTTTCACGCTTATCGTTTTTATTCCCCCCCAAAAAAATAGACTGTTCGGTCACTCAAAAAACTGAGTTAGTCCCTATCTCCTCAACTTAAGAATTTTCTCTTATTAAACTCCTACTCTTCTATTTATGCCTCTTTTTTCACTATGCCTTTCTTATAATGTCAGTTTTTTTAACAAAACACTGAAATACTGTTTAGAAAACGTTATATTTTTGTTAAAATGACCCTGTACTACAAAAAAATTCTCATGAAGGAGCGTTTGTTTTGTGAAAAAGATAGGGAATAAAAAGTTTAGACACATTCTTCAATTACTTGCAGCCTCAACTCTATTGGTGGGTGGCATGACCTCAACCGCATTTGCGGAAGAGAGTAGCGCAACCCCAAAAGCTACCGGAGACGCCCAAAGATTGACCATCTTAGGAACATCCGATGTCCATGGTCAGCTTTGGAACTGGTCGTATGAAGACGACAAAGAAACAGCAGTAGGACTTTCACAAGTCAGCACTGTTGTTAAAAATGTGCGTGCAGAAAATCCTAACGGTACGATCCTGATCGACAACGGAGATATGGTTCAGGGAACGATTTTAACGGACGATCTGTATAACAAAGCACCTTTGGTCAGTGAGCCGCACCCAATGATCAAAGCCATGAATGAGATCAACTACGATGCCATGGTTTTGGGGAACCATGAGTTCAACTTTGGTCTTGATTTGATCGACAAGATAAAATCAGAAGCAACTTTTCCGATTTTGTCGGCAAATACGTATTTAAAAGGAACAGAAAACCGTTATGTCGGCGGAACCACGTTAAAAGAAATTGATCTGGATGGCGACAAGGTGACCGATCTTACTGTCGGTATCATCGGATTAACGACACCTCACATTCCAAAATGGGATGGTGCTAAAGTCGACAGTCTTGATTTCAAAGCCTTAAGATCAGAAGCTGAAAAGGCGGTTTCTGAACTGGAAGGTAGCGCCGATATCATCGTAGCCTCTATTCATGCCGGAAGAGCGGATAGTGATCCAGCGGCCAGTGCCGATCAGGTTATCAACAATGTTGCGGGAATTGATGCTTACATCCTTGGACATGACCACCGTTCTTTCTCTGAAAAAATTGAAAGTCCGAGTGGAACAACAGCTGTAGGTGCACCAAAAGATACAGGCGTCCAAATGGTGCGGATCGATCTTGATATTGAAAAGGTCAACGGCGAGTGGGAAGTGACCAACAGCGAGCCTTCGATTATTGACACTACAACAGTTGAAGCAGATGAAGAGCTGAAGGCTGCTACTAAAACATATCATGATACAACCCGTCAGTTTATTTCTGAAACGATTGGTACTGCAACTGACAGCTTCTTACCAAAAGAAGAGGTAACCGGTATTCCTGAGGCTCAGCTTCAGCCAACGGCAATGATTTCTCTGATTAATAACGTACAGAGAAAATTCACCGGCGCTCAGCTTGCTGCTTCCGCTTTATTCAAAGCAGACAGTAAATTTGAAAAGGGCAACATCTCTTATTCGAATATTTTTGATATCTATAAATACCCAAACACATTAGTCAGTGTAAACATCACTGGGGCGAACCTGCTGACCTATATGGAAAATCAGGCAAATTACTACAATGCGCCACAGCCGGATGACTTAACAATCAGCTTTAATGAATCCATTCGTGTGTACAATTACGATATTTTCTCCGGCGTTGATTATAAGATCGACATCTCCAAGCCGGAAGGACAACGAATCATCAATCCAACTATTGATGGAAAAGCAGTTGATCCGGCAGCAACCTACACAATCGCGATGAACAATTACCGTTATGAAGGGTTACTGGCAGCTGGGATCGTGACAGAAGAACCGCTTGTTTCTACCGATCCGGAAACTTTACGGGGGTATATCGCTCAATACATCAAGGATAAAGGAACACTTGATCCTGAGAAGGAAATTGAACGCAACTGGGAAGTCATCGGTTATAATTTTGATGAAGACTGGCGTGCATTAGCTGTTGAATTAGTCAACAACGGTACATTGCAAACCACTCCATCTGCGGATGGACGGACACCAAACGTGAAGCCAATTACAAAACAAGATGTTCGTGATGCAGGCTTCCAACCAACAACGGTAAATATCATGCATACAAATGATATTCACGGACGTTTAGAAGCGGCGGACGGTGTTCTGGGAATGGCACGTTTGAAGACCTTTAAAGACCAGAAAAATCCGACATTACTGATCGATGTTGGTGATGCATTCCAAGGCTTGCCGATTTCTAACTTCTCTGAAGGAATGGATATGGTCAAAATTATGAACGAAGTCGGCTATGACGCCATGGCTGTCGGAAATCATGAGTTTGATTTTGGCTTGGACCGCACATTGGCTTACAAAGACAACTTGAACTTCCCTCTTCTATCCAATAACACATATAAAGATGGGAAACTTGTTTTTGAACCTTATACGATTATTGAAAAAGATGAGAAAAAATTTGCAGTGATTGGTGTGACAACACCAGAAACAGCAACAAAAACCCATCCAAACAATGTGGTCGGCGTGACCTTTGCTGACCCAATCGAAGAAACGAAAAAAGTCGTAACTGCTCTGAAAGAAAGCAATAAGGACATCGACGCTTTCATCATTGCCGGTCATCTGGGTATTGACGAAACAACACCAAATGAATGGCGAGGGGATACATTAGCAGAAGCGATGAACAAAGCCTTCCCTGACCTAAACATGGTCGTATTGGATGGTCATTCTCACACAGCTGTTGACGGCGGCAAAATGTTTGGTAATGTCCTCTATACACAAACAGGGAATTATTTAAACAATGTCGGTCTAGTAAAAATCGATCTAAACTCAGCAGAGAAGAAATCAGCTTCGCTAGTCAAAGCGGCAGATTTGGCTGAGCTGGAAGAAAATGCAGCAGTTAAAAAAATCGTTGACGAAGCCAAAGCAAACTTTGAGGCTTGGGGTTCAGAAGTCGTTATCGAAAACAATCCTTATCTGTTTAACGGAGAACGTGACAATGTTCGGACAAGAGAAACTAATCTTGGAAATCTGGTTGGGGATGCGATGATGAGGTACGGACAGAGCGGCTTCAGTGAGCCAACTGATTTTGCTGTAACAAACGGCGGAGGCTTGCGTGCTAACATTGAACCAGGCGCAGTTACTCTAGGTGATATCATTGCGGTCTTGCCATTTGGAAACAGTATTTCTCAAATCAAAGTCACTGGTGCTCAAGTAAAAGAGATGTTTGAAATGTCTCTTCGCTCTACAGCACAGAAAGACGAAAATGGTAAGGTTATTCTTGACGATTATGGTCAGCCGAAATTGGGTGCAAACGGTGGTTTCCTTCATGTATCAAGCTCGATTCGTGTGTATTATGATTCCACAAAACAAGGAACCTTACTGGCAAATGATGAAGGCAACAACACAGAGAAAACAATTGTAGGACAACGTGTTCTTTCTGTTGAGGTCCTAAATAAAGAAACCGGAAAATTCGAGGCCATCAAAGATGACGCAACCTATAATATGGCAACTAATGACTTTCTGGCTGCCGGTGGCGATGGTTATGATATGCTCGGCGGAGAAAGAGAAGAAGGACCCTCTCTTGATACTGTGCTGACTGACTATCTGAAGCAAGCAACAACAATCCGGGTACTGGATGCCGCGACAAATATTGACCTAAGTCAATATGAAGAGCAATTCCCCGGTAAACGTATCGTTTCCATTGCTGAAGTGGACTTCAATAAGATTCCAGGAGAAGGCGACGGAACAGATGATTCTGGAACAAAAGACAGTACAACCGACAGCACAGATAAAAATACAGAAAAACCTGCTGGAGGCAACTATCCAAATACAGGAGAACGCATTGTATCCTATCTAAGTATTGGACTATTAGCAGCCGGAACAGCGGGCGCGGGCTTTTATCTTTATAACAAAAGAAAAGTATCTTAAGTAAAAAAGTTTAACAAACTTGCCTAACTAAACAATAAAAAAGCGATCCCTGTCAGAAACTGACAGCCGGATCGCTTTTTTCTCATCTATTCTTTGCCTTCAAAATATGGAAAATCTTTGGCATAGCCTTCTTTATTGACTTGTCTAGATCGCGCAATAGCTAAATCGTAGGATTGAACATCATTTGTAATGGTTGAGCCCGCAGCAATCACTGAACGTTTAGCAATGGCCAATGGTGCAATCAAATTAGAACCCGAACCAATAAAAGATTGATCACCAATTGTCACACGGTGCTTGTCTTTGCCATCATAGTTGACCAAAACAACGCCACAGCCAACATTGATATCCTTACCTAGGTCTGCATCACCGATATAAGACAAATGCCCCACTTTTGTATCTTCATCGATCGAAGCATTCTTCACTTCAACAAAGTTTCCAATATGAGCTCGCTCACCAATTTCTGCATTTGGACGCAGATGAGCAAACGGTCCGATATCTGCGTGACTACTAATGACACTTTCCTCTACAACAGAGTGTGTAATTTTCACATTATCTTTGATTATACTGTCAACAATCTCTGTTCCAGATCCAATAAAGCAATCTTCTCCGATCACTGTTCTCCCTTTGATACAGACCCCAGCTTCGATGATTGTATCTGAACCAATTACGACACCTTCATCAATATACGTATTCTCTGGATCGATAAAGGTCACACCATTCGTCATGTGCATCAAATTCAAGCGCTTGTACATGATTTTATTGGCTTTTGCCAAAGCAATACGGTCATTGATTCCCATCGCTTCATCGAAATCATCCATGCGATAAGCGGCAATTGTTGCACCATCACGTTTCATGATTTCAATAATATCTGTCAGATAGTACTCCCCTTGCGCGTTGTTGGTATCGATTTTGGAAAGTGCCGCAAATAACGCTTCATTATCAAAGCAGAACGTACCTGTATTGATTTCTTTGACTCTTGCTTCTTCTTCTGACGCATCCTTTTGTTCAACAATTTTCTCTACAATCCCTAAATGATCACGAATGATTCGACCATACCCTGTTGGATTGTCTGCTTGTGCAGTTAGTATCGTTGCACTGGCATTTTTTCCTTGATGATAGTCAAAGAGGTTCGTCAGCGTATCCGCTGTCAACAATGGTGTATCTCCTGTGATTACTAAGGTTGTTCCCTTTTTACCTTCTAGAAGCTCTGCTGCCTGCATAACCGCATGACCAGTTCCCAGCTGTTCTTTCTGTAGCGCATAATGGGTACGATTGCCCAAATGCTCTTTTATTGCGTCTGCTCCATGCCCTACGATCGTTACGATTTCAGAGGGATTTGTTTGTTCTACTTGATCGACAATGTGTTCTACCATCGGTTTACCAGCTACAGAATGAAGCACCTTATATAATTTTGATTTCATACGTGTACCTTTACCGGCAGCTAAAATAATAACGTATCTGCTGTTTTCCATCTTCGACACTCCTAAAATTTATCATATCCGTATCTATCACGGATGTGTATTCCTTCTTAGTTTAGCTTACGAGACTATCTTTTTCAACCAAACCAATTCAGAAATATCATAGACCAATTAGTAGAGAATGAACATGGACTCACTCGGGATCAGGTAATAAATCAAATCTTAAGTTCGCTTCATACTTAAATACAACTAAAACTTCTGTCTTAGGGATGAGACACAACTCAACTCCTACGCTCTATCTATACTATACCTAAAGGCGAATAAATAGTGTTCCCAAAGCAACTCTTTCGAAAACAAGCCGAATCATCCCCAAAATAGGTCAGGCTATTTCTCGGAGCTAGGCGCTTTTGTCACAATCTTTGTCATTCAAAAATACAGCTAGACCATTACACCCCTACTTTTTCACTTAGTGCTTCGTTTGCTTTTGGGTCTCTTTTTTCGTTTCTTCTGTTTTCTAAGCTGTTCCTGTTGAAGAACCAGTGCCCGCTGACGTCTTATAAAATAAAAAACGAGAACTGCTAAAACAGCCACTACCCCTAATAAAAGATACAAAAAACGATCATCCTTTACATTATTTGAAGTTAATCCCAATGCAGATTTATTTACTTCTTCTGCATTATCCTTAGTGACAGTAAATGATTCTTTAAATTCCCATTTATTTCCATCTTGATCAGCAGCAGATAGTATCAGTTCATACTCTCCAGCCTCTAACGCTTGATCTTCCCACGAAATTGCGTAGTCAAAATTAGAATTAGGAGCCATAGAAAGTCCCTGCTTTTCAGCCGTTTTTAGTACCTGTTCTTGCCCTTTTTTGCGAACAGTGGCTTTGATATCCAGCTCTTTTATATTGATGGGCTGTGTATTCTGTAAATTAACGGACATCTGCGGACGATAATTTTTTAAATCTGGTGTGATCCCTGTCAGCTTTAGCTCAGGGGTAATATTTTCTTCTTGCTCACGCAATACGACACCCAACGCGTAAGAATATGTATTATTGATTTGTCCATCTGTTCTTTCTGGTGTCTCCTGTCGAACATGGAATCCACCCAATATCATCCCTTTAAACGATTCTTTGGGAACTGTTACTTTAAATACAGCCAACGCATTACTATTCGGACCTACTGTTATCGTTTCGTCATGCGCGACAAGGTCAGAAAAAGCATGATTCAGTGTACTATCACGTTCCTGCTCTTTATCCGGACGTGTGTAATCAATAATACCATTACTATTGGTAATAGCTGTATTTGCTTCAAGAATAAATGTTTGTTCCTTATCTGAAGAATTGAATATATTGACCGTCAGCTCTTGCTCTTGGCCTGGGGTAACGATCAAATCAAAATATGTAGAGTTGCCTTCTCGTTGATTTTCTGGAAGATTCGCACTAATGGAATAGTCCACATTATTTTCTGAAGCATTTCCTGTATATGCGTAACCAAATAACCAAACCAACGAAAAAATACCGACAATTGTCATTACGTGTTTGTTTTTCATAACATTCCCTTTCTATCCATAAAACAGACTGTCTCTTTTGCTAGATCAGCAAAGGAGACAGCCAGTTGCAAGACAGAGTCCGTTTAACACATACGTTTCCCTCTATCTCGTCTTACACACTTAGAGTTTCTGACAGCTACTTAGAATAGTGGAACTAGATGCCGCTAACTAATGTATAATCGATTGTTCCGCTGTAATTGCCCTTTACAGCTGTTTCCGCAACTGATATTTTTGCTGCTGCCGGTGCAAATGTCGTATTCCCTCTTCCAACAGATGCACGCCCAACAATGTCAGCAGTTCCCAAAATATTGACCTCATTGCTGACTGTTACACTATTCTCAGCAGCTGTTGTTGGTGTACCCAATGTCAACTTGAATGCTGTTGTCGGCAAAGCAATGTCACTAGACGTTTTCAATGCTGAGGCCACAGCAGTTACACGCCAAGGAAGTGATGTATCACTATTTTCCAATCCACGTCTATCATCAACTGCCACAGGTGTTGAACTTGTTGCCTTCAGTTCGTAAAGACCATTGACCGCATCAGTAGATAAGTCTAATTCACCAAATGTCATTGCTCCGCCTGCAGAAAGTTTGAATACAGGTGTGTTTCCGTTGTTTCCACCATCATCAACACCAACTGTTGTTGTTGTTTGATTCACTGCATAAGCAGAAGGTCCTGCCAATAGTGCTGCTCCTAAAAGTAACGCGCTTAATCCAATAATTGTTTTCATTATGTGTTCCCTCCAAAATTAATAAATGTGATTATATACTATCTACTAACAACCAAGTTTTTTCCGAATGAAAAGTGCCTTGTGGTTGATTTGGTGGTAAATAAAGCCAAATATCCGAAGCCTTGATTGTGTAGGTAAATATCCCTTTTTCTGTTCCTTCACTGACAAGAACCTTACTGAATTCCTCTCCCTCTGTATTACTGTCAGAGGAATATTCTTGTCCAATGATCGTTGCTTTTTCTGCTGAAACCTTACCGATCCCCAGGTGGTAACTTATACCTTGTAGCTTCTCTTTCTTTTCATTGATAAACGGAGACAACTTCAAGTTCAGCTGCCAAGGAGAGGCCGCGGCTCTGGAATCTTCCAACTCAAGAACCAGGTCTGTCGCTGCATAATAATTATCCGCTGATTTTCTCAGCACCTTTTCTCCAAATCCTACATAACTGATTCTGTTTATTCTCAAGCTACCGGAGGATGCTCCGGAGTCTGTCACAGAAACATGTGTGTTTTCCGTGCTCTCACCATAAACAGGCCGTATGATGAATGATAGAATCATGACAAACAAAGCAACGCAGACTTTACTGCTTTTCATCATAACTGAACCATCTCCTCTTCACACAGAGCAAACCAATAATTCCGATGCCTAGAAGGATATATTGTCCTTGTATCTTTTCTCCTGTTTTCGGAAGATCCTCATTAGTATAGCTATATGTTTTATTCTTAGAAGCTGAAGCTTGCGACTCGGAAGATGAAACGGATTCTTCTTGTTGGATAGTGATACCGACTGTACTCTTCCCTCCAGTTGCTTCTACCGGATGAGCAGGCATTGAGAACAGAAGAAATAGGGAGATAACCAGATAGTTCAAACGTTTTTTTCCTTTTTTCATTCCTCTACACATCCTTTACTCTCATAGACCATCCTGAAGGGTCCAGTTGATTGTCGCTGAGTAACTGCCCTTAATCACTGTATCTCGAACCTGAAGTAAAATCCCTTCATTTTCCTGCCACGTTTTAGTGAGCGAACCATTTTGGCGAATGGTAATCAGCTGCTCATTAGGGTAATTATTGTCCGTACCTCCTGCACCAACTTCCGAATTGAACAGCTTTCCTGAAAAGCTCTGCACTTTCCCTTCCACCGTCATTGGTTGTTGAAGCGTGGCCTGTAAAATCCATGGTGAAGCGGAGGTCGATCGAAAATCAGCGACTTCTACTGTCATTTTATTTCCCGATGCACGTTCATACTCCTTCTTACCATTTTCGATTTGATTAATTGCGACTTCGCCAAAATCAAGGATGTCGGGTACTGAAACCAAGGTTAATGTGCCACGAACAGTAATATTCTTCGTAAGCTCATTCGACAGCTTTTGATTTTTATCTCGGGCTTTCACAGTCAGTCGATAGCTACCTGCAGAGAGTTTTCCGAAGTTTGCCTCAGCTGTTCCTTGTCCTAAATAACTACCTGAGTTATTTGTGTTGAAGCTCTGTTCTCTTTTCATATCCTCTGTCTGACTTGTACTCAAATCATCCAATGTAAACGAGACTATTCCCTCATCCAGAGCATTCCACTCTTCCCAGTTCACTTTTGCAGTAAAATCTTCTGTAATCGGTATCTGGTCGACGGCTTCCAGCTTCCGTAATTCTGGGGCTAGATTACTGTCCAAATAGAATACCCCTGCGTGATGCATCTCAGACAATAGGCTCCCCATATTATTTTTTGCTATTACCGCTGTATCGCCACTATCGATTTGAAGCTGCAACGGTTTACCGGATGTTTTTTCTCCGGGCTTCATTTTCACATCAAAAGCGACACTCAGTTGGTCACCTTTTATTAAAGACACCGGCTGCTTTCCTAAAAATAGCCACCATCCTTGTTGCTGTTGAATCATTCCTTCAACAGGCTGACCATTTTTTAGTAAACGGACATTTGCTGTCTCTTGTGAGAATTGTATATTGGGATCGATTTTTTTCATGATTGTTACATCATTCAAGATCCCTGTCCCTTTGATATCATTCAACGTGACTTGGTAGGTCAGCTTTTGCTCTTCGGCTACGGTACGATCAAGAACTGATTCTCCGGATTCATTGACAATCGTCTCATCCACTCGTGTAAATATCGGTCTTGGAAACTCTTCAAAAGCCACACGAGCATCCATTTTTGCAGCACCCGTGGACCCTGTAAATCCCCAATAAACAATATTTGTTCCAAAAATAAATTGCGTATCGAAGGAGATTGTTTTTTCCGGTAAATTATCCAACTTATACGTCAGCTGCTGTTGCCCTGAATCCCACTTAATCGAGAATTGATGCCAGCGATTATCACCAAATGTGTCTACTGCTTGTGCATCATTATGGTACTGAGTACGGGATGTCCCATTTTTACCATAAGTGTATTCTTTTCCCGGCATTCCCCATGCGATATGTCCATAAGGCTTGGTTCCATCATTACTGTTGGTTGTATCCTTATCCATCCCAGTCTTATTGATATGGTTATCAAACTCAATTGCCAGAGAGTTCGTGATTGCGCCTTTTATTCCCCCAGTTGTATTCGCCTGTGCCCAAACACCAAGCGATGCACCACCACCAAAAGTATTATTTCCTCTGGATGATTTGGCGAATGCATTCTTCCCCTCCGGATCGGCATGCATCACAAATGCCATACCATCTCCAACTTTTTTTTCTTCCGGCTTGGTCCCACTTTCCGGATCTTTTCCGAAATAAAGCCACATGCTCGTTGAAAAATCATAATTTAGGTCCATACGAAAACCATCTTCCGACCAAATAGCTCCATTTCCAAAAGTCGTGCCTCTCTTCGTCACATTCACAATGTCATACCCATCCATATTCGTCACATTACTTACGACACCTTGACCAGAAGTAACGGGATGAAAATAATTGTCTAATTTAATTAGGCGGTCTTTGACTTGATTAATATCGGAAATACCACCTAATGCACTGTATGGGACTATTTTTCTGCTTCCAGTATCAGAAGATTCCCCTTCAGCTGAAATTGGGATTGAAAATAGGAATACAAAAAAAAGAATGACGACCATTCCCTTTGATTTTTTCATTTTCAAAAAAGTAATTCCCTCCTTTCTCAAAAATATTTGGTTGTCTCAACTGACTCAATCAGTATATAGTCCGTTTTTCCAAATAACAAATAGGTCAATTAAAATGTACATCCAGATTACTTTCTAATCAAATCATTATTTTTTAAGTGTTTTTCTAATAATAAAAAAGGCGCCTTTTAAAAAACACTAGTTATCCCTTGTTTATTAATAATATCAACGATAAAACCTTTACAAAAACCATGACAAAAAATTTGTTACATCCTTCACACATCGTTCTTGATTTGTTATTTATAAACAAAAAACTTTCCCTTTTTTTAAAAAGGGAAAGTTTTCTTAATTATTACGATTTAATAATTGTTGTATTTTTTTACTTTTTTTATAGTTTTTTTCTATCGAAAATCACAATAGCCTAAAATAACTAGATAAACACAGATGATAAAAAATCAGTCTTTGAAATAGTTGCCGGGAACAACATTGATTGTTTTCGTTTGAGTGTCCACGTCTTTTACATACAGCAGTGAAGTATAATCATTGATTGCCCTTTGACCATTAAATTTGGATTCAGCAAATACGGTGATACCAACCAACTCTGCTTCAAATTCTTCGATCAAACTCTTCATTCCGTTGACCGTTCCGCCGCCTTTCATGAAATCATCGACAACAAGTACTCTTGACCCACGAGCCAAGCTACGCTTAGACAGTTCCATTTTTTCGATCCGCTCAGATGAACCCGATACATAATTCACACTTACAGTTGAACCCTCTGTGATTTTCGAATCTCTACGAACAATGACAAATGGAACATTCAAGTAATAAGAAACGGCCTGCGCAATCGGCACACCTTTTGTTGCTACTGTCATTACCGCATCTACTTTTTGATCCAAATACATCGACGCAATCACACGCCCAATCTGACGTAACAAGTCCGGTTGCCCCAACAGATCAGATAAGTAGACATAGCCTCCTGGTAATAAACGGTCTTGCTCAGAGAGACGATCTCCCAGCCCCATGATGAATTGCTTCGCCTCTTCATATGGAATCTTTGGAATGAACTGTACGCCACCAGCTGCTCCCGGAACAGTTTCCAACAAGCCAGTACCTCTCTGCTGGAATGTCTTTTTGATAATCGCTAAATCTTCACTGATGGAAGACTTCGCGGATTGATATCTTTCTGCAAAAAAAGTCAACGAGACTAATTTATGTGGATGATCCAACAAATAATGAGTCATGTCAATCAAACGTTCACTTCTGCGTGTTTTCAAATTTGTCACTTCCTTTTCTCTCTATCGTTCCCTATTATAAGGGTTTAGACTAAAAAATTCGAGCATTTTAGGAAAAAAAACTAAAATAGTTCGCTATTTATAGAAAAAAAAAGAAGATAGATGGCCTAACTTTCGTTTTTCCATCTATCTTCTCTATTAACGCGCTTTGATTTTTCTATTTCTTAATGTGACAGTGACCAGGTATCGAATGATATTGATGAGTAGAAAAATACCGATAAAGGTCAATGTAATCGTTGCACTTGGCGGTGTTTCCAAATAATACGAACCCGTCAATCCTGTAAGCATTCCTATCAATCCAACAACCGTACTGATTAGAATCACTGAATTGAAGCCTTTCCCAATTCTCATCCCTGTTGCCGCAGGAAGTACCATAATCGCAGAGATCAATAACGCCCCGGCAATCGGGATCATCACGGCAATCGCCACACCGGTGATCACATTAAAAAGCATCGACATCCAACGAATCGGCAAGCCGTCCACATGAGCTGTATCCTCATCGAAGGTCAGCACATACATAGGCCGTTTGAACAGAAAGAATAAGACAATCAGTACGACGAATAAAATCGCCAAAACCACGACCTGCTCCCATGTGATCGTTACGATAGACCCAAACAGATAAGACTGAATACTTGTCGCAGAATTCCCACTGTTCATATTCATCAGGACCAACGCCAACGCTAATCCACCGGACATTAAAATCGCGATGGAAATCTCAGAATAGGTGCTGTAAATCGTTCGCAGATACTCTAAAATCACTGCAGCAATAATTACGACGACCAAGGTCATAATACTCGGACTCAAATTGAAAAACAGCCCTAACGCGACACCTGCCAATGACACGTGCGAAAGCGTGTCTGCCATCAATGACTGCCTGCGGATCACTAGAAAAACACCCAGCATCGGCGCAATCACTGAAATAAACCCAGCGGCCAAAAAGGCCCGTCTCATGAACTCATATGAAAACATCTCCATTGGGAATCCTCCTTCCGGACCAAACGGATTTGTCGGTCTGCATACGCCTTAATATCCTCATGGTCGTGAGTAATCATCAGAATCGATTTGCCATGATCATGGGCATTATGCCTCAACAGACGGTAAAACTCGTTACGGGATTCCTCATCCATCCCTGTGGTCGGTTCATCCAAGATAAATAAATCCGGATCTGTCGCAAAAATTCGTGCTAAGCTGATTCGTTGCTTCTGACCGCCCGAAAGCTCGCCAATCCTCTTATTGCGCATATTCCACATGCCAACAGCCTTCAGTGCTTTTTCGACATGCAGTGTATCTTTTTCTGACAACCGCTTAAACCATTTCCCTCTTGGATAACGTCCGGACTGAACCAGCTCCAGAACAGTGCTTGGGAAACCTGCATTGAATGACGCAACTTGCTGCGGAATATAGCCTATGCTGATTTTCTTCCCCTCTGCATTTTTATCCGCGATGGAAACTGTACCACTAGTTGGCTTGAGCAATCCCATCGTACTCTTTATCAAGGTTGATTTTGCAGCCCCGTTTTCTCCAGTCAAAATAACAAATTCACCAGGATCAACATGGTAAGAAACATCTTCCAATACCGGCTCATCGTCGTAATAGAACGTTAAATTTTTTACTTCAATATAATGCATCTTACTGTAATGCCTCCTTCTTGATACACGAAAAATCAGCCTAATGTTCTTTCTTCATCCTTTTCCACATAAACAGGAAAAAAGACAGTCGATCATGTATTTATCCTCTTAGTTAATACTCTTTTTCAACGCTTCCAGATTTTCCTGCATAACAGAAATGTAATCCTTCCCGGCTTTTTGCTCGTCCTCTGTCAGACTCTCCAACGTTTGTAAAACAGAAAGCTCCACTCCTGTTTCTTTCGCCAAAGTTTCTGCTACCTTTGAAGAAGCTGTTGCTTCAAAATAGATAACAGATACCTTGTGCTCGTCGATGAATTCCTTTAGTTGAGCCAAACGACTTGGTGAAGGTTCTTGATCTGGTGAAATCCCTGAAATCGATTCTTGTGTCAAATCGTATTGGTGAGCAAGGTAACCAAACGCCGCATGCTGTGTCACAAAAGTTTTGTTTTTCGCACCAGCAAATGCTTCTTTGTACTCCGTATCTAAATCTTGCAGCTTTTCAATATATGCCGCAGCATTTTTCTCAAAGGCCTCTTTTTTATCTGGATATTTCTCAATCAATCCATCACGAATCGCTTCGACTTCTTTTTGAGCCAATACAGGATCAAGCCAGACATGAGGATCTACGTCATGACTATGGTCATGGTCTGCATGAGCTTCTTCGTCCTCATGAGCATGCGCATCGCCTTCCATCAACTCGATATCCTGACTGGCTTCAACAACCTTGACCTTCTTTTGATCAACGTTTGCCAAAATGTACTCCGCCCATGTTTCAAACTCAGTACTATTATATACAAAAACATCAGAATCGGAAATTTTTGCGATATCCTTCGCACTCGGCTCGAAGTCGTGGGCATCTGTGCCAGAAGGAATTAGCAGCTCTACTTTCCCTTCATCTCCTACGACCTGCTCCGCAAAGTTGTACATTGGATAAAAGGTTGTCATAACCGTGATTTCATCCCCAGAATCCTCACTAGATTCATTCTTGTTCCCACAAGCTGTTAAAAAGGCCGCACTTAGCAAAAGCACTCCGGCACCGATACTATATTTTAAAAATTTTCTTTTCATCTCGTTTCTCCATTCCGATTTATTTTCACAAACCGTAAAAATTACGATTTAAGAGCAAGAACTACTTTATCAGAAGAAAAAAAAAACGTCAAGACAAATAGGAAAAAAAAGAAGTATTTGTTCAAAATTCTATGTATATAGAGTGATTTGAAAAAAAGGCTGTGGCATTAGTGTGCCTCAGCCCTTTAAAACTAGATAAATGGTGTTCCAGAAGCAGTTACTAGCAGCGAGCTGCGTCGATGTCCGCTCAACATCAGTGGTAAACCACTGTGTTTCAAGGCTTTTCAACAATAAAGCGGAAATTCGCAAAAATTTATAGGACAATTTTCGGAATTTCCGCCTTATTGCTTGAAGCTGACCGCTTCTGTCACAACCTCTTGAAGAGCTTGGGGCATTATTTAAAGCCCAAGCTCTCTTTATATTAAAAAATGAATAGATGGTATGCCAGTAGCTTTACTTCAAAAATCGCAAGCAAGCATATAGAAAACACATCATCTTATGATAGCAATCGACTAATATGCCATGAGCCACGTAAAGTAGCTTTAGCTCACATCAGCCTTACTTCAACGTTCGTACAAGATAGACTTCTTCACAGAAGCCTTTCAACCCATTATAAATCCGCTGTGCTCTGGTCTTTTTATCACATAGAGCAAATACGGTTGGCCCACTACCACTCATTAGCGCAGCATCCGCACCAAATTTTAACATCCGATCCTTGATTTGTTGGACCACTGGATGCTTTTGAATCGTTACACCCTCCAACGCATTACCGATTGTCTGAGTCATTTTATCATAGTCATTAGCCATTACCGCTGCTTTCAACGCAGGAATATCCGGATGTTGAATACTGTTGAATGATAGGCTTCCAAATATCGAGCCCGTAGAAACACTCATCTTCGGTTTTACCAATACTACCCAACATTGCGGCATTGGGGGCATTTTCTCGATTCGCTCGCCTCTTCCTGTAACAAACGCTGTTCCGCCTTCGATACAGTAAGGAACATCTGAACCAATCTCACTGCCTAGATCAGCCAAATCTTGATTTGACAAACCCAAATTCCAAAGACGATTTAAGCCTCTCAACGTTGCGGCACAATCGCTGCTACCGCCAGCCAAACCAGCTGCTACAGGAATCCGTTTTTCTATATAGATTCGTACACCTGTCTCTATCTGAAATTTTTTCTTAACCAGCTCTGCCGCTGCGAACGCATGGTTCTTTTGATCGACAGGGATAAACGAGTTGTCTGTCTCGATAATAATCTGATTCTCTGTTAGTGTCTCAAAAAAGAGGCGATCCGCCAAGTCTACACTGGCCATTACCATCTCTAATTCATGGTAACCATCTTCTCTCTTATATAACGCATCCAACCCTAAATTGATCTTAGCTGGTGCTTTTTCAATTATCTCCATTTCTCCACCTATTTCTATACATGCCAGTCCTTATACACAGTCTTCTAAAATTCTAACATATGTCTTTCTGGAAGTACATACAGAATAGCTGCAGCCCCGCCTCAGGCAACAAAAAAAAGCTATGTAAAACAATCGTCTTACATAGCTTGATTTGTTCATTCTTAGACAGCTTCACCAATAAATTCAATCTCTACAGTGCGCGTCAATACATCTGAATAACTATAAGAAACTCGTTCGAACGAATTTTCATCTGGATCCAAGTCTACAACAAAAACAGAAGGGTATGTCTCAGTCAGTACGCCTGTACGCTCTGTTTGTCGCTTTCTTCCCGTTTGTGCAGTTAATGTGATTTTACTGCCAATCCGGCATTCCAAATCTTGTTTTATTGAAGCTAAAGTTGTTGGCATTACACTCACCTCAATATACATTATACTCCATTACCAAAGAAATTACAAGTTTACCACAGCACAAAAATAATTGCAACTCTCAACGATATTATTTGTTATTCATAGGAAATTTCTTCTCTTTTTTTAATCAGAAATCAATGATCTAATTTTTTTCTTTGCCCGATCATAGGCACTTCTGACTTTTATCAGCTGTACCTCATGTGTTTGAGCAATCTCACTCAATTCTTTCCCATCTATATATTCTTCAAAAGTAACACGCTCGAATGGGGAAAGAACATTGGGAAAGTCCTCCAGTTTTTCTCGAATAATCAAATAATCCAAAGCTTGTGATTCCTCGATTTGAATCCCATCAAAGAATGTTTCACCTTGTGTATCGATTTTTTGATCCAACGAGACAGCCAGCATATCCCCCTTCCGCTTGAAGGCACACTGTTTTCGGACCAGACTACGTATATGATTTTCAAAATTTAGTTTAAAAAAATTTCCAACTGTCACTTTATGCCCATCTTTAAACTTTTCTAATGAGCGAAAAAAGACGATTCTTCCCTCCTGTAACCAATCATCTCGATCAAACCCTTTCAAATAATACTTCGTTTGCATCTTGAACACCACTGGATGATACTGGCGGTATAATTGATCAAATGCCTCAAAATCCCCCTTAAGAATCTTCTCAAACCGATTCACAAATACTCCCCCTTTTTACCAATCTGTTGCTAAAAAGAGCGTAACATTTTATTAATCAAAAAAAGAAGAAAAAAAAGAAAAAAATACATAAAGACCTGTATTTTCTTCTTTTGAGAACTATTTTTTATCTAATAATATGTTTTTGTGTGATTTAACTTACAGTTTTACTTTTTTCGCGTAATATATAACTGTATGTTAATCCTTTTTGGAAAGTTCATCCAACACATCCGACAATTTGGATAGCTGTTCAAGGTTCCACGGTGAATTTCTGCGAAAACTCTGAAACTGGATATCCGACGCGTGAATTGCAATGGTTCGTTCTGTTTTTCTTATCTGATCATACAGCTCTCTGGCAGATACACGTAGCGCACCTTTGGAGAAAATCAGCCACTGCTCCGCCAGATCACTTGTCGCCACTGTTACCTGTGTCAGAAGGTCATTTTTCTCTCCGGCTGTTCGTTCAATAAAGCTATCGGCAGTCTCATCCTCTTTCGTAAAGATAACCGTCAGCTGATATTTTTTGTAACTTTGTTGAATACCAGGAACTAGCTGTGCATCAAACACAACCATAATCTCTGTACCTTCATATTTCGCATAATTCGACAATCGATGAAGCAATTCTTCACGCGCATCCTCTAGCTTATTCTGTTGCTTCAGACGGACCAGCTCCGGCCATGCGCCGATCATATTATAACCATCTACGATCAACAATTGCTTTTTCATCGATGCTGCCTCCTCATGACTTTGGATTTCTTCCTCTATATACTTCATACATTAACAGACCTGCGGCAACGCCGGCATTCAAACTTTGAACATGCCCGACCATCGGAATCGTCAGCAGTTCGTCTACCTCTTTATGCAACCCTTTGCTCATACCTCGTCCTTCATTCCCGATAATCAAAGCAACAGAACCATCTGTATTCCACCGACGATAATCAGTCCCTGTCATATCCGTTCCAAAAATCCAGAAGCCTGCTTTCTTCAAATCAGCAATAGCTTGAGTCAGATTGGTCACTCGAGCAATTGGCACATGCTCTACTGCACCCGTAGAAGCTTTTACAACAACAGAAGTCACACCGACTGCCCGATGCTTTGGAATAATAATCCCATCTACACCTGTCGCGTCTGCTGTTCGTAATATCGATCCAAAATTATGTGGATCTTCCAGACTATCCAAAATAAGAAAGAACGGTGTTTCTGATTGTGTGGAGGCCATTAGCTGGTCTAATGTCAGATACTCATACTCTGTTGTCGCCAACACGACCCCTTGATGGACACCATGATCACTCAATGTGTCCAATTTTTGTTTAGGGACCCATTTCACAGGAACGGAGTGGTCTTTCGCCGCCGCCTTCAATCGTTCCGTTTTTTCGCCAGAGCTGTCTTCCTGTAGAAACAGCTTGTTTCCTCTCTCGTTTCCAAGCGCTTCTAGTGCCGCATGATAACCAAAGACAAATTCACTCTCTTCTTTTTGCTCCGGCGCATCTACTTTCTGGTTTTTACGAGGCTGGTTTCTATCCGATCTCTTTCCTCTAGCCTTGAAACGATCATTATTTCTGTTTTGCTTCATTTGAATCGCCTACCTTCTTTATACACCAATTAATCAGTTCTTCCAAACGTTCCGTCTGCTTCAACAAATGAAGATACCCCATCAACGCCTCAAAGCCTGTAGCGACTCTATATGTCGTGATATCCGCATTTTTGGCGGAAGTATGGCTCTTGGCATTTCGTCCTCTTTTATAAATCAGCTCTTCTTCTTCCGTCAGCAGATTTTCAGCCAGCATCGTCTGAATCAGAGCAGCTTGTGCCTTTGCAGATACATAATTCGTTGCTGTTCGGTGCAGGACATTTGGTTTTGTCTGTCCTTCGGCAACCAGATAATCTCGAATATAGATTTCATAGATTGCATCACCAACATATGCTAATGCCAGACCATTCAACTGTGTGTAATCTCTCATTCTCCACGTCTCCATCTCGTTCCTTGCGCCGTGTCTTCCAAAATAATCCCCTGGTCCTTCAGCAAATCTCTAATCTCATCACTACGGGCAAAATTCCGATCTTTTCTTGCCTGAATCCGTTCCTCGATCAACTGGTCAATCTCGTCGTCCAACAGCTCATCCGATGAAAAAACGATACCGAAAATTTCCAACAGCTGCGCATACACTCTCAAGGATCGACTAATTACTTCACTGGAAACAACCGGTCTTTCGCCATACTGATTCAACCATTTTGCCAACTCATAAACAACAGTGATGCCATTTGCTGCATTCAAGTCATCGTCCATCTCTGCAATGAACTTCGCCTCTAGTGTATCTAATTCCGCCAGCATCTCTGCATCATTTTCCAGGGATGCTTCCGCAGTTTCCTGTCTAAAGGAAAGATTTTCAAAAGCGATTTTCAGCTTTTGATAATTTGCCGCAGCGTCTTTCAAGGTTACTTCACTATAGCGAATTGGACGGCGATACTGTGTTGTTGCCATAAAGAAGCGCAGCACCTGTGGATCAACTTCTTTGATCATTTCATGAACCGTAATGAAGTTCCCCAGCGATTTACTCATTTTTTCGTCATCTTCACCAATTGTTACATACCCATTGTGCATCCAGTAGTTCGCAAAAGTCTTACCGGTCTTTGCTTCACTCTGCGCGATTTCATTTTCATGGTGGGGGAATTCTAAATCCTGTCCACCGCCATGAATATCAATCGTCTCACCCAAATGTTTTGTCGCCATGACCGAACATTCGATATGCCAGCCGGGGCGACCAGGTCCCCAAGGAGAGTCCCAAGAAATCTCACCTTCCTTTGCTGCTTTCCAAAGAGCAAAATCAAGCGGATCCTCTTTTTGCCGCTGTTCTTCTCCCGTACGCTGACTCGCACCTATCTCTAATTCATCAATCGATTGATGGCTTAGCTTACCGTATTCTTTGAATTTTCTTGTCCGATAATAGATATCTCCTTTTGACTCATAAGCATATCCCTTGTCCACCAACACTTGAATAAATTGAATGATGTCCGACAAATGATCCATCACACGTGGATTTGAAGTAGCTGGCTTCACATTTAGCGCTTCTGTATCTTCTTTAAATGCTTGAATGAATCGGTCTGCTAATTCAGGCGCAGTTACACCCAGCTCTTGAGCTGCACGAATGATTTTATCATCAACATCCGTAAAGTTAGATACATAGTTTACTTCAAAACCGCGATATTCAAAATAGCGACGGATCGTATCAAAAGCAATCGCACTTCGCCCGTTACCGATATGAATGTAATTGTACACAGTCGGTCCGCAGACATACATGCGGATCTTTCCCTTTTCAAGAGGGACAAATTCTTCTTTTTTTCTGGTCAACGTATTGTAGATTTTAATCAATTTTATCCTCCCACTTTCTCTCCTTTTATTCGAACAATTTTCGCCGGAATCCCTACGGCTGTAGCATCATCCGGAATGTCGATCAGTACGACAGCAGACGCTCCGATTTTGGCACGCGCTCCGATTGTCACAGGTCCTAAAATCTGTGCATTGGCCGAAATGATCGCCCCTTTTTTTACTGTTGGATGCCGTTTGCCCTGGTCTTTTCCGGTACCGCCTAATGTTACGCCATGGAACAGAATAACATCCTCCTCTATTTCAGCGGTCTCACCGATAACCACGCCCATACCATGATCGATAAAGACACCTGGTGCAATTCTCGCTCCTGGGTGAATCTCGATTCCTGTCATAAACCGCCAGAACTGTGCGTGCATCTTTGCAAGCAAATAAAGACGATGGTTATACAGAAAATGAGAGATTCTATGACAAAATAATGCGTGTACCCCAGGGTAAGTAAGCAGAACTTCTGCTGTTGAACGTGCTACCGGATCGTTCTTCTTCACGGCAGCAACAGCTTGTTTTAACCAACCCATCAACTAATTCCCCCTATTTAAAACAATCTCTAACGAAACCTCCAACCGGTTTTAGCATTTCTGTCGACAGCCCTATTTTCAACAATCCATTCTTCCCACCGATAATCTTTTTTTACAAGCACTATTCCTTTTTATATAAAAAACGCCCTTTAAATGAGTATCTTCATTTAAAAGACGTTTCCACGCGGTTCCACTTTTTTTCGCAAAACAGAATCGTTTTGCCTTGATACAGGTAACGTCTGTCTACGTTTCCAGCTACTTAAATTTCGCTGAAACCACTCAAAGAGGCATTTCAAAGGTGCTTGATGACTATTTCCACCTGCCATAGTCTCTCTGGTAAGCAAACGTCCTTTTACTTCTTCTTTTCTGCGTGTTTTCTGTTGTATTTAATTATAAAACGTTCGTCAAGTGAGCCAACGCTTTTTCCTTACCTAACAGCTCAATTGTCTCAGCTAGTTCCGGACCATGCATCTGTCCCGAAACAGCTACACGAATCGGCATAAACAAATTCTTTCCTTTGACGCCAGTTTCCTTTTGAACAGCTTTGATCGCCGCTTTGATTGCTGGAACATCCAATACATCTGTATTTTCTAGTTGAGCTTTGAACGCATTCAACACTTGAGGAACTGTTTCTCCTGCAAGCACCTCTTTTGCCGCCTCATCCAATACAGGATGTTCATTGAAAAATAGGTCAGATAGGTTGACGATTTCTGCCGCATAGCTCATTTGAGCTTGATACAAGCTAACTAATTTTTTCAACCATTCGACTTTTTCAGCTGATGGTTCTTTCTCTACTCGACCATCGGCAATCAAATATGGAATACACATATCCGCCAAAACATTTAAATCGATTTGTTTCATGTATTGATTGTTGACCCATTCCAGTTTTTTACCATCAAAAGCTGCCGGAGATTTGCTCAAGCGCTCTGGATCAAACATTTTAATCAATTCTTCTTGTGAGAAGATTTCTTCTTCCCCAACAGGTGACCAACCCAACAAGGCGATAAAGTTGAACATCGCTTCCGGTAAGTAACCTAGCTCACGATATTGTTCAATGAATTGAAGGATCGTTTCATCTCGCTTGCTTAATTTTTTCCCTGTCTCAGAATTGATGATCAAGGTCATATGTCCGAAGCTTGGTGGTGCCCATCCAAATGCTTCATAAATCATCAATTGTTTTGGTGTATTAGCGATATGATCATCCCCACGTAAAACATGAGTGATTTTCATCATATGATCGTCTACTGCTACAGCAAAATTATAGGTCGGCATACCATCACGTTTTTGAATGACAAAATCGCCACCTGTATTGTCTGATTCAAAGACGATTTCACCTTTGACCATATCTTCAAAAGAGTAAGACGTATTTCTCGGTACACGGAAACGAATCACTGGTTCTAAGCCCTGTGCTTCTTTTTCTGCCTGTTCAGACGGTGTTAGATTGGCACATTGACCGGAGTAATGAGGCATTTCCCCTCTCGCACGCTGTGCTTCACGTTCAGCTTCCAACTCTTCTTCTGTACAGTAGCATTTATAAGCGCGATTACTACTCAACAGCTGATCGATCAGCGGCTGATAGATTTCTTTTCTTTCTGATTGGCGATAAGGTCCATATTCACCAGGATTTTCAGGCGATTCATCCCAATTGATTCCCAACCAAGACAGGTTTTCCAATTGACTCTTTTCACCATCTTCAATGTTTCTCTTCTGGTCAGTATCCTCTATACGAATAATAAATTCGCCATCATTATGACGAGCAAATAAATAATTGAATAGCGCGGTTCTTGCATTTCCAATATGCAGATGTCCTGTTGGACTTGGTGCGTAACGTACACGAACTTTTGTCATAGTCTTCTTCCTCTTTCTATTTTTCAAGTAAAGCGACCGCCATCGCTCCCATACCTTCTTCACGACCGATAAAACCCATTTTTTCCATCGTTGTTGCTTTCAAATTGATTTGATCCTTGTCAATCTTACAGGCAGCAGCAATATTTTCCTTCATTGCTTCCAGATACGGTTTCATTTTCGGCTGTTCTGCTAAAATTGTACAATCAATATTGTTAATAGTAAAGCCTGCATCCAGAACTTTTTCATTTGACTGACGTAATAATTCCAATGAATCTGCATCCTTGAAGACCGGATCTGTATCCGGAAACAAATGACCGATATCGCCCATTCCGGCAGCGCCCAACAATGCATCTGTGATTGCATGCAGCAGAATATCCGCGTCAGAATGTCCCAATAATCCCTTATGAAAAGGCAGCTCTACACCGCCGATGATCAACTTGCGGCCCTCTGCCAATTGGTGGACATCAAATCCCTGGCCAATTCTAAACATGATCGCTTAACTCCTTTTTCGTTTGACGATTGCTTCACCAATCAACATATCATCCGGTGTCGTCAATTTAATATTCTCATAGCTTCCAAGTACCATCGTCACAGGAAGTGCACTGTATTTCTCCATCAAAGAAGACTCATCTGTCCCCAAAAAATCATCTTCTTTAGACTTTTCGTGCGCAGCTAAAAGATCCTTGCCATAAAAAGCTTGTGGTGTCTGTATTTGCCATAATGTCTCTCTTGGAATCGTTTCTTGAACGGTTCCCTGAAATACTCGTTTAATTGTATCCTTGACCGGTACGCCTAGGATCGCAGTACTGGTTTCCAATACCTTGGCATGCAGAGCTTTCAATTGAGCCAAGGTAACAAACGGACGTGCACCATCATGAACCATCACAATATTTTCCAAATCCTTCATCTCTTGGAGTCCATTGTACACACTGTATTGCCGCTCACTGCCACCTGAAACAAAAGTAACAGGACAAGTCTTCTTGCTTTTCATCTTTCGTACTGTCTCCTTAAGCAGCTCTTGCTCGTTTGCTTGAGTGACCATAATGATATGTTTACATGCTGGATCTTCGTAAAATGTTTTCAACGAATATAAAATGATTGGCTTTCCCATAAGCTGCAGTAAAATCTTATTGCGAGAAGCCTTCATTCGTTTTCCTTGACCAGCGGCTAATAAAATAACTTCGTATTCTTTCATAAATTACTTCTTCTCTTTTGCCTGATCATGATTATTTTTATGTTCATCAATCCCACGCCCAGAATGTGCCGGTTTAGCAAAAATCATTCGACCGGCAGCTGTTTGCAACGCACTCGTCACAACAACAACCAACTGTTCATTCATATAATGCTGTCCGTCTTCAACAACGACCATCGTGCCGTCATCCAGATAAGCTACCCCTTGTTGACGCTCTGTACCGGCTTTGACAACCATCACATTCATGGTTTCACCGGGGATAACTACTGGCTTCACTGCATTGGCCAGAGCATTGATGTTCAAAACAGGGACATTTTGAAACTCAGAAACCTTATTCAAATTGTAATCATTTGTTACAACAACACCGTCTAAAAGCTTCGCCAGCTTGATTAACTTGCTATCTACTTCAGCAATATCCTCAAAATCACCATCATACATTTCCACAGAAATACCGTCTTCTTTCTGCAAAGCATTCAGGATATCCAACCCACGACGTCCACGCACCCGTTTCAGACTGTCGCCTGAATCGGCAATATATTGAAGCTCATATAACACAAAGTTTGGAATCAAAATGACCCCTTCCAAAAATCCTGTTTTAGCAATATCGTAAATCCGACCATCAATAATTACACTGGTATCTAAGATTTTATACTTATGAAAATGGTCCTCAACCTTGCGATCCAACACTTCACCTTCATTTTCAGGTGCAGGTTTCTTTTGACGAGCTGTAAAAATCTTTTTCCATTCCTCGATTCTCGTAGTTCCCATTCGAAAGCCCAGATATCCTAATGTAATCATTACTAAAATTGGCAGTAAGCTGTTCACGATAGGTATTGCCAAATTATACATTGGAATAGAGATGATTACTCCAAGTGTCAATCCTAAAATCGCACCAATACTTCCAAATAACAGGTACGTTAAACTCAATTCATTTAATGATTTTTCCACTCTTTTAACTGCTGAAACAATATATTTTGCTAACACTAAAGATAAAATAAAGAAAATAATTGCACCAATCAGACTGTTAGTAAAATTGTTGTTTAGCCATTGATTATCTGCCTGTTGAACCATTAGCCAAGCCGATGGTAGTAAAGAAATTCCCAAGCTTGCACCAATAATGACCATCAGTACAGTGATTACTCGCTTTTGCACATGTTCTCCCCCATTCTAGGTTTTAGTTTTAATGAGACTGAGCTCGTGTTTGATTTTTTCACCGATACTCAGTCTCAGCTCTTTCGTTCTATATATATATTCTTTTTGTATGACAAAATCTATTGTTATTGAAAGACCTTTCTTAAGGTTTCCCCTATCGTCGCCACACCAATTATTTCGATGTTTTTTGGAGGTTCCCAACCGCCTAAATTATTTTTAGGAATATATACTTTGGTGAAGCCGAGCTTTTCTGCTTCCTTTACGCGCTGCTCGATACTGTTTACGCGACGGACCTCACCTGTCAATCCGATTTCTCCGATAAAACACTCTGTCGGCTTTGTTCCCTTTTCTTTATAACTTGAAGCAATACTAACTGCCACTGCTAGATCGATAGCCGGTTCATTCAACTTCACGCCACCTGCTGCTTTCAAATAAGCATCCTGACTTTGAAGCAAGAGACTTGCCCGTTTTTCCAGAACAGCCATAATCAGAGAAACACGATTAAAGTCTAACCCAGTTGTTGTTCGCTTGGCATTTCCAAATACAGTCGGTGTGACCAGTGCCTGCACCTCGACCAAAATCGGTCGACTACCTTCCATCGCTACAACAATTGCCGAACCAGTCGCACCATCCAATCGTTCTTCCAGAAAAACTTGAGAGGGATTCGCTACCTCTTCCAGTCCTTGCTCACGCATTTCAAAAATACCGATTTCATTCGTCGAACCAAAGCGATTTTTTACCGCACGTAGGATTCGAAAGGTGTGGTGCTTGTCTCCTTCAAAATAGAGAACCGTATCAACCATATGCTCTAGCATCCGTGGACCGGCAATCGAACCTTCCTTTGTCACATGTCCGACAATAAAGATGGCAATGCCATTCGTTTTAGCGATTTTCAACAGCTCAGCGGTCGTTTCTCTTACCTGACTCACACTTCCGGCCACACTGGTTACATCCGGCTGAGTCATCGTCTGAATGGAATCAATGATTACATAATCCGGTTCAAGCTGTTCGATTGCACGAGCAATCTCATGCATATCTGTTTCTGCATAAAGATAAAAATCAACATTTGCTTTTCCTAAGCGCTCTGCTCGCAATTTAATCTGATCTGCACTTTCTTCACCGGAAACATAGAGCACCTTACCGCCAACCTCTGTCAGCTGTTGAGAAACCTGCAACAGCAGTGTTGATTTCCCAATACCCGGATCGCCTCCAATCAGAACTAATGAGCCTGGAACAACACCGCCGCCTAAAACTCGATTCAGCTCTGGAAGCTTTGTTGCTACTCTTGGTTCCTTTTTTGGTACGATTTCTGTTAAACGCTGAGGCTGTGTTTTTTTTCCGGAAAGACTGACTCTCGTCCGTCTGTCAGTAGTGTCTTGGATCGTTACTTCAGTCATAGAGTTCCATTGCCCGCAGTTTGGGCAACGCCCTAAATATTTAGGAGAAATATAGCCGCAGGATTGACATTCAAACTGAACTTTTGCTTTTTTTGCCATATGATAGCTCCCTGCTTACAATTATTTCATCATAACTGTTAATAGTTTAACATACTATGTTCCTTTTAGACTAAGAGTTGGGGTTTATCTCTTGAAGTTTAAAGAGATTTTAATTTAATAGAGAGCTCATGAAATCGTTCACTCACAATCAGTAGCTACTTGCTCTGATTAAAGCGATAAAAATCATCGCCAGTCTCATACATTTTTTGATTGGATAGATTATTGTCCGGAAGAACCAAAACCACCTGTCCGTTCCGTTTCTACATGGTCGTCATCCGCCAGTAAAAAATTCTTAAAGATTCCTTGGCCAATTCGTTCGCCCTTTTCAATGCGGACCTCTTCATAGCCAAAGTTCAAGAATTGAAACATAATATGCCCCTCATTATCAGTGTTGTTATAATAATCTCTATCGATCACACCAACCCCATTCGCTAACATCAAAAAGCGTTTTAACGGATTAGAGGAACGACTGACCAATTCAAGATACTCCGATTCACCCATGAATGCCTTAACACCAGTCTTAACTAATGTTGGTTTTGGCGCCTCACCTTTTTCTTTTTGCTGCCAAATACTTGGGACAATAACTGTTTCCGCAGCTTCAAAATCATAGCCGGCAGCACCTGTTGTTGCACGCTCCGGTAGATTGATTTCCTGCTCGTTATACACTGAAATAATTTCAAAACCACGTTGCTTCATAAATGCGTTTGCTCCTTTTCTCTTAAAAAACGTGACAAAACATCACCGTTCTTTTCCATGATTAAATAATAGAATCAATACTTGTCAGCTCTCTTAAGAACTTATGTTCATTTTAACATATTATAGGAATCGTACGAAATCATTCGTTGCATTAAAAAAAGCGGAACTTCCCATGAAGCTAGACCCTTTCGATAATTGTTCCTTAATAATCTGAGCGTACCTAAAACGTTCTGTGTTATCCGAACTCCTATAGCTATAATACGTTTTTTTAGTGCTTTCTCTTTACTTTTCCAGAGACTGTCACTATTCTTCAAACGGCATTTTTTTATTTTTGAATAAGCGCTCATATAAAATAAAAAACAGTAAGTAGAGCAATAAACCTATGCTCAGATAATGGATGGTATCCACAATCCTCAAAACATGTAAGTCGCCGCTTTTATGTGCAGTAATCTGCAGGACTGTATTCATAGAAAGACCAAACTCTTTTACCATGATCCAAAGACCTGTCATCAACAAAAATTGATGTGTAATGCTTCCTTTTGCCTGTGTCGTGTATTTGATAATGATCTGCTGATTTTCAGGAAGTTCTTCATTTTGAGCATATAATTGATTCAAATAAGTGCTGGTTCCGCTTATGAAGAAACTGAACAAAAAAACAGCGATCGGGAAAATTACAGGTAACAGCATCAGCAATAAAGAGCCGATTAGTCCAATGATATGAATGACTTCTCGATCAAGAAAAGCAAACATTTGATAGACATACCGCATCAGTAGCTTAGAGGTCAAAATCCCCAATATATATGGTACATACAGATATAACGCAATTTTGTTATTTCCGAAATAGAACGCCGTATAGAATGTCCCAAAAAGCAGGATATAATTCATACACATGCCATTGATAAATGAAAGCATATTGAGCCAAATTGGCAGCTTCCACTTGTGATGTACACTATTGATGTACCAGGCGGCAATAATCAAAAAAGCGGAAAACCCCATCATTGCAACAGTCAGATAGTTCGAATCGAACAACGCCCGTGCTAGACGAATGATGATCAATAAAATGAAATACACCAGAAAAAGTAGAAACTCTTTCATAAAAAATGTTTTTTGATCGATTTTATCTACTTTTCTATCTGGGATTGGATAACCACTGATTCCTCGAAAAGCAATTAAATAAAGAAGGGTATATTCAGTGAAAATAACTACTGTTTTCCCTGGAAAATCGAACACTAAAGCACTTAAAAATATCCCCAGTAAAACAACCAGAAAAACAAAATCAAAAAAACTCGTTTTTGCTTG
Organism: Enterococcus sp. 9E7_DIV0242; assembly: GCF_002140975.2. Classification (NCBI taxonomy): domain Bacteria; kingdom Bacillati; phylum Bacillota; class Bacilli; order Lactobacillales; family Enterococcaceae; genus Enterococcus; species Candidatus Enterococcus clewellii. Next base: position 2,661,266 of record NZ_CP147247.1, read on the forward strand.
TTTGATTTTCAATTCTTTTCGTTGGTACTTGATTGTTGTATTCGCTGGCGGAAGCCATGCTGCACTTAAACCGATCAGTACTGCTGACAGAAAATAACATGGGTACCACCACTCACCTAGGATGCCAAAAAAGCTGCCGATCCCACCGCAAATCAAAGAAAGAAGCAAGACATGAAGCGTTGCTAAACCTAAACGGAAACTCTTCAATAAAAAAATCCCGGTCATTCGCACCGTGTAAAATAGAACAAAGGGTAATACGCTTTCCATATCAGAACCTGTATGCATCGTCAAAAAAACTAAATACGGGACAAACGTGATCGTGTTTGTCAGGACAAACGGCACTGCTGGAAATAATTTTTGTGTCACTGACTTAGTAGAGGGCATCTTTTCAACTCCTTCTATTTCTTTTTCTACTTACAGTCTATCATTGTCGATAAACAAAATCGAAAAAAACCGTTATTTCTTTTCGTGAAAATAACAAAATGATTCTTATTATACAGATTTTATCTAAGTGAGATCGAGCCCATAATTATGTTTGTCGTCAGTAACAAGCTCCCCTTTTCCTTTACTACTATCCATTGTAAAACAAAACGTACAATAAAGAAACATATCATTACAACAATAGTCCCTTTTAGTTATTTATTTAGCAATATCTTGCCAGAATCTGAAAAAAGAAAATAAGCTCTACTTAAGCGACACGAACAGTTCGCTTAAGTAAGGCTCAAAATTTAGAAAAGGACTACTAACTCCGTTAATACCTATTTACGTATGATTTTATAAATATGATTCTAGATTTTGTTGATAACCTTTATATTTTATTGCTAGTAATCGACCACAATCGTAGGATTCTGCAAAATGGAGTAAAGCTTTATCCATTTTCCGATAGAATGTACTTTCGCTTATATGATAGTTCATACAAAGCGCCACATTTGTTTTTTTCCTGTCAATAAACTTATCGTAAACCAACTGACGCTCAAATAAATCTAATTTATCGATCCCTTTGACTATCTTTTGTAATTCTAATTCAGCATCCGTGCATTCAGGGAATGTAGCAGATAGCTCCTGTCCCGAAGCTGTTTCAAATGTAATATAGTAATTTGATGTAACTTTCAATTTTAATGATGTCTGTGCACGACGAAAAAAATGAGGATACATGCCCAGAAGTTTTTTGACATTTCTTTTCGTCTTCTTTTGGTCTATTTCAAAGAAAATAAGCATACGAGTCACTCCTTTTCATACTGTTGAAAACATCTATAAAAAGTTTCCAATCACTTAGCTATGTATGCTTATGTTATCATTCAACCAAGTAAAGAAAATTCGAAAATAATTCGCTTTATACATGATTCAAAAGCTTATTACTAGCACTGAATAATCCTTTTATCAGCATGACAGAAATGAGAGGTTTTCGAAAGTTTTGAAAATAGAAATGGATGTTCCAAACTAAAAAAAGGTAACCCGATCTCATAAAATTTACAAGATCGGGTTAGGAAAGTATTAAATGAAAAAGTTTGGTTATTGGGTATCTATAGAATACCTCGCTTAGCTTAAACCAACCTTAAATATGCAAAAATTATTTGTAGTAATCACATTCTGCGTCTGCTACCATAACAATAGTGATGAAATTAGAGTACCCAAACGGAGGATGGAAAATGAACATTTTATTATTGATCAGTGCATTATTCTTGCTAGCTGCCTGTTCCCCAAAACAGGAAGAGCAAACACTAGCAAGCTCTTCTTCTACAGCTATCTCCAGTCTTTTTAATTCCGAAAAGAATGAACTGGTTTATGATGTGGAGGATTCAGAAATTGTCGAACATATAATAGACACTATTCTATCAAGCGAACAGAAGGAACGTGAGGAGCTAACATTTCGTATCTATACCTTGAATGATTACAATGACCGAGTTATCTGGCTAACTGAAGCTAGAGCACAAGACAGCAGCAGCTATTGGCTCTACATAAAAGAAGCCGACCAGCTGACTGAGATCAACAAAAATGAATTTGAAGGAAAACGGATCAGTATTCAAAAGCAAAACCAGTCTGACTTACCACTTTATGAAGAAGACAATCTTCAGTGAGTACGTACAATTTTTATAGTTCAGCTCCCCTTAAGTCGTACATATTGACTTGGACTAGCCCTTCTGCCTTAACATTCACGAACTGGTCCCATCGCTTCTTTTAGATGCTGAAGCGATGAGGTTGTCAGCAATGCCACACTTCCACCAAACTCATTCGTAAGCTGATCCAATACCCAGCGATTCGGGTTCTTTTCTGTCGCTAGCAGTTGTTCCAGCTTCTGTCTGTTTGCAGCTGTATCATAGACAGGATTCAGTATTTCTGACGTGTTATACTGCCCTTTTAGCAGTGGCGAATAGGCAACCAACCTGAGCTCTGGATGTTCCGTTAAATAGCTTTTCATATCCGCATTCAAAGCTACTTGGGGAAATAGCTCTGCATCCATCACGGGAGAAAGATAACTGTATCGTTGCTGAATAGCGCTGAAAAAAGGCCAGTCAAACTGTTGGCAAATTTGTCGTGCACGTTCGGTCCGCCAACTAAAAAAATTGCTGCAACCCAACTCTTTTATTAAGCCTTGCTCAACCAACTCTGCTAATGTTCCCATGGTTTCTTCCTGAGGAGTAGCAAAGTCGTCCACATGTAAGTACAGTAAATCGATCGTGGTCTGCAAATGATTCAAGGAGCGGTCTACTGCGCGCAGTATCGTTTCTCTGCTCAGTCCCTCCATATTAGAAAATCCTTTCCCAGAGCTAGTGCTTAGGGCACCAAGCTTTGTTGCAATTACCAGCTTTTCTCGATCGTTTCTTTGTGCGAGCCACATCCCGATTGTTCGCTCACTCTCTCCTCCATCACCGCCATTCCATACCGCATAATTATTAGCTGTATCAATAAAATTCCCACCTAAACCCACATATTCGTTCATCAGGGAAAAAGCGTCTGGTTCGGAAATTTTGGTACCAAAATTGATTGCGCCTAAACCGATTCGGCTAACAGTTAGTGTTGATCCGATTGTTGTTACCTGCATCATTTACCCACCCTTTTCTCTTAAGAATAACGATTCATCCTTAGTATAAGGGACCGTCAAAGACTGCGGCAAGAAGGCACTTTATTGTGGTATACTTACTAAAAAGTGGTCTTTGTCCCATCAAAGGAGCAAGCAAGCTACCATGCATCCAATCAGTAGCTTTAGCCCATGAAAACGGAGGTCTACAGATGAAACAGATGGACTGGGAAGACACTTGTCCCTTAGTAACAACACAACGAATCATGGCAGGAAAATGGAAGCTTTCAATCATCTGGTTTCTTGCAGAGCATTCTGTTCTGCGTTTCAGTGAATTAAAGGCCGCCTTTGAAGATCCTACACTCACACAGAAAATGCTGACACAGCATTTGAAAGAACTTCAAGAAAATCATTTAGTGATTCGAACAGTCTATAATACCGTACCACCCAAAGTAGACTATCGCTTAAGTGAACTGGGGAAAACCTTCATTCCAGTAATGCGCGCGATGGAATCTTGGGGTGAAACCTACCAAGAACAAGTGGATGATTTCAGTAAATAAAAAAATCTTGTAATAGTCTATTTTTCCTAGACTATTACAAGATTTTTAATTATGGCTCTCTTGCAACCTGTACATCTGAATCCTTTGTTTCCTTAAACAAGTAGTAGCATAGATAAGAAACCAAAAGGACAATAGCTGCTATACACATCACTGGCAGAAACACACTAGTCGTTGTTTGCTTGAATAACAAACCGATCATCATTTGTCCCAAAGGAACTGCACACTGTGCAACTGCAATAATTGTTGCCATGACTTTGCCGATATTTTCTGTTGGTGTGATTCGTTGAACAACTGCAATTAAGTAGATTGAGATACTGCTCATTAACATACCAATCGGAACACCGGTAACCACAAAGAACATGAAACCAATCATGCTACCTGTTCCACTGCCGGCAAACGTTAAGCCTAGATTCATAACAATCAATAGCAGACCGGAAATTGTAAATGTCCAATAGAAGTTACTGAATTTCAGTTTCTTCGTCAAAGGACCCGCAAACACAGCACCTAAAATATTGGCTAAACTAAATAGCGACATACCAATACCATATACAGAATCATTGACCTGCAATACTACTCTTAAAATAATTGGTGTTCCAACGATAAAGAATGGTGTCAAAACAAAGTTGATCAGTGCAGCAATAAAGATTGTTTTCAAAATAACCTTATTATTACGAACTTCACGAAATCCATCAACTAAATCTGCTTGTAGGGTCTTTACCATACCTTTTTCCATTGCTCTCTTTTGGAATGGGATACGGATAAATGTTTCGATTATAGCTGCAAGAATAAAGAAAACTATACTGCTAGCTACCATCATTTGTGCACCCATGAAGCTGTAAAGAACACCACCAATGATCGGTGCAACAACATTCGACATGGAAAGAACACCATTGACCAACCCATTGATTTTTTCCAGTTCGCTTTCCTTTACTAACAAAGGGATACTCGCTGTTACGACAGGTGTATCCAAACTGCCTACAGCTGATAAAACAAACAATAAAATACCTATCAACAAAATCGACTGGCTAGTTCCTAAAACGAGAAACAGCAATACCGCTAAGACTGCATTCGCTACATCCATCAATACCATCAACATTCGTCGGTCAAAACGGTCCGCAATCGCTCCGCCAATTGGCGAAAACAAGACTGGAATACTAGATATCGCCAACACTGTAGCAAAAATATCTGCGCGACCCGTCTGGTCTAACACATAAAGTGACAACGCAAAACGTAAAATCGCTCCACCAAAAACTGAAATAAACTGCCCCAATACCAAATATAAAATGTTCCTCTGTTCTTTTTTCATCCCTATCTCCTTATCCTGTCGTTATTCCCCAACAATAACATCCGTTTTTCCACCCTTTCAGTGTAACATTTCTTTTGCTTTCCTCGTTCAGCCTGTAGCATGAACTTCTCTGGTACTTTAGCCCGAAAAAACCCGGTAAACAGCGTAAGACCTCATAGGTCCTTGCCATTTTACCGAGCTAATAACCACTCTTATTGCCTATTTATCTAGCATCAACAATCAAATAGACACAGGTGCGTATGTAAGATTCTCAAAGGTATCTCACTATTATTGCTAATTGCGCTGAGCAAAGCATGTGTGATCGTCTTTCCTAAGAATTCATGAAAATACTCGGTCTGACAATAACAATCCGTCTTCCAACTATGCCCGTCAAAGTACGAGGAAAAAAGCTTCTCCAATCGACGCTCCAAGCAGTCAAAATTTGGTTCCTGAATCGTTTGATTCACCGCGTATAAACGTTTAATCTTCAAGCAAAACTCTCTGTCCTTTAAAAGGTGGTCAAACACCGCAATCAACAAGGCGATTCTTCTAGGATTCTTCATTTTGATCAAAAGAAAGCTTTGCAGCTGAATAATCAATAGATGATTCAAGTGATCAAGAAAATCATATTTGTCTTCATAATGAGAATAGAATGCCTGCCTTGAAATCCCTGCTCTATTTGTTAGCTCACTGATTTTCACGTCATTAAAATTCTTCTCTTCTAAAAGGTCGAACAACGAACCACAGAGCAGCTGTTCTGTTCGCCTATACCTTAAATCCTTGATACTCATCTGCACACATCAACACCCTTACTGAATTGTCCTCAGAAAATATCTGGAAACAGGACCCACAATCAAAAGCTGCAAAGGAAAGGCACATACAGCATTTAGACTCATCGCTTGAAGATAGTTAATCAATACATTTCCTGAAAAATTTTGCTGCATGATCAAACCAAATAATGACATGCACAGAACCATCCCTAAAACCATACACCCGGAGATCACCAACGCTGTCAGAGGCATTTTCCCCTTATTTTTTCCTAATAGCTTAAACGCAATATTTTTTGCGAACGGTCCCACAATTAAAACATCTAGTACCAAAGCAACTAAAAATGCGGGTAAAAAGCCCGGTAAAATTTCGGATGGCGTCATTCCTCCCATCCCTTTATGTAGGAATGTATTATAAACACTCATTCCAAAAACCATCATTGTACACATCATCAATGTAAAAATAATACTTTCTTTTTTATTTGTTGGCAAAATCATTCTCTCCTCTATCTTTTATACTGCTACATGAGTTTGTACGACTATCTATCCATACCTCTTTCAAAAAAGTATCTTCTTTCAAATAGATAGTTACCATCTGCTTGAAATACCGCTTCACACTATTTCAAGCGGTTTCCCAATAAAACAAGGTTTATACATCTTTTTGAGCAGCGTCTACTATGGTATCAAAAATCAAGCATCTTCGTAAGCATTTTTTTCTTGAAATAATACTTTTTTTCTGCACACCCTTAGTAGCAGACTTTCATGTAAAAAAAAGACTGTTCCACACTAAAAGGTCCTTCCCTAACCGTATTGTCATTTCTCAGAGAATAGCGCATAAAAAAAGACCGAAAATATTTTTCCGGTCGCAGAACATTCAATTATTCGGTTATTTAATTAGAAGAATAAGTTGAAAAAGTTCAAAGTTGCGCTTAACCAGTATTGAACAACACCACTAATGAATGACATGTACACCCCTCCTGTCTCTTTGTAACGTAATAATAACATAGAGTTTATTTTTTGTCATCTATTTTTTTCTAAAAAACCAAAATAAACTATTTTAAGCGTGTTTTATATGTGTGAATAGAAAATAAGTATGTTCTTTTAATTGAACTATCTTGTTGTCCAATTCAAAATGTTTCACATGAAACAAATGGAAGAATCTCATACCTAACGATAGCTACTATGTAGTAGATAGGAAATGACCGCATTAATTTCTATTAGTTATTTTACTCATAGCTCTCAGGTCCCTCTGTATTCAACATTCCATTCATCTTTTTTTGTGTAACAAAAATAATTCATCTATTTCGTCTCAAAAGGACTCGACTATTTTATTTCTAAATCCAATCAAATGAATAAATATTTTAAACCTATGCAAAAAAACAAACCGCATTTTTAGACAGTCATAACTGTTCAAAAATGCAATCTGCTTTATGAGCTATTTTAAATAAATACTATAGTTCTATTTCCAATGTAGAGGGACAATTGCTTCTCCAGAAAAATTGAAGTAGCCTTCGTCTGTATCACTTCTCGCGTTCCAACTGTATCTCAATTCTGTCGTATCACTGCTCAAGTTATTCCAACTCAAAATACCATTCTCACAAGTAAAACCCTCATCGTTCGATTCATACTCTACCTCAGTATCGCCAAAATGATTTGACAAAATAACCGGATCTACCAATTGATACTGAGTCATGCCATTTTTTAGAACAATTGTTTGGCTATATCGTGCTTCTTCCAAAATAGTCAAACTCGTTAGGTTAGTCAATGGATTTAGGACCGTTAAATCTAAAATCGGTCTAAGAGAAGTATCCCCTTCGTCCATGCCAACGCCCAATTCCAAATAAATTTCCTCCAGCTGATTCATATTTTGAAAAAAGTCAATAGAATACGCCGGGGCATGCCAATCTTTAAATTCTTTTAATTTAGTCAGCTTCTCCAATGGTCTATAGTCAACCGCTTCTGATCCTTCAGAAGCATACTCAGTAATATTCTCCAAATATTGAAGGCCTTCTAAACTATATGCACCTGATTCATCATCATACTTTCTTGTTAGATCTCTTAATACATCTTTTTCTATCAACCCGTATTCTTCGTAAATTTCATCTGAGCGAACACCACTCATGTGGGCAAGCATTTCTCTTAGATCATAATCAGGAATATACGCATAGGGAGAATGATCTCGATTTTCATTCCCATATTCTGCTGAAGCCAGCAGCCCATTTCCAACCGATATTGCTAAAAGACCCAAACCAACGACACTCAACAGTTTAAAACTTTTTTTCATTTCTTTATTCTCCTTTATTTTTTCATTTAGATTATAATTTTATCATAAAAATAAAACTAAAACTATATTTAAATAAAAATAAAGAACAATAAGTAATTTTTATCAGGATAATAAATAATAATTTGCGAAGCAACTAAAACTTGAAATAATTGATATTGATTCTAGCAAATAAAAATGACCTCTAGCAACTAGAAGTCATTTTTACTCGCTATCTCTTTATATGTTTAGATCTTTTTTGTCTCTACCTTCGCAATCTTCCCCTGTTCGATATAGTCTCAAGACTTGATATCATTAGAGTTCAAAGCAAGTTATATGGTAATATAAATAGAAAAATGACTGGTCTAACTAGTCATTTAAACTCAACTAAAATCAATAAGACGGAGTCAGAAACGGAGTCAAAAAATACCCGCTGAGAAAGCAAAACAGGACAAAGTCGATTTTGTCCTATTTCTTTTTAGAAATTACTAGCTTTAAAGCTTCCATGCCTTACCTTTACATCATCTTAAGTATAAATTCTATATGTACCCTTCTATCTAGTATCCTTACTTACAATAAATTTGGTATAGAAACCAGTATCTAAAAAGGATACATACAATAATTTATCATTATTTTTATCTTTCGTGATAATAACATCCCCATTAGAATATACTGAGGTTGTACTGATTGCTTTCACGTCTTTATAGTCTACGATTGTTCCATCTTTTGTTGTCGGCTTCCCTTCATAAAAATAAGTTACTTTTGTTCCCTTAATACGTAACTCAATAGGGTTATCTGTAGAACTTACACCGAACTCCCTATAAAATCCATCAAATTCACTTTTACTGCAACCACTTAATAGTAGTATTATTAAAATAACCGCTAACCCTATAAGCATTATTTTTGTATGTCCTTCTTGCTTCGTCATGGTGTACCCCCCTTTGGCTTTTTCTTATGCTGTATATAGGCAATAACACTAATACTGATTAAAGAGTATATAAGAACTTTTGAGAAGCTTATACCCCCGCTACTCTTATTGTCTTTTAATGGACTATCTGCCTTGTCAATACGAGTAAAATTTAACATGGCGCTATTACTACCACTAGCAATAACCATCTTTAAAGAACCATCTTTCGGGTTTGTAGCTTCTCCTAGTGAGATAAAAGTGCTTTTATCCTCGTTTGTGGCTTCTATAAGCTTTGTATTTTTTGTACTTGTATCTTTATAATTATATTCCACATATTGTGTTAAACGCAACTGAAAAAGGGGCCACTGGATGATTCAAAAAGGGGCCAAAAATTAGTTTAGCCATTTCTTTGTATCTTCTACACGAAAAGATGGACCACTGAGATCCAACACATGAGCCCGATGGGCCAAACGGTCCACCATTGCTGCTGTAAGCATTGGATCTTTAAAGGTTTCTTCCCAGCGATCGAAGGACAGGTTCGTCGTGATGATCATCGAGCCGGCAGTCGTTCGATTCGAGAGAAGATTAAAGAGAATCTCGCTTCCTATTTGATCAAATGACACATAACCTAATTCATCTAGAATAACTAAGTCGTATTTGCCAAACCGGCGCTTATAAAAATTCAACTGGTTCGCACTCATGGATTCTTTTAGTTCGATGACCAAGTTAGGGATATTCGTAAAGAGGACACTTTTTCCGGAAAGACAGGCTTCCATTCCGAGAACAGTTGCTAAATGGGTTTTCCCAACGCCAGGATTGCCCATTAAAATAAGATTCTCTTTTTGATCGATGAATCGTAATGTTTTCAACTCTTTGATTTGTTTCTTCATTTTCACTTCTAAATGACTGTCCATGTAGTCATCGAACGTCACTTTACTTGGCAATTTTGATTGACGAATCAGTGTTTGAATCCGATTGTTTTGCCGCTGTTCAATCTCTAACGTAAGCAGCTGTGTAAGAAACTCCTCAAAATTTTGATCCAGGTCGATCGCTTGCTGGAGTAAAGTGGAATAGTTTTTCTTCAGATAAGGTAATTTTAATTGCTTGGCATATGCTTCGATCATTTATTGGCCGCCTTTCTCACTTGGTGGATCAGATTATATTCCTGCAGTTGGTTTCTCGCTTCATTTACCGCTCGACTAGGTGGTGTTTTAGAGACCTTATGGTCTTTCAACGCTTCTTCTTCTAACTGGATGATCAATTGATCCAAAGAGATACTTAAATGATTTTCAATAAATTGAAGAAATCTACGCGGGGTCTTTTGATAATACTGAAGAAAACAATGCCGCAACTTAGGTGTCTTCTTCAAAACAAGCGAGTGTTCCAATGACTTAGGCTTCCGTAAAAAAGTCGTTAAATAATGACGAATATCGATCGAGTATTGCTTTTCTCCCTTCTGAATAAGGTGTGTCGCGATAATCTGGCTGGAACCGACAATTTTCAGTTCATTGAGATAACGTTTCACGATGACTTTCTGACCAACCAGATAATCTGGAACGGAATAGTAGTTGCCATTCACATGGACAAAACTATATTTATCTACGGTTTGCTTTGTAGTGATACCGTAGTCATAAAATCCTCGGAGCGGCTGTAATTGTGCCTGTTCCACAGCGATCGTCGAGTCTAAGTTTAATTCAAGTATAGCTTGATCTAAATGTTTTTGGGCATGTCCAATCGATTCAAACTCATACTGTTTTGTGAACGCTTTTCGGCGTAAAACCTGCACACTTTTCTCTACGTGTCCCTTTTCATGGCCGCTGAAGGGATTGGTCACCACTGGCTCAAAGCGATAATAAAGAGCCATTTTCACTAACTCGTCATTGAGTTCCTTCTCATGTCGGCCGACAAAGCGTTTCACTACGTTTCGCATATTGTCATAAACAACCGTAGAGTAAACACCCTGAAGCTGTTCAAAGAAACAAATATGGGCATCCAAGAAAACCTGTTGGTTGGCAGATTCATAGAGCTTTCCCCAGCGGTAACCAGAAGCTGGGCAAGAGAATACCGCGATCGTCAATGTTCTCTTTTGTTGGTTGATCAGACATTTTACTTCACCAAAATCAAACTCGGTTCGATAACCCAATGGGTAAAGCTGCTTGATATACGCCTCTTTTTTTGCTTGAAGTTTTTCTCGAATATATGGACGTAATGTACTCTGTCCAATATCAAACCCTTCTGATACCAACATTTCGTGAATCGCTACAGTGGTCAATCGTTGTTTATGAGGACCAAGCTGTTTGGCTTTTAATTGATCAAATGCGAGAATTTCTTCGACCCGTTGGTCGATTTCAGGTGTATATTTTCTAGGTTGCCTATTCTCTGTTTGATAAGTTGGTGGAGCCGTTAACTGCTCTTTTTTTATCGGATTGGCAGGATCTTGTTCCAATGATCGTTGTGCTGCTTGATACTGCCGCCAGTAACGACCAACAGTTTTTCGATTGAGACCCAGTTCTTTCGCAACAGAACGTTGAGAACGGCCACCTTCCAGCAGACGAATGATTGTTAATTTATCCATAAAAGTTATCACTCCAAGACCTCCAATAAGTAAATTGATTCTTTACTTATTGTGAGTTAGTAGTGGTCCCTTTTTCAACCATCGTTTCTATGAAAAGTGGCCCCTTTTTAAACTAGCATAAACACATATTGGTTACCCGCTAGAAAGTGTAAAGTATTTTTACTAATTTCCATATGGTACACTTGACCTTGTTCGTCGGTACTCTTCCAATACCCTTGTAGACTTTTACTATTGTTACCACAGCCAGCTAGTACAGCTATAACTGTTATTAGTATTATATATAATCCCATCTTTTTAATTTCCATATTCTTCGGTGCCTTTGTCATTACTAATTGCATTCTCTTGCCCCTCTCTGATTTCATATGTAAATGAAACATGCATATCATTTTTTTCATAAAAAACAACACTATTTAGTGATATAAACGGTCAAAATTAGCAAAAAACTACTTTATTGAAAATGACTATCTGAAACAGAAAAAACTATATATATCAACATTTATAAGAGTTTTTTGTTTCATTTCAGATAGCATTTAACATAGCCGGATTCGAAAACCCGAAGAAAAACACACCCCAAGTAACTTATTTGTAGTTACTGGAGGTGAATAGGTACGGTCAGAAAAGCACGGGGTGGGGTTATTCCCATGATTAAATACTATAAATTACAATCCCATCTATAGCCGTAATAATCACTTCACCTAATCCAACGTTATAGATGTTTATAGGCTTACCATCAGTTAAGAGACTAACTTCTATAGCTCCTGTTAGAAAATCATTGTAGTAGTCTTCGTTGCCATTTCCAGACATATAAAGCTGTAAGTTTTGAACTGTTGCTGACATTGATGGAATAAAATTCACTGTTGTTCCATCGTCTTCAATGTAGCATCCGAAATACTTCGCTTTAGCTTGAATCGGGTCAGCTGTGTCTAGGTTTTCATAGTATATAGTACCCAGATTAGCTGTTTCTAGTGTTGTAGTTTCTATAGTCTCTTCTCCAGACATCACTTGATATGATGATTCTACTGTACTAGTATTCGTAATCGATTCTAAGAATGTCCGACTTTCATTTGGTTCATCATTTGTAGATTTTATTACCTCCTTATTGTCCATCTTGCCACAGCCAGATAGTAATAAGACTATTAACAATGTACTGGCTAATAAGTACTTTTTCATCTACACTCACCTATTATTAAATTCTTCATAAAAAAGCTCATCTATTGATACATCTAAAATCTCCGATAACTGCTTCATTTGGAAAGGCTTAGGAACCGTTCGTCCAGTTTGCCATGAACTGATACACTGTTGTGTTACATCCATTTTTTCCGCTAATTCTATCTGAGAAATTCCTTTCGCTTCTCTAAATTGACTAAGCTTGCTACTCTTTTTCATCTGCTCACTCCTCAGTATCATTATAAACAACAACTTGATGTATTTCAACTCATTATATAGTTTTTCATTGTTTATTATCAATAAAAACAACAAGTTGTTGTATCATTACAAAAGAGAGGTGTATCGAATGAAACAAAAGCAATATGCTAAAACAATTAGAGAGAGACGCCGGGCTTTAGGGTGGACGCAGAAACAACTAGCTAAGAGAATCCATTCAACCCAGCAGGCTGTCACACGATGGGAGACTTCGGTAACCGAACCTAGCTTAGAAAGCTTAACAGCTCTCTCAAAGGCTTTGGGAACCCCTGTAAGCCATTTTCTGGATAAAGATGTAGTCGAATCAGAAGAAGAGTTTCTTGCTCTCTATCGCTCTCTAACCCTCGAAGATACAAAACAAACAATTGAGTATATGAAACTATTAAAAAAACAAGAAGCGGAAAGAACAACTTTCAAACCATAATAAAAAGCCGGAGTATCCTTCATAATTTGGAAACTCCGGCTTTATTTTATTTTCAAGCAATAGACAATGCTAAAAATATCGACATTGAAAAGATTGTGTTAATCTTCATTGTTTCGAAGCCGCTGTATCTTATCTCTCAATCGTCGTTTCTCTCTCATTACTGAATCAAGTTGAATACTTTCGTTCTCCGCAATCTCCTCTTCCGAAAATTTCATAAAAGCATACAGAAGTAGTTTGTCCTTCTCAGCAAGCTTATTCATTATAACCTCTTCCAACTCAATATCAGCTTGACAATCTACTGTGTTATCTTTCAAATTGCTATGTTTTTTTTCGAACTCCAAAAAAATCATAGGTTTTTTATACCTATTTATTCCAGACTTTCGACCTTTTTTTATTGCCGTTTTACTTTCTTCAGATAGATAGTTGTATCTTTCGTCGAACTCTTTCTGTATTTCTTTTTGATTTTTACCTATCTTACCTTCCTCTTCTTGAATATAATGCTTCATCGTTCTTGACCGAGCATTAGACACAATATTATTCATTGCTATCTGACTCTCCGGAGAGTTACTAAGTAAAAACCGTTCATATCCATCGTCAAAAATACTGTATCCTTGTTCAAAAAATCTTTGTTTCCCCAGCATCATTTCATCACAAAGCTGATGGTTAAACTCATCTTGAGTTCGTTTTTTATTCCAACAACCTTTTTCACCAGCTACAGTGTAAAGCTTTTTAAAAGAATACTGATAAAACTCAGAATGTCTAGCTTTCCATAAAAGCTTCTTCACTAATTTGTCATTAAGACTTCTTCTTTTTTTTAATTTTGGCAAATCTTTTTCCTTCTTTCTTGTCCGTTTTTTAGTTTTTGTATTCACTATTACTATGAAGGGTTACGAATAGTAACTCTGAATAGTATCTGCACTAGGTTACAATTAAGTAGCTATTTACCCCTCTTGTTCATTTACTAAATTTAAATACTTTTTGAGAACAGAGTTTAATTAGTTTTAAACAATAATTTTTAAAGAAGATAACCTCGGAGGAGCGTTCCTCACTCCTCCTCGGTCAAGCTGAAAGGTTGTTCGGGTTTGGGGTGAATAACCCCAAGGTCTTCAAGCTACTCTTATACCTTTTTACAAAGGCTACTCAGAGAAAAAAAGAATAATTACCGGAGTATATCTGATAATCAATATGTATGTTCATCTAAGAATTGAACAATGTCAGTTTTCTTATATAAGCACAGACCATCAATAGTGATTCGTTTCAGCCCCTTCTTACGTAACTTAGCTAGTGTGTTAACTGATATCCCACCTAGAAAAATTCTAGTTTCTTCTGTAGTAAGATACTCTCCATACCGGTTAGTCAAGTCAGACATTCCTCCAATTACCTCACTAACTCCGGATACAATCTCCATCACTAGCTCATTCATATCTACATCTACAACCATTCCCATTTATTTACCTCCCTCCCAAAAAATTAACTACTTAAAAAAACAAATAATCATAATTACATATTAAACCCACAGGTGTTGACTTGCAACCCAAAAATTGAAAAAAACCTTTAAAATAAGCATTTATTGATGATAGACAATAGAACAAGAATCAAAAATCTCATACCTTCGCTTTATTGGTAAATAACAATAAAATAGATAAATACATATTTTTTATTTACTTAGTAAATATTTTGTGTTATCCTGTTGTTGAGGTGATAATTTTGAACATTTTAACTGGAGAGAAACTTTATGATTTAAAAGCCGTAGGTAAACGTATTCGAGAAATTCGTGGTGATTATACGTTAGAAGATTTCGGTTTTCTTGCTGATCGGACTAGTAAAGCAGCTGTGTATAATTGGGAAAATGGAAAAAGCCTTCCCAATAAGGAGAGGCTAAAAATTATAGCTTTGCTTGGAAAAACGACTGTCGAATGGGTTTTATATGGAAATATAGATGAATATATCTCTTCTTTATTCCTTGTCAATTCAAAACCCTATGCCAGTATAAAAGACCTGTATATAAAGTTAGGTCACGAAAAACTCTTTGACATGTATGAAATGGCTATGCCGGATATAAAGCAATCAATAATTGATAAAGTAGTTGAAAAAGCTAGGCTAAGTAATTGGAGCTACTCAGACACACATCACATTACAGATTCATTTTTAATAGTTGCAGATAGCTTGCTAAAGAGAAATCGGTACATAGATAACCTACCGCCAAACATCAAAGAATTGTTATCAGCAATTGAACAGCAAAAGCTAACAGATGATGAATTAGACTCTTTACTGACTACTATCCGGAGTTACTTCAAAAATTAAGATAAGAAGAATTTAATTCGAAAGGTGGGATGCAATGAAAAGTAGCCTGTAAACTCTCTCAGCGGGTTTTATGGCTTCTCAAGGAGGAAAAACAATGGCAACATTTAAAACGTATAAAAAGAAAGATGGATCAACTAGATGGCTCTACAAAGTTTATCTGGGCAAAGACCCTATAACTGGAAAAGAGATAAGAACTACACGAAGAGATTTCCAAACAAAGAAGGAAGCTTCTCTGGATTTAGCTCGGTTACAATTAGAAATTGAATCTAACGGTATCGGTAACCGGAATACTGTAAAAACCTACCAAGAGCTTTATGAACTATGGATGAGTCAACACAAAGAGAATATTCGAAATACAACAGAGCAACGGATTAGAAATTACTTTAAAAATCAAATTCTTCCATACTTCGGTAAACTTAAATTAGATACGATTACACCGACAATGTGCCAAAAAATACTATCTGAATGGGCAAAGAAATATAAAGCTTTTCAGAAAGTAAAGAGCTATGCTTCCCAAGTCTTCAAATACGGTATATTAATTGGTGTGATTAAGGACAATCCCATGGAACGCACGGTTACACCTAAATCCAAAACAAAGTCTTCTAAATCAATAGATGAAGTTTACACTAAAGAAGAACTTCAACAATTTTTCAATTGTCTCGAAGAACTAAAAGACGAACGTGCAATTGCATTTTTTAGACTAGCTTCCTACACCGGTGCCAGAAAGGGTGAAATACTTGGCTTAACATGGAAGGATATAGACTTCGAAGCAAAGACTATATCTTTTAACAAGACACTTATTGAACTATCAGATGGCTCTTTGCATTTGAATCCCACTAAAACTGATAAATCTAATCGGGTAATCACTATTGATGATGGTACTATAGTCATTTTAAAAAAATGGAAACGGTCTGTAATCAAAAAAAATCTATCACGTGGTATCCGAATAGATAATATGGAAGACGTTCCGGTAATTAGTACCATTAAAGCTAATAAAAAAAGGGACTTCCTATATAAAGCCTATCCGAATCATGTAATGGATAAGGTGGTTAGGAAGTTCCCTGATATGAAAATTATTAAGGTACACGGCTTTAGAAAGACTCACGCCAGTTTGTTATTTGAAGCCGGAGCACAGATAAAAGACGTTCAAGATCGTTTAGGTCACTCTTCTTCTAAAACGACAATGGATATCTACATTCAAGTATCTCAAAATCGACAAGAGGAGACTGTAGAAATGTTCTCTTCCTTCATGAACGGGTGACCGACGGAGTCAAAACCGAGGTCAATTGATAGTATGAGTGTTCAGCAACCACTATAAATCCTTTGGTACCAAGGGATTACGGCTGTACCTTCGCTATCTTTCCTTGTTCGATATACACCATCAAAATACTAAGGTCTGCTGGATTTACACCACTGATTCGGCTTGCTTGAGCAATGGTTTCCGGTTGGATTTTCTGCAGCTTTTGTCTTGCTTCTGTAGCCAATCCATTGATTGCTTCGTAATCGATATTTTCCGGAATCCGTTTTGCTTCCATTCGTTTTAGCTTCTCTACTTTTTCAAGAGCTTTTTTGATATATCCTTCATACTTAAGTTGAATTTCAACCTGTTCAATTACTTTATCTGTCAGTGGTTCATCAGGCATAGCGATGAACTGCTGAACCTCGTGATACGTCATTTCGGGACGTTTTAAGAAATCTCCAGCAAGAACACCATCCTTCAACGGAACAGAGCCCTTCTCGACTAAGAAAGCCTGTACAGCCTCAGTAGGTTTTACTCTCACTGTATTCAGACGCTTGATCTCTTTTTCTACAGCTTCTTTTTTAGCCAGATATGCGTGATATTGCTCTTCTTTAACCAATCCGATCCCGTGCCCTTTTTCTGTTAAACGCAAATCGGCATTATCATGGCGCAGAATCAAACGATATTCGGCACGTGATGTCAACAAGCGATACGGTTCATTGGTCCCTTTTGTAACCAAATCATCAATCATTACACCAATATAACCATCGCTACGCTTCATCACAAAAGGTTCTTTGCCTTGCACTTTTAATGCTGCATTGATTCCGGCAATCAGTCCTTGCCCAGCAGCTTCTTCATACCCACTCGTGCCGTTCGTCTGACCGGCAGTGAATAAATTCTCGATCACTTTCGTTTCTAAAGTCGGACGTAATTGATGAGGAACAACAACATCATATTCGATTGCATAACCAGTACGCATCACTTCTGCTTTTTCCAGTCCGGCAATCGAATGTAAGACATCGGTTTGTACATCCTCAGGCATCGAAGTGGATAAGCCTTGTACGTAGACTTCCTCTGTGTTCAGTCCTTCTGGCTCTAAGAATAACTGATGACGTGGTTTATCAGAAAATCGAACGATTTTATCTTCAATAGAAGGACAATAACGAGCCCCTACCCCTTCAACAATCCCTGTAAACATGGGCGCACGATGTAGATTATTCTGAATAATCTCATGTGTCCCCTCATTAGTATAGGTCAACCAACAAGAACGCTGCTCCATATTGTAGGCACTGTCCGGCGTACTGAAGCTGAAATGATTGGGTACTTCATCGCCTGGTTGCTCCTCTGTCACAGAATAATCGATACTGCTTGACTTAACTCGTGGTGGAGTTCCTGTTTTGAAACGATCCATTTCAAGTCCAAGTTCTTTCAAATGATCAGCCAATCCGATAGATGGCAGTGAATTATTCGGTCCAGAAGAATACTTCAATTCACCGATAATAATTTCGCCCCGCAATGCAGTTCCCGCTGTAATAATTACTGCTTTACTTTGATATTTTGCACCTGTAGAAGTCACGACACCCTGACAGATTCCGTTTTCTACAATTAGCTGTTCTACAATCCCCTGACGCAGTGTTAGATTTTCCGTCCGTTCGATCGTATGCTTCATTTCAGAGGCGTAAGCGTGCTTATCTGCTTGCGCACGCAAGGCACGAACAGCCGGGCCTTTCCCAGTATTCAGCATCCGCATTTGAATATATGTTTTGTCGATGTTACGGCCCATTTCTCCGCCCAATGCATCGATTTCTCTTACAACGACACCCTTTGCCGGTCCTCCAACAGAAGGATTGCAAGGCATAAAAGCGACCATATCCAAGTTGATCGTCAGCAGCAGTGTCTTACTGCCCATACGCGCAGCAGCCAACGCAGCTTCCGATCCAGCATGTCCTGCGCCGACTACGATAACATCATAGGTTTCTGCATTAAATTGATTCATCCAAATTGATTCTCCTTCTTTATTTTCCTAGACAGAACTGACTAAACAGCTGTGTTATCAGCTCATCTTGTACACTATCTCCAACGATTTCTCCTAAATAATCCCAACAGCGAGTCATGTCGATCTGTACTAGATCGACAGGCATTCCAGCCTGAATGCCACGAATGACCTCATCTAAGGATAGAACAGCCTGATCCAATAAAGCGATATGACGAGTATTCGAGACATAAGTCGCATCCTTCTCCCCGGTTTCACCACCGAAAAACAGATCGGCTATTTTCAGCTCTAACTGCTCCATTCCTGTACTTGATAATACTGAGACCGGTAAGATTTCTTCATTTTCTGCTAATTGGTTTAATTCGGATTTATCCATCTGTGATGGTAGATCCATTTTGTTCAGTAAAATGATCCGTTTTAACCCATCTGTTGCTGCCAATAGTTGCTTGTCTTCCTCCGTTAGTGCTTCATTTTGATTCAGCACCAACAAGATCAGATCAGATTCAGCCAACGCTTTACGGCTGCGTTCTACACCGATTCGCTCCACGATATCCTCTGTTTCACGTATTCCAGCTGTATCGATCAGTTTTAACGGGACACCGCGAACATTGACATATTCTTCAATCACATCGCGTGTTGTTCCGGCGATATCTGTAACAATCGCCTTTTCCTCCTGTAATAAATGATTCAAGAGACTTGATTTACCAACATTCGGACGCCCAATGATTGCTGTACTCAGTCCCTCGCGCAAGATTTTCCCTTGCTTAGCTGTTGTCAGCAGTCCTTCGATCTGAGCTTTGACAAATTCAGCCTTTTCCAACAAAAGCTTCGTCGTCAGCTCTTCTACATCATCATACTCAGGATAATCGATGTTCACTTCTACTTGAGCCAACGTCTCTAAAATTTCCTGACGTAGTGTTCGAATCAAACCGGAAAGATTGCCATCAAGCTGATGTAACGCCACCTGCATCGCTTTATCTGTTTTTGCACGAATCAAATCCATTACCGCTTCAGCCTGAGACAAGTCCATCCGTCCATTCAAAAAGGCCCGTTTCGTAAATTCACCTGGTTCAGCTAAACGCGCACCCTCTCTTAGCAAAAGCTGGAGCAGTTGATTTACAACAACTATTCCACCATGACAATTGATCTCGACAACATCTTCTCGAGTAAATGTTTTAGGCGCTCGCATTACTGAAACCATTACTTCATCAAGTAATTCTGTATTTTTTGGATCAACAATATGTCCATAATGAATCGTATGGGAGGAAACATCACTTAATGATTTCGCTCCGGCACGATATACCTTATCTGCAATAGCAATCGCCTCGTCACCACTCAATCGAACGATACTGATTGCTCCTTCTCCGGGAGGCGTAGAAATAGCGGCGATTGTATCAAATTCCAATGTCACTTGCTGCATGCTGTTCTTCCTTTCTATAGTTGACCCTTTAAAAATTTCTATGTATGTGATCGTGTAAAAAATTGTTGCTTACTCGTTCTAATGATACAAGAACATCTAATAGCCTGATACACCCAACGAAAATCATGTGGAGGATCATCACTCATATCTCTAAAAGTGAATGAATCGTTGTCCTTAGTCGATTTTTCGTAAAGTCAAAAACAGTTATTCCCATTTTAAACTACAAAAAAAGCGCCCACTCCACCCCTTGTTATGGGCGGATTTAGCACTTTGACTGCTTGATCCATCTGTTTTTTACAGGACATAGAATAGCACATTTTTACTCCAATGGCAACTTCAAAAATGTGAAGACATGGCTCCAAAGACTCATCTCTCCAGACTATTTTCGTTCTTTGTCACCTCCTCAATCACTTTTGATGATTATTTTCTCTTTCATTATCTATTAACTTTGCTTTTCTCACACCATATCATTACAATAGGGATAAGGAAACAACAAAGGAGGAGAAAAGTATGCCTTTTTCAAGTAAAAAAGACAGTGAACGTGAACGTACAATCATGGAAAATCGATTCAACAGCATTACATTATCTACAGGAAATGTAAATAAGAAATATATTCTGCGCGATATTATTTTTGCGACTGATTTAGTGGAAATCGATCTATTTTCTGAGGAAACCAATCCAAACGAAGTTTTCCAGAATGTCTGCAAAAAATTAAAGCAAATGGCTTTTGAATATGAAGCTGATGCGGTCATCAACTGCCATTTCGAAGAAAAATTCATCGAAAAAGATGAAAAAAAATATGTTGAAATTTTCGCTTACGGAACAGTTGTTCAATTCACACAAACAACGATCGGTTAATCTGAGCTTACAAAGCAGCCTGTGGCATTAAGTGCCACAGGCTGCTTTATTATAATACTTCCTCAACCATTGGCGGACTTTCCGTTTTTCACGTTTCTACAAATAAAACAAAAAAATACCCGATCTAAGAAGGATCGGGCTGGGAGAAGCATTACTGCTTCAACTACTTTATCATCGTATTTGTGTACGCTGATAAGAATGATTTCGTATAAAATATACTTCGTTTACTCACTTTTGTCAATGCGTTTTGGTCGAATACTGTGAATGTCACAGATTTGACATCTTTTTTTCAACAAGAACACCACAAAATTTTTATAGGTATTTTCAAGAAAATATGGACGAAATTTACAGGAAGAGGTACGATAAACAACAATAAGAGGAGGAATGGTATGCTGAATACAGTAGATATGCACTGTGATACAATCATGAAAGTTTACCAAAGTAAACAAGAGGGAACCTACGAAAAGCTTCGAAAAAATACCTTTCAAATCGATCAAAAAAAACTGATCGAAGGAGGCTATCTGCTTCAAAATTTTGCTTTATTTATGGATATAAAGGATACAGAAGATCCTTATCAGACCTGCAAAGAGATGGTTCAATGCTTTTATGATGAAATGGAAGACAACAAAGACTGGATTCTTCCTGTTACGACCTATCAAGAAATCATGGCAAATCAGCAAAATGGAAAGCTCAGCGCGATGCTCACTATGGAGGAAGGAGCACCAATTAGGGGAGAGCTCAACAAGCTAGAGGAATTTTACCAAGCTGGCGTACGAATGATGACTTTAACTTGGAATTATCCAAATGAGATTGGCTATCCCAATGCTGCCTTTTTCGATGAGCAGTCACAGCTCCTTTCAATAAAACAAAAGGGATTGACAGAGCAAGGAATTGCGATTGTTCAACGCATGGAACAGTTGGGAATGATCATCGATGTCTCGCACGGCTCTGATCAGCTGGTAGAAGATATCCTGACCTATACACAAAAACCATTTGTGGCCAGTCACTCCAATGCACGCGCTATTTGCCCTCATTTTCGTAATCTGCCGGATCATCTAATCAAGAAAATCGCCGATCGTGGTGGTGTCATTGGGATGAATTATTGTGACCTCTTCGTTACTAACAATGACAGCGAAACTTTGATTGATGGGTTAGTAAAACACATCAAACATTTCCAAACTGTTGGCGGTATCGACTGTATTGGATTGGGCTCCGATTTTGATGGGATTCCTATCACACAGGAGCTACCGGACGCTTCTGCTGTCAATAAGCTGTATCAAGCATTGGTTCGCGAAGGTTTTTCCAGTGATGAGTTAGAGAAAATATTTTCCAGTAATGTACTAAGAGTATATAAAGATGTTCTTCGTTGATGAAATGGAACCATGCAAAAAGCACAGCAAATGGATTTTGTTCCAATTACTGTGCTTTTCTTTTAGTATTAGTAATACTTCTTCACAGGCTCAACAACCAAGTAACGGTAAGGTTCATCGCCCTCTGAATGGGTTTTGATATACTCATCTTTACTCAGTGTAAAGTGGATTTGTTTCCTTTCAAAGGCAGGCATTGGTTCTAAGAATACCGGTTGTCCTGTACGTTTCACTTTCTCAGCCGTACGCTCAGCCAAACGCTTTAATATTGCCTGACGTTTTTCGCGGTAATCTCCAACATTGACAACAACTGACAGTTTGTTAGATGCCGCACGATGAATAAACACTTGTGCCAGATATTGCATCGCATTCAACACTTTCCCATGCTTCCCAATAAGAATCCCAGGCTTCTCTGTATCCAAATGGAAAATCATGTTGTCAGCCGTACGTTCAAGCCGAACCATCGCAGGAGCATTCAGCTCTTTTGAGATGTTTGTCAGATAGAGGGCCAATTCAGTAATCGCCTCATCGTCAGTTAAATCTTCCAGCACCGTTTTTTGCTCTGTTGCTGAAGAAGGTGTTACATTCACTGTCTGTTCAACAGCATCCTTCATTTCCAGCTCTTCATCCGCAGCAACGACAGCTTCTACTGTTTCTTCAACTGCTTCTGATACCTGCTCACTGACAGTTGCTTCGATGGAAACCTGAGCAGCTTTTTTTCCGAATCCAAGAAACCCTTTTTTACCTTCAGACAAAACAGTGATTTCTACAGCATCCCTTTTCAGCTGCAAAGCTCGCAACCCATTGGCAGTTGCTTCTTCGACCGTATTCCCTTCATAAACCGGCATGTCAAAACCTCCTCTATTTTAGCGCTTTTTCGTTCTTTTTTTCTTAGGATTTTTTGCTTTCTCCAGAGCTCTTTCAAGCTCTTTCTGTTGTTTTATCTTTTCAGCACGTTCTGCTCTAATCTTGAAAGGATTGTTGAGCAGTAAAGTCTGACCTACTGAGAATGCATTGGAGATCACCCAGTACAGAGACAGACCACTTGCCAAGCTCAGCCCCATCATAAAAATCATTACCGGCATAACATAGTTCATGATTTTCAATGAAGCATTTGATTCTATTTGACTCATACTCGTTAAGTAGCTACTGGCAAAAGTAAAGACAGCTGCCAAAATTGGCAAAATCAGGTATGGGTCTGGAGAGGCTAGGTTCAACCAAAGGAAGCTTCCCTCTTTCAATTCCGGTACACGTGAAATCGATTGATACAATGCCATCATGATTGGCATTTGAACTAAGAGTGGTAAACAGCCCGCATAAGGATTCACACCATGTTCAGAATATAAACGTTGCTGCTCTTCTTTGAACAGACGTTGCGTTTCTGGATCTTTTGACGCATATTTTTCCTGCAGAGCTTTCATCTGTGGTTGTAGTTCTTGTGTCTTCCGCATACTCTTTGTCTGGAAATGCATTAGTGGAAGTAGGATAACCCGAATGACCAGAGTAAAGAGAATGATCCCTATCCCGGTATTTCCTCCAACTGATAGAAATTTAATCGCTTCAGCGAAATAATAGACAATATAGCGATCCCAGATTCCTGTGCTGCTTTCACTGATCGGCGCTGTACCACAGGCAGATAAAACAAAGACCAACATGACCAGACCGGCCATCAATAATAGACGCTTATACTTTTTCACAAATCTATTCCTCTCTCATTTCAAAATTTTTGCAAGTTTTAACACGTGCGTTAAGTTCGTCATGACTTCTTCTGAAGACAGCTCTTCAACTCCTTGCCTTGCGATGACAATAAAATCATAAGATGACTCTATTTCGTCCTTCAACGCATGGACAGAGGCACGTATCTTCCTCTTTACAGCATTTCTTGTCACGGCGTTCCCAATTTTTTTCCCTACAGAGATCCCAACACGAAAATGCTCTTGATCTCGTTCTAATACATAGACAACAAATCGTCGATTCGCACAGGACTGCCTCTTTAAGAAGACATCTTGAAATTCTTTTTCTTTCTTTACCCGATAGGATTTTTTCATCTGCATCCCTTGTTTCTCTTCTTTTTACTTACCATACAATGATAGCATATTACCAATTTTTTTTTTAGAGTTTCTTTACTACAAAAAAAGCCAAAAAATTTTTAAGGTCTGTTTGATAATTTCAACAGTTTTAGGTTTTTCAAGTACCTTTACAGAAATCAAGGAACACGACTCCATTTATAAGATACATAAGCGAGTTGCCCGTTTCACTGTTTAGATAATTAGCAGAGATCTTTTCAAAGATCATTCCCTGAAAGAAGCTAATTTACTCAACTTTTGGGAATACTTTACACAACTATTCACCACTAGGTTTTTCAAATATGCCCCAACAAAAAATTAGCAAAGTTTTTTTATGACTTCAACTGTATATATTATCATTATCAGCGAATTTTTTCATCTGTTATTTCGATTCCTTATAGTGAAAAAGAACCCTTTATTATCTCTACATCAACTGTGTTGTATAAGATAATAAAGGGCTCTTTATTTATAAGCGTTATAAAAAGTTGATTTACTATTACGCTGAAATTACTTTTCTACCTTTACGACGTCTGCTTGCTAATACGCGACGACCGTTTTTAGTACTCATACGTTTACGAAATCCGTGTACTTTTTGACGTTTACGTTTATTTGGCTGATATGTTCTTTTCATTCTGATTCCACCTCCTGGATTGCCACCTATCCATCTATAATATAGACATACTTTGATAGTATAACGAATGAGGCCCCAATTTGTCAATAAATCTTAGAGAAATAATTCCTGATTTTTGAATTAAAAAGGAATAAAAGTTATCCACATTTTCTAACAAGCCGTGAATAATTTGTGGATATCTCATTTTTGTCCTTTTGCTTATTTTGGTTTTTCCATTGGTTTTTACACAAAAAAACAGGGTGTGAAAAAGTTTTCCACATCTCGTTTTTTTGTTGTGGATAATTATAGAAAAACTCTGATTTCATTGACTCTATTATCCATAAAAGTTTGTGGATAAGTATTTTTAAATGGAGTTTTCCACGATTCTTTTGACTGTTGGGGATAACTTTTTCCCCTTTTGTTAATTTATTTTCCACAATTCTTAATTGCCTGTGGAAAAAGTTCTCAAAAAATGCTAAAATCTTATTTGCGAATCATCCATATGAATCTCACTAAATCATTCATCATACCTAAAAATTTCTGTTGGTTTCTATAATAAACAATGGAAATTGTTTTTCATGCTGTTTATTAGTCGTTACATTCATATAGTTATACACAAAACTTTTCATACCCACTTATAAAGGAGGTCTCATACATGACAGATGTGGAAAGTTTCTGGAAAAGTTTAGAAACAGCCTATCAATCCGTTCTATCCGCTCCCAGCTTTGATGCATGGATAAAAACAACAAATCCGCTAAAACTGGAAAACGATCAGCTTTGGCTGGAAGTTCCTTCCGCCGTTCACAAAGATTACTGGGAAAAGAATCTGGCGGCTAAAATCGTTGAGATCGGTTTCCAGCTGACTGGAAGTGAAATTATTCCTCATTTTGTTGTCAGTGGTGACTCTGCCATGATGGCACCTGAATTGGAAGAACCAAAACCGGAACCAAAAGAATTTCTTGAACATGGGAAAAAAGCGATGCTGAATCCAAAATATTCCTTTGATACCTTCGTTATCGGTAAGGGAAATCAGATGGCTCATGCGGCCGCTCTCGTCGTTGCAGAAGATCCT
This sequence comes from Enterococcus sp. 9E7_DIV0242, assembly GCF_002140975.2. NCBI lineage: Bacteria > Bacillati > Bacillota > Bacilli > Lactobacillales > Enterococcaceae > Enterococcus > Candidatus Enterococcus clewellii. The sequence continues at coordinate 2,687,415 of NZ_CP147247.1, forward strand.
GGTTCTATCTATAATCCTCTGTTTTTCTATGGAGGCGTAGGACTTGGAAAAACTCACTTGATGCATGCGATCGGTCATCAAATGCTACAAAATCAGCCAAATGCAAAGGTCAAATACGTCAGCAGTGAAACATTTACGAATGAATTCATTACCTCTATTCAAACAAAGAAATCAGAAGAATTTCGTAATGAGTATCGAAATGTAGATTTGCTGCTCGTCGATGATATTCAGTTTTTGGCAGAAAAAGAAGCAACCTTAGAAGAATTTTTCCATACTTTCAACGACTTATATAATGAAAACAAACAGATTGTTCTAACCAGTGATCGTCCGCCCAATGATATTCCGAAGTTACCGGAACGATTGGTGTCTCGTTTCGCTTGGGGACTTTCTGTCGATATTACTCCTCCTGATTTGGAGACTAGGATTGCGATTCTGCGGAAAAAAGCTGATGCAGAGCGATTGGAAATTCCTGACGATACACTGAGTTATATCGCAGGCCAAATCGATTCAAATATTAGAGAGCTTGAAGGTGCCTTGGTTCGGGTGCAGGCCTTTGCTACGATCAATGGTCAGGATATTACGACTAGCTTAGCTGCTGATGCATTGAAATCACTCAAATCAGCTGGGAACAAGAACGATTTATCCATCTTGCAAATCCAAGAGGAAGTAGCGAAATACTATCACATTCACCTGAAGGATCTAAAAGGGAAAAAGAGGGTCAAATCTATTGTTGTTCCCCGACAGATATCCATGTTTCTTTCTCGGGAAATGACCGATAGCTCCTTACCTAAAATTGGTGCTGAATTTGGTGGAAAGGATCATACAACTGTTATCCATGCGCATGAAAAAATTCAGCAATTGATGGAAAATGACCCGACAATCCAAAAAGAGGTAAATGAAATCAAGAATTTACTGAATCCTTGATTGTGGAAAACTTTCACAGTTCTTAAAAAGTTATCCACAAGTTATCCACAGTGGAAAAGTCCTGTATTCATTCTACTTTTTTACTTTTCCACACTATTAACAGGACCTACTACTTTTATTATCTTTTAATATATAATATAAAAGTATCTATGCTATATTTTGATAGCTATTATTCTAACTAAGAAGGAGTGTCGCTAACAATGAAATTAACCATCAAACGAAGTGTTTTCCTACAAGAATTACAAACAGTTCAACGAGCTATTTCTTCCAAAACGACAATCCCCATTTTAACAGGGGTAAAGATCGTACTAACAGATGAAGGATTATCATTGACAGGTAGTAATGCAGATATTTCTATAGAAAGCTTTTTGAGTGTTGAAGACGAGAAAGCGCAAATGACGATTGAACAGACAGGAAGCATTGTCCTGCAAGCTCGATTCTTTGGAGAAATCATCCGGAAACTTCCTGAAGATACCGTAACACTGGAAGTATTGGAAAATAATCAAGTAGCGATTACTTCTGGAAAAGCTGATTTTACAGTGAACGGACTGGATGCAGAAAATTATCCACACCTTCCGGTAATCGATGCCAAAAATCAAATTCAACTGCCGGTTCACCTGTTGACAAAAATCATTAATGAAACCAGCTTCGCTGTTTCTTTACATGAAAGCCGTCCTATTCTTACAGGGGTACACTTTGTTTTAGAAAATCAAAAGCTTCTAGCTGTAGCAACCGATTCTCACAGATTAAGTCAACGAATCATTCCAATTGAACAGGCTGTGGAAAACTTTAATATCGTTATTCCAGGAAAAAGCTTGCTTGAGCTTTCACGTTCATTTACAGATGAAGAAGAGATGGTTGAAATCAGCATCATGGAAAACCAAGTGTTGTTCAAAACAAAATCCATGTACTTCTATTCTAGATTGCTGGAAGGAAACTATCCTGACACCAATCGTTTGATTCCAACAAGCTTCAATACAGAAGTGGATATCTATGTACCAGAATTTTTATCAGCGATCGAGCGGGCATCTCTGCTATCTCATGAAGGACGTAACAATATTGTTCGTCTATCTGTTACTTCTGAGTCGGTCTTCCTTTATGGAAACTCTCCGGAAGTCGGAAAAGTGGAGGAGTCACTGAGCTATGAAAAAGTTTCCGGTGAGCCGTTGGAGATATCCTTCAATCCGGACTATATGAAAGCTGCCTTACGAGCATTCGGTGATACATCGATTACAATAAAATTCATTTCTGCAATCCGCCCATTTACATTGGAACCAACCGGAGCAGATCTTGATTTCATTCAGTTGATCACTCCTGTACGGACAAACTAATCTAAATAAATCGACCTCCCTTCATTTAATGAAGAGAGGTCGATTTTTATTGAGCTGTTTTTCTGAATTTTCCATAGAAACTTAAGAACAATTGACCAAGTAAGGTAATCAAACCAAGCAAAAGAAATACTTCGTTAAAATGCGCAGTAGTGAATTTTTCAATCAGCATACCACCAATGATAGGTCCCACCGTATTCCCAATCCGAACCATTTCAGATAGCCCAAAATAGAACCCTTTATCTTCCACAGTGGAAAAGCCATCAACTGAGTAATCAAAATTACTCCCTAAAAGTACTTCTCCTAAGCTTAAGGAAAGAACCATCGCTAAGAAAATCCCCCAGCTGCTACTTCGTGAAACCAACAGCAAGCTTAAACTAAACAGCATATTACTAACCATTAAGAGCTTTAATGGAGAGAAGCGTTGTGTGAAACGCAAAATAGGAAATTGTAAAATCAGAATCAATAGAGCATTCATGGAAAGCATGAGACTATACTTGCTGTTTCCGTTAGTGCCAAACATATCCGAGGTGAAAAATAGGGAAACCGTCGACTGAAACTGAGCATAGGCAAAATAGGAGAAGGCGATTCCCAGAAGAAAAACTAGAAATACTACTGTTCTTTGATTATCAGCAGGAACTACCTGTTTTGATTTTACATGTAGAGCTGAATTTTTTTCAGTGTTCTGTTGTTGATCCGTGAAAAAGTATCGATTAAGAAGAGCGGAGACTAGATAAGTCATTCCAAGTAAGATGTACATTTGCGCTGTGGACGTGTTGGGAAATAAAAGCTGCAGCAAAGGGCCTAGAAAAGCACCGATTGCTAGACAGGTGTATCTGAGGTTGAACACAAGCTTTCTATTATTTAGCGTGGAATGAAAGGATAGGACTTTTTTTACTGTAGACTCATAAGTCACATAACAAATGCCGTTTAGTCCATTTAATAATAGAAAGACCAGAAAATGGGAAGCAAAAGCAAAAGATAAATACACCATTCCCCAAAATAACGGCACTATATACAATGTTTTTTTCCAGCTGATGCGATCAGACAAGCGTCCACCAAAAGGGCCAAAAATTACGGTACAGAAAGGATTGATTCCGATAATCAGACTTAACTCCGTCGCTGAAAAATGAAAATTATTTGATAGATAAATCATCAAAAATGGCACACACATGAACATCGTAATTCGTGTAGCAATTGTTTCAGAAAGCAGTAGGATAATCTGTTTGTTCGTTTTTATTACACTCACCTCTTTTTTTCCTTATGGTATCATTGGAACTACGAGGTAGTTATTTTTGGTGAGTATTCTCACTACGAAGGAGGCGAAAAAATGGAACACTACGGAAAAACACTCAAGCAACTGAGAAAAGCCAGAAATCTGAGTCAACAGGAGCTCAGTGTAGGCATCATGAGCCGTTCCAATCTTTCACGTTTTGAAAATCAGGAATATATCCCGAGCTTTGATAAAGTGATACTGCTTTTAGAAAAGCTTGGTGTAGAGATGGATGAGTTTATTTATATCAATAACCAATACCAGACCACGTTGTATGAACAACTCTATGACCGTCTGATTTATGCGGAAAATAGAAGAAATCATGCAGAGCTTATGGAAGTAGCAGCTAAAATTACTGAGAGAAAGGAGAAGAATCGACGTTTTTATGAGCTGTATTTACTTTCTCAACTGGCGTTGTTGGAAAATGACTTGCGTTCAGAGCTGACGACTGATCAAATTTCACTAGAGATGAGGGCGGTTATACTAGATACTGAAAATTGGTTATTTGAAGATTTTAGACGATTGAACAATTTTCTGGGGATGTTTGATAGAGAAGAGGCGGTCTTTTTATATGGTCGTGCGGTAAAAGAATTCGAAAAGTATGAGGAGTTTCCCAGAGAGAACAATATTCGCATTTATTTGGCATTGAATCTGGGACAGCTGTTGGCAGAGCAAGAACAAGGAGCTCAAGCGACATTTTATTTTGAACAGGCAAAGGAATATGCTGGGAAGAGGAACAAGCTATTTCAACAGTTGACGATTGAAGCTTCTTTAGAAAAACTTTCTCAGCCTCAAATAGCTTCGGAAGAAAATAGAGGGTTTTTATCACTTTTAGCAGTATTGGAACAAATGGGCTATGAGGATACAGTAGCATCACTAAAAAAATACTATTCATAGATAAAACCAGGTGTTACTTTTCTGTATGAGTAGGAAACATATCACTTTTGCTAGAAACTAAGAGGTAAAAAATCTGTCTATTTTGCATTTATTATGTATATCCGCTATATTTTATTAAAAATAGTCTTTGTCGACAGAATTATTTTGATTGGGGGAGAGAAACATGCTGAATTATTGGTATGTCATCTATATTGCATTAACAGGTATGCTATTTCCATTAGCTAATGAGCTATTATTTTGGAAAAAACTGACACTTAAAAAGATTGTTATTTGGAATAGTGCAGTCATCCTTGCTATTTTCTCTTACCAGTTTCTCTTGGATCAAAAATATGTACAATTCAATTTTTTTGAGTATCAAATGGAAAGTTTTTTGATTGCTGCGCTCGGTTTTCTTTTTTCCTACCATTATCTTTTTAAGAATATAAAAGTAGCTTTATTTTTTACACTTGTATCGGATGTTTTTGGTAAATTAGTCTTGATTCTGATCCACAAGTTGGTTTTTCCGGAAGAAGCGGTGGGCTTTATAGATCGTTCAACAAGTGAGGACCAGCTGATGCTCGGGGTATTGGCGTTATTAGCCTCTTATATTCTATATATTGTCCTTATTCACTTATTCAAGAGGCGTGTGCAGGAAATTGCTGAAATTACGATTCTTTTTTTGATAAACCCGCGATTTACGCAATATGTGATTCCCAGCTTGCTCTTTTTGTTTATTGTACCGCTTTCTAATTATCTGACTGATCTGAATTTTGGTGTCCTTCCTTTCGTTTATGTATTGCTGATTCTGTTCTTTTCAGAATTGTTGATCATCAATCAAATTATTCAAAATACGATCACCTTCAAGATTCGTACAATGTACATTACGACATTGGAAGACTACAATAAAAATATGGCTGAAACGGCTAAAAATCTGTTGCTGTTCAAGCATGATTACAAGAATGTGCTCCTAACATTAGATAGTTTCATCGAAGCAAATGATATGAACGAGTTGAAACATTTCTTTACGGATGAGTTGATGCAGGAGAGTCGGCAAATCGATAAAGAGGACCAACAATATTTGGTGCTTTCACAAATAGATAATGCCATTATCCGCAGTTTGATTTTTTCGAAATATGTGGAGGCTAAAAGAAAAGATATCACATTTAGTATAGCAGTGACAGAACAAATTCAGACAATCTTTGAGCATCCAGTTGTTGTGACAAGAATTTTAGGAAATTTATTGGATAACGCAATAGAAGCTGCTGCTGAGAGTGAAAAAGCAACAGTCACACTTAAAATCAGCTATTTTTCTGAAAATGAACTTCAGCTGGTTCTTACAAACAGCGCCAAAGATTCGGATGCCGAGCTTGAGCAGCTAAAACAGCTGGGCTATTCGAGCAAAGCCCAGCATTCAGGTTTAGGTCTTGCGAGTATTCAAGCGTTGAGCACAGATCGGGTGTATGTTGACTATAAAAAAGGAACTGATTGGTTCGAAGCAACCGTCCATATTATCCTCTAGTGTGAACGGCTCTAAATAGCCCAGTGTAAAGATTCGTTGACCTTTACACTGGGCTATTTATATATTTATTGCTTTGCTTCAGTTAGTAATTGCTGCAGCTTTTCAGGATGGATCAAGTAATGGTTCGCATGTTTTTGAATCAATCCGTCCTCACGAAATTTTTTCAGTGTGTAGAGTAGATGCCTGTAACTGACGCCAAGATATTCAGCAATCTCTGTATGTTTTTCTTTGTAGAGGTCATCAACAGACACGGTCAGTAAAAGTTCTGCAAGTCGATACTTCAGCTCGAAGGTTTGATTGGTGGTAAAATGTTCCATCCGTTTCAATAGCTTTTTGCCAATATAGCGACTTAACATCTTTACAAAGGCAAGTTCATTCATCCATTCATTTTTTGCGTATTCTATTGGGAGTGCGAGGCAAACCGTTTGACCGATTGAAACAACATCTTTGGTTGTTTCTTCGGCACCAACTAATGTCAGCTCTCCTATAAAATCATGCTCTCCTAGGAATTGGAGAATCATGCGTTTGCCATTTGTCTGGTTTTTAAGGATCTTCGCTTTTCCGTCAAGAAGGTAAAAAAGATAACGTAAGTCTTCTGTTTCTCTATGGATAAACTCATTACTAGTGAATTCGACGATTAGGCTATGTGACAGAATTTCTTGGGTAAAAAAACTATCAGGCATAATCAGATTTTTTTGCGGGGAAACGAGATAAGCTGTTTTCTTCATAGATTTTCTCCTTTATGATGTGAGATATCTCATAGTTCTCTGAACTCATTTTAGCATACACTGACATTAATCAAGGAATAAGGAGTGTTGAAAATGACTGTTAAAAAAATTTTGTGGTCGTTGTTTTTCTATCTTATCAGTGCATTTGGTATCAGTCTAACGATTAAAGCGGCTGTTGGTGTAAGCAGCTTCAATTCACTAAATGTAGCACTTTCAGAGGTGACGAATTTAAAAGTTGGTACAATCACTACAATAATCAACCTAAGCTTTTTACTCGTTTGCTGGTTATTAGATAAGCAACGAAGTTGGAAAGGTTATCTATTGATGTTGTCTGCGCTATTGTGTTTTGGAACAGTGATCAATTTGATTTTGTACAATGTTTTAGTACATGTGTCAGTGACAGCTTACGGGTTACGGATAGTACTGTTTATACTAGGAACGGCAATTGCCGGTTTTGGTACAGGACAGGTACTTGTGTTGAACTATCTAAAATTCCCAATTGAAAATTTCTGTGTTTTAGTTGCAGATAGAACCAATAAAAGTTTTAAAACTTATCGCTATACGATTGATATCGTTTGTGTTTTCCTATCACTACTTCTATCGTTGCTTTTCCATTTACCAATCGTTGTCCGCGAAGGAACCTTGATTAGCTTATTCCTTCTTTCCAGTGTGATTGCTTGGTCGAGAAAATTACAGCTATTTCCAACAGAGGTACAGGAGACAGCAGTAGAGTAAGTAAGAGAATAAAAGCGGGGAGAAGTCTGGGACGAAAAATAAAGTCCCAGGCTTTTCTTGTCCAGCTACACAGAGAAACCTTTTCGGTATACTCCTTTATTGCCCGAAAGTTCGCAGTCTGTTCCTTTTTGATGCCATTTATTTTAAGATTTCCGAACGCAGTGTGACAGTTTTACTTGTAAAATTTTCATGGATTTTGGAAAAAAATGAAAATAACTGAAAAAGATTGTTGATTGAATTTGATTGTAAAATGCCATTTAAGAGATTTTTTTTCAAAATAATAGATTTTGTCATTTTTGCTTAGAATTGCTTAGAGCGAAAATTAGACGGATAAGTTTGTTTTATTCCTCAAAAAAGGGTATAATATTAAAGTAAAAGTGAATTTTAAATGAGGGATGAATTTTGAAAAAAACACTTATTTTAGAAACAGATTACATGACGCTTGGTCAGTTTTTGAAAGAAATCAATGTTATCAGCAGTGGCGGTCAGGCAAAATGGTATCTTGCTGACACTAGTGTTTTTGTAGATGGGGAACTGGAGAATCGTCGGGGAAGAAAGCTGTATCCCGGTATGATGATCGAAGTGCCTGAAGAAGGTACTTTTTTTATGGCAAAAAAAGAAGAGCCGACTGATGAGGCTGAATAGTATTTCTTTGAAGCATTATCGAAATTACAAAGATGCTTCATTGGAATTTCCTAAGTCACTGACGATTTTTTTAGGCGAAAATGCTCAAGGGAAAACCAATATGCTGGAAAGCATCTATGTACTTGCCATGACTCGCAGTCACCGAACAAGCAATGAAAAAGAGCTGATCGGCTTTGAGCATGATACCGCAAAAATCGAAGGCTCTGTAGAAAAGAATGCCGGAACAGTGCCACTCGAAATAATCATATCAAGTAAGGGCCGCAAGACCAAGGTCAATCATATTGAACAGAAGCGTTTGAGTTCGTATATCGGACAGTTGAACGTGATCCTGTTTGCACCTGAAGATCTATCGCTGGTCAAAGGTTCTCCCCAACTCAGAAGAAAATTCATAGATATGGAACTGGGGCAGGTCAATCCAATTTACTTGTATGATCTGGTCCAATATCAGTCTGTGCTGAAGCAGCGAAATCAATACTTAAAACAGTTAGCTGATAAACGTCAGACTGACACGGTTTATTTGGATATATTGACTGAGCAGCTGGCAGAATTTGGTGGTAAGGTGCTGTTTGCAAGACTTGTATTCATCAAAAAATTGGAGAGATGGGCCAATGAGCTGCACAAGCGAATCAGTCATGGTCGGGAAGAGCTTTCTATAGAGTATGCATCTAGCGTTGCTCTAAGTGAGGAAGACAATACGGTAGAAGCACTCCAGAAAACAATTTTGCAACAGTTACAAAGCAATAGAAAGAGAGAGCTTTTCAAGGCAACGACCTTTCTAGGGCCTCACAGAGATGACCTGATTTTTAATGTGAATGACCAAAATGTTCAAACGTATGGTTCACAAGGGCAGCAAAGAACAACTGCTTTAAGTGTCAAATTGGCTGAGATTGATTTGATGTATGCTGAGACCGGAGAATACCCGGTTCTGCTTTTAGATGATGTTATGAGCGAGCTGGATGATGAAAGACAGCTGCACCTATTGGAAGCAATTGAAGGGAAAGTTCAAACCTTCATTACAACGACGACACTGAATCATTTAACCAATAAAATTACTGTTGAGCCGGATATATTCCATGTTCGACAGGGAGAGATAGCGAGGGAATCATCGAATGACTGAAGAAGAAAAGAACATGAAAGAACGTGCCAAAGAGTATGATGCCAGCCAGATACAGGTTCTTGAAGGATTGGAGGCTGTTAGAAAGCGTCCCGGAATGTACATAGGCTCTACCAGTTCAGAAGGGCTGCATCACTTAGTCTGGGAAATCGTAGACAACTCGATTGATGAGGCGTTGGCCGGTTTTGCTACTAGCATTCAAGTAGTGATTGAAGAAGATAATAGTATCACTGTTATTGATGATGGCCGGGGGATTCCAGTCGGTATTCAGGAAAAAACCGGACGTCCGGCTGTAGAAACTGTCTTTACCGTGCTTCATGCCGGTGGTAAATTTGGCGGTGGCGGATATAAGGTATCTGGAGGACTGCATGGAGTAGGTTCCTCTGTCGTAAATGCTTTGTCAACGACCTTGGATGTAAAAGTGTATAAAGATGGAAAAATTTATTTTCAAGAGTTTCACCGTGGGGCAGTAGTCAGTGATCTTAAGGTAATTGACGAGACTGATCGTCATGGGACGACGGTCCATTTTATTCCCGATCCGGAAATTTTTACTGAAACTGTTGAGTTTAATTTTGATAAGCTGGCAACACGGGTACGTGAGCTGGCATTCTTGAATCGTGGCCTGAAAATCTCTATAGAAGATAAGAGAGACGAAACACCGAAGCTAAAGGAATACTACTATGAGGGTGGTATCAAGAGCTACGTGGAGTATCTAAATGGGACCAAAGAAGTCCTTTTTCCTGAACCGATTTTTATTGAAGGTGAACAACAGGATATCATGATCGAGGTATCCATGCAGTATACAGAAGGCTTCCATTCGAATATTCTTAGTTTTGCGAATAACATCCATACCTATGAAGGTGGGACACACGAATCTGGATTTAAGACATCTCTGACAAGAGTAATCAATGATTATGCTCGTAAACAGAAGATCATGAAAGATAATGATGAGAATTTGACCGGAGAAGATGTTCGTGAAGGATTGACTGCTGTTATTTCTATCAAGCATCCGGACCCTCAGTTTGAAGGACAGACAAAAACAAAATTAGGAAATTCAGAGGTTCGGACAGTAACCGATCGTTTGTTCTCTGAATATTTCGGGAAATTCCTGATGGAAAACCCAACAGTTGGGAAACAAATCGTAGAAAAAGGAATGCTTGCGTCAAGAGCACGTCTGGCTGCGAAAAGAGCTCGTGAAGTGACACGTCGTAAAGGCGCTTTAGAAATCAGCAATCTTCCAGGGAAATTAGCAGACTGTTCCAGTAAAGACCCGAAAAAATGCGAACTGTTTATCGTCGAAGGAGATTCTGCCGGTGGTTCAGCGAAGCAAGGACGTAGCCGTGAGTTTCAGGCGATTTTACCAATTCGTGGGAAAATTTTGAATGTTGAGAAAGCTAGCATGGACAAAATCCTTGCTAACGAAGAAATCCGTTCTTTATTTACAGCAATGGGTACAGGCTTTGGCGGCGACTTTGACGTATCAAAAGCACGTTACCACAAGCTTGTAATCATGACCGATGCCGATGTCGATGGTGCGCATATTCGAACACTTTTGCTCACACTATTCTATCGTTTCATGCGTCCAATTGTTGAAGCTGGATATGTCTATATCGCTCAGCCGCCATTATATGGTGTGAAACAAGGGAAGAAAATCACGTATATCCAACCCGGAAAAAATGCGGAGGAGGAGTTGGCAAAAACGATCGAATCATTACCAGCCTCTCCTAAGCCGACTGTTCAACGATACAAAGGATTAGGGGAAATGGATGACCATCAGCTATGGGAGACAACCATGGACCCTGAGAGACGTCTGATGGCACGTGTAAGTGTAGATGACGCAATCGAAGCGGATCAAATTTTTGAAACGCTGATGGGCGACAGAGTTGAACCGCGTCGGGCATTTATTGAAGAAAATGCCAGCTATGTTAAAAATCTGGATATTTAAGGAAGTCGGGACATGCGAATGTTCCACCCTATATTGATTAAAAGCAATACCAGAGGATATCGGATGTCAAAATGTTAAGGAGATAAATTCATGAGTGAAGAATTGCAAGAAAATATTCGCGACGTCAATCTGACCAGTGAAATGAAAGATTCCTTCATTGATTATGCGATGAGCGTTATTGTTGCTCGGGCATTACCTGATGTACGTGATGGTTTGAAACCAGTGCATCGCCGTATTTTATATGGGATGAACGAATTGGGTGTTACCCCGGATAAACCGCATAAAAAATCAGCACGTATCGTCGGGGATGTTATGGGTAAATACCACCCTCACGGAGACAGTGCGATCTATGAATCGATGGTTCGTATGGCACAGCCATTTAGCTATCGGTATATGCTTGTAGACGGTCACGGAAACTTTGGTTCTGTTGATGGCGATGGAGCTGCGGCAATGCGTTATACCGAAGCGCGTATGAGTAAAATGGCTTTGGAAATGCTACGTGATATCAATAAAAATACTGTTGATTACCATGGAAACTACGATGATTCAGAACAGGAACCAGATGTGCTGCCGGCTCGTTTCCCTAATCTTTTGGTTAATGGAACGACGGGGATTGCGGTTGGGATGGCAACGAATATTCCACCACATAACTTGAGAGAAGTTGTTGCAGCAATCGAGATCCTGATGGAAAATCCTGAGGCTACAACGAATGAATTAATGGAAGTATTACCTGGACCAGACTTCCCAACGGGTGGATTGGTTATGGGTAAATCAGGGATACGTCGGGCATATGAGACAGGTAGAGGATCGATCATTGTTCGTGCCAAGGTCGAATTAATGGATATGCCGAATGGTAAAGAACGTATCTTAGTAACAGAGCTACCGTATATGGTCAATAAAGCAAAACTGATCGAGCGTATTTCAGAGCTTCACCGAGACAAACGTATAGAAGGTATTACAGATTTGCGTGATGAATCATCTCGTGAAGGGATGCGTATTGTTATTGATGTGCGTCGTGACGTCAGTGCATCGGTTGTTTTGAATAACCTATACAAGCTGACTGCATTACAAAGTTCATTTGGCTTTAATATGCTGGCAATCGAAAAAGGTGTACCAAAAATTTTAGGCTTGAAACGTATTCTTGAGAATTATATAGAGCACCAACAAGTCGTTATCCGCCGTCGGACAGAGTTTGAAAAGAAAAAGGCAGAAGCACGTGCACATATCTTAGAAGGTCTGCGAATTGCTCTAGATCATATTGATGAGATTATTAAGATTATTCGTGGCGCGTCTTCAGATGATGAAGCCAAAACATCGATGATTGAGCGTTTCGAATTTTCTGATCGCCAAGCACAGGCAATTTTGGACATGCGTCTACGTCGTCTGACTGGCTTGGAACGTGAGAAAATCGAAAATGAGTATCAAGAGTTATTAAAACTTATCAACGAATTGAAAGATATTTTAGCAAAACCGGAAAGAATCGATGCGATCATCCGCGAAGAGCTGCTGGAAATCAGTGACAAATTTGGTGATGACCGCCGGACAGAGCTTTTAGTCGGCGAAGTATTGAGTCTTGAAGATGAAGATTTGATTGAAGAAGAAGAAATCGTGATCACATTAACAAATAATGGCTATATCAAGCGTTTAGCTAATAGTGAATTCCGTGCACAACGTCGTGGTGGACGTGGTGTTCAAGGGATGGGTGTTCACGATGATGATTTTGTGAAGAACTTAGTTTCTTGTTCAACACATGATACTTTATTGTTCTTTACTAATACAGGGAAGGTCTATCGTGCGAAGGGATATGAAATTCCTGAATACGGAAGAACTGCGAAAGGTATTCCGGTAATTAATTTATTGGGCATCGATTCCAGTGAAAGTATTCAAGCGATCATTTCTGTTACAGGCCAAGCCGAGGACGGACATTATCTGTTCTTTACAACAAGAAAAGGTACTGTGAAACGAACAAGTGTTACAGCCTTTTCAAATATCAGGAGCAATGGTCTGATTGCAATCGGTTTGAAGGATGAAGATGAGCTAGTAAATGTCTCCATGACTGATGGCAAACAAAACATGATTATTGGAACGCACAATGGTTACTCTGTGACATTTGATGAAACAACTGTCCGTGATATGGGTCGAAGTGCTTCCGGTGTTAGAGGGATCCGTTTGAGAGAGGACGATTACGTAGTTGGATCAGCTGTTTTAGCTGCTGAAGATGAAGTATTGGTTATCACTGAACAAGGATATGGAAAACGCACTAAGGCTTCTGAATATCCAGTTAAAGGACGTGGCGGTAAAGGGATTAAGACTGCAAATATTACGGCCAAAAATGGTCCGTTAGCTGGACTGACAACTGTTAAAGGGGATGAAGATATCCTGTTGATAACTGATAAGGGTGTCATTATTCGTTTCAACGTTGCAACAGTTTCTCAAACTGGTAGAGCAACATTAGGTGTTCGACTGATGAGAATGGAAAATGAAGCGAAAGTTGTAACAATGGCTGTTGTTGAGCCAGAAGAAATCGTAGAAGCTGAAAACGAAGAACAAACAACAACAGAGACACCGGAACAAACTGAGGAATAGAAGTAACTAGCGTTTGGGAGCCAAAATTCCCAAACGCTTTTTTTGTTGAATGAAAATAGTAGTGAGTAATAATTACGTATATTTACATGAAAGCCACAGAAGTGAAGGTTTAGAAAAACAAACGATCGGAAGCCAATTTATTTTCCAATAAAACGCTTATTGATTATCAGGTAGTACATTTTCAGAACACGAGATGAAAGTGTGATATTTACAAGAAAAATACTGGTTCATGTTATTTTTTGAATGAGAAGAAAACTAGTGAAAACACTTGATTTCATAAGGTTTTCCATGTATAATGAAAAATTGTGAGTAGTCTAATTTATTAGATAACTCTCCTTACTCTTAGCAAACTAAGAGTCTTAAAGTCCACAGGGAGGTGAAAATCAATGAGCCAAGTTACGAATTATGAAGTTATGTACATCATTCGTCCGAACATTGATGAAGAAGCAAAAACTGCTTTAGTAGAACGTTTCGACGCAATCTTGAAAGATAACGGAGCTGAAGTTATCGAATCAAAAGATTGGGAAAAACGCCGCTTAGCATATGAAATGAACGGATTCCACGAAGGCATCTATCATATCGTTAAAGTATCTTCTCCATCAACAGCAGGTGCAATCAACGAGTTTGATCGTCTTGCTAAAATCAATGATGATATCATTCGTCATATGATTATCAAAGAAGAAGCTTAAGAATGTTTCACGTGAAACATTTATTAGACGAAAGGAGATGCTAAAATGATTAACAATGTTGTACTAGTTGGAAGATTAACCAAAGATCCTGATTTACGTTATACTTCAAGTGGTTCTGCTGTTGCTACGTTTACGTTAGCAGTGAATCGTAATTTTACGAATGCAAGTGGAAACCGTGAAGCAGATTTCGTCAATTGTGTCATCTGGCGTAAACCAGCTGAAACTTTAGCTAACTATGCTCGAAAAGGAACATTACTGGGTGTTGTAGGTCGGATTCAAACTAGATCTTATGACAATCAGCAAGGCCAACGAGTGTATGTGACTGAAGTAGTCTGCGATAATTTCCAACTATTAGAGTCTCGTTCAACTTCTGAACAAAGACAGTCTCAAGATAATTCTTCTTTCAATTCGGGTGGAGGATTCAATAGCCAGCCACAGAATAATTTCTCAGGCCAAAATAACAACTTTAATAATAATCAATCATCTCAACCTCAGTCTAGCAACAACAACGGTAGCAGTGGTATGCCTGATTTCGATAGAGACTCCGATCCATTTGGTGGGTCAGGATCAACTATTGACATTTCAGATGATGATTTACCATTCTAAGAATTTTTGATAGGAGGGAAAAAGAATGGCACAACAAAGAAGAGGCGGACGTAAGCGTCGTAAAGTAGACTATATTGCAGCTAATCACATTGAGTACATCGATTATAAAGATATTGAATTGCTAAAAAAATTCATTTCTGAACGTGGAAAAATTTTGCCACGTCGTGTAACCGGTACTGGTGCTAAAAACCAACGTAAATTAACAATTGCGATTAAACGTGCTCGTATTATGGGATTACTTCCATTCGTAAGCGAAGAGCAATAAAATATATCATTAACGGACTGGGATTTCCTAGTCCGTTTTTATATACCCACATTTGAATTAGTTAAAGTTGAAGGGAATAAGATGAATGTTAATAGATGTATTCGATGTACTGCCCACTCATCAGCAGATGATAACGAAAAACAGAGTTGAAAGATGAGGTTGTGATAGAATTGATCAGCTTCAAACACAAAAAGTAGGTACTTTTCATCATCTGTTCTGCTCAAAAGAGCAATCACAGTGATTCTAAGCAATAAGGCGAAATTCACAGAAATGACAAGAATCACGGAATATTCCATTTCTATGTTGATTGATTCCTACTTGGTGCATCACAATTTTTGTTAACCAAGTAGGTATTGTTCATCATCTATTTTGCGTACAAACTAGTGGTTCTCAACAATTTCGACAATAAGTTTAACACTTCCGTTTCAGAGGTTGGGACAGAAGTCGGTTAGCTTCAAGCAATAAGAAGGAATTTACGGAAATTGTTCCGCAAATTTCGGCTTATTGTCGAAGAGCCTTGAAACACAGTGGTTTACCACTGATGTATTCTCGCTTGTGGCTCGTCGCAGATTAGGGCCTACGAGTGTTGAGCGGACATCGACGCAGCTCGCTGCTAGTAGTTACTGCCTCTGCGATTATTCGAAGCAAAGCAGGACATTTGAACCGCTTTTCTGTCCCACTGTTTATTCGGATTTAGGTATGCTAAGAGTCCGGGGCATTTATTTATGTCCCGAACTCTGGTTTATAAGGAAATAGAATTTTATCAGGTATATAACTTTTTTAAGTAACTAATGACAAGTATATGTGTTGTATTGCAGAATGAAAGCGGCAAGCGTTTCTTTTTGAAAGGTCTCGTGTATAATAGAACGTTGTCCTAGATTAGTATTAGGTAAAAATTGATAAAAGAGATAAAAGGGTTATAATGAAAGTTAAGAAGATTGACCTTTTTTTATTTAGGTGAAAAACCAATCATAAATCGATTATATATGCTTACTCTTAGACTTTGTTTCCGTTGGATAAACCCAATTTTGTGAGGGTATTGAGCGTTTATTGGTTAATAACAACAAAATAACTTAGGAATGTTTCACGTGAAACATTCTTTAAGGTATGATTCGCTTGGATTACAGGAAATATGGTAAAATAATTAGGGCATATCAAGAGATTCAAGAGGTATTTGATTTTTTTGGGAAGTGTAATGGAAATGTCTATAGATTCAATAGTTGTTTCCTGTCGCGTGCAATAAGATAAGTACCTAAGTGGAACTAATAACTTCTCGTGTAAGGAACGGTCTAACAAAATCTATAGAGAGGTAAATCATAACTTATTGTGAGCTATGTAAAATTTTTAAATGAAAAAAGATTTGCCACTAGACTTCATAATCAGGTTCTAGTATTGTGTTCGGATTTACATAGGTTGGAGGCTGTATAATGAAACAGACAAGGTTAAAGAGAATTACTCTTTTCTTTATATTCTTATTCATTTTTCAAATGGGGCTAGTCTTTTTCTTGAGTAATAAGGTGATAATTATTGCTATTCTGGCTGTGATTAATTTGTACTTAATCAACCGGATTTTGAACTTGATTAAAAGACTGGAATTATCAAACATAGAAAAGATAAGAGAGGCAACGATCAATGCAGAGGATTCAATTGACTTTGCTATAAATGAAGTGCCTGTGGGGATTATTACTTATAATGAAAGAACAAAGCAACCAATATGGTTAAATCCCTATGCAGAAGAAGTCTTTTATTCTTCTGAGGAACATCAGTTAATGCTGACGAAGGAAGATATCTTATCGTATATTTCATCATTTGAAAAAGGGAAAGATATATTTAAAGTTGGTAATGAGATATTTCGTTTTAAAATGAATATGGAACAAAAGACAATTACCTTTGAAAATATTACACAAGAGAGTACATTGTATCAAGAGAAAAAAGCAATGCAGACAGCTATTGGTATTGTGTCAGTTGATAATTACGATGATGTTACTGATAATATGGATGTAAAGCAAGTATCCTATTTAAATAGCTTTATAACGACGATGATTTCAGATTGGCTAGAAGAATACAAGGTATTCTATAAGCGATTGAACGCAGAACGCTACATATTTGTTAGTCAATTAGAAGATGTTGAAAAGATGATGAGTGCCAAATTCCAAATTCTTGACGATATACGGAAACAGACTGCTGAACAGGGAATTATGGGTATTACTCTTAGTATTGGAATATCCTATGGTGGCGATACATTGGATGTTACAGGAACTGCAGCTCAAACAAGTCTGGATATGGCCCTCGTAAGAGGCGGCGATCAAGTCGTTGTAAAGGAAGCGAATGGAAATAGTAAGCCAGTATATTTTGGTGGGAAATCTGCTTCTGTAGCGAAAAGAACGCGTGTTCGTTCTAGAGCGATGAGTACAGCGATCCAAGGACTTATCCAGGAATCTCCAGATGTTTATATTATGGGCCATCAATTTCCAGATATGGATGCTATCGGTTCAGCATTTGGTGTAGCTAAACTGGCAAAATTCTACGATAAAGCTGCTTGGGTCATATTAGATGAAGAGCAAAATATTCCAGATACTTCTCGTGTACTGGAAGAACTGGAAGGGCATCCAGATTTGCAGCAGCAAATCCTCTCACCAAAAGAAGCGATGAAAAGGATGAAAAATGATAGCCTACTAATTATGGTAGATTATCATAAACCATCGCTATCTATTTCAAAAGAACTATATGACAAATTCAATCGAGTGGTGATTATTGATCATCATAGACGAGGGGATGAATTCCCTGACAAGTCACTGTTATCTTATATAGAATCATCTGCATCATCTGCTTCAGAGCTTGTAACAGAGCTTCTAGAATATCAAAGCAATACAGTCAATAGTAAGCTAGATAAGTTTGATGCGACCTTGTTGCTTGCAGGAATTGTCGTAGATACAAAAAGCTTCAGTGTTCGAACAACGGCTCGAACATTTGATGTTGCCAGTTATTTAAGAACTTGTGGAGCGGATTCATCTTTAGTACAATATTTATTAAGCTCTGACTTAGCCAGCTACCTGGAAATGAGCTTACTGATTTCTAAAACCGAATACGTTACAGAAGATACCGTGCTTGTTGTTGGGGAAGAAGACAAGGAGTACGATAGTGTTGAAGCTGCTAAAACGGCAGATACGTTGTTATCGATGGCAGGGATAAATGCGGCCTTCGTTATTACCAGAAGACTTGATAAGAAAATTGGCATTAGTGCGCGTAGTAATGGGTCAATAAATGTCCAACTGATTATGGAAGCCTTAGGTGGCGGTGGCCATTTTACCAATGCAGCAACACAAATTTCTTCTGGTAGCATAAGTGAGGCGAAAGCAACACTATTGGAAGTCATTCATAAAAATATAGATGAAATGTATGATAAGGAGTGAAGGGATAATGAAAGTAATATTTCTACAGGACGTAAAGGGTAAAGGGAAAAAAGGCGACATTAAAGAAGTGCCAACGGGTTATGCGCAAAACTACCTAATCAAAAATGGTCTGGCACAGGAAGCGAACAAAGGGAGTATCAGCGCGCTATCCGGACAGAAAAAGGCCCAAGAAAAACAAGCAGCTGAAGTTTTAGCAGAAGCTGAAAAAATGAAAGAATTTTTAGAAAAAGAAGAAACTGTAATTGAGATCAAAGCCAAGGCAGGAGAGGACGGTCGTCTTTTCGGTTCGATTCCATCGAAACAGATCAATGAGGCGTTGAGCAAACAATATAAGGTAAAGCTTGATAAAAGAAAGATGGAGCTGTCACAGCCAATCCGTACATTAGGTTTTACCAAGGTTCCTGTGAAGTTGCATCACGATGTAACAGCTGTATTGAAAGTACATGTAGTGGAAGAATAAGATAGAGAAAATCAGTAAGAGAATCGTCGATACAGATGTGAATGTATCGGTGGTTCTCTTACGAAGTTTGAAGAGGTCCTTTCAAGTGCAGCGAAGGTTTTAACCATATACTTTTTCTATGATTCTTGATAGAATAGAAAGACTAGAGAAATTCATTGTAGGAGAGATAAATAGATGAACGAAGTATGGCAGGATCGAGTACCTCCTCAGAGTATAGAGGCAGAGCAAGCTGTTTTGGGTTCTGTTTTTTTGGATGCGGAAGTAATAATAGATGCAATGGAATACATAGAGCCAAAGGATTTTTATCGCCGTAATCATCAATTGATTTTTCAGGCAATGATTACCTTGAATGAACGAAATGAAGCAGTGGATGTCGTAACGGTCAAAAACAAGCTGGAAGAAGAGAATTTGCTGGAGGATGTAGGCGGTCTGAGTTATTTATCTGAGCTGGCCTTGTCTGTCCCGACAGCTGCCAATATTTCTCACTATGCAAAGATCGTTGAACAGAAATCTTTGCTGCGTAATTTGATCCATACGGCAACAGAGATTGTAACGAAAGGATTTGAGCAAGGAGAAGACGTTGAAACGATTTTGGATGATGCAGAAAGAAGTATTCTTGAAGTATCTGAGAAGCGAAATCGAAGTGGCTTTTTATCGATTGCAGATGTGTTGAATACAACTATTGCCAATATCGATCAGTTGTATCAACAAAATGAAGATATCACTGGTCTGCCAACCGGCTACCAGGCACTGGATAAGATGACGGCTGGATTACAGGCTGAAGAGCTGATTATTCTGGCTGCACGACCAGCCGTAGGTAAAACAGCTTTTGCCTTGAACATTGCCCAAAATGTTGGGACAAAAACGGATCGTGGTGTAGCGATTTTTAGTCTGGAAATGGGTGCGGAGTCTTTGGTAAACAGAATGCTCTGCGCTGAGGGCTCCATAGAAGCCAGTCACTTAAGAACAGGACAATTATCAGAAGAAGAGTGGCAGAACCTAATCATCGCCATGGGGAGCCTCTCACGAGCAAATATATACATCGATGATACACCGGGGATCAAAATTTCTGAGATTCGCGCAAAGTGTCGAAAACTGGCACAGGAAAAAGGAAATTTGGGTCTGATTCTGATTGACTATCTTCAATTAATTGAAGGATCTGGGAAAGAAAACCGACAACAAGAGGTATCTGATATCTCTCGTCAGCTGAAAAAGCTGGCTAAGGAATTGAAAGTACCTGTTATTGCTTTGTCTCAGCTCTCCCGTGGTGTGGAGCAGCGACAAGATAAACGACCGGTTCTGAGTGATATTCGTGAGTCTGGATCGATTGAGCAGGATGCGGATATTGTTGCATTCCTTTATCGCGATGATTATTACGAGCGTAGCGGAGAAGATGGGGATGACGACAGAGAACCGCCTGAAATCGATAATGTGGTGGAAGTAATCATAGAAAAAAACCGTAGTGGTGCTCGAGGAACAGTAGAGCTCTTGTTTATTAAGGAATACAACAAGTTCTCGTCACTTTCTCCACGGGCAGAGTTTTAAATGGAATGAGTATTTGAAAAAATCATACAGTGTTTATGGACTGAGGCGCCCTGTTGTGCTCTCAGTCTCTTTTTTTATAAAGAAAGAGTACGCAAAAGTCTATTATTGCTATTAAAATTCGTATTTTTTCACTGAAATTTAGAATTGAAAGAATATAGTTCGTGTTTTAGCTCGAAAATGTTTTTTATTTCGATTAATATTCGATTTTACGTTGAAAACTTCAGGTATTGCTGATACAATGTACACGGACCAAATAATATAGAATGAGGTGCTTTAATGTCATCTGTAGTAGTAGTTGGAACACAATGGGGCGATGAAGGAAAAGGAAAGATCACGGATTTTCTAAGCGAGAATGCGGAAGTGATCGCACGTTATCAAGGTGGAGATAATGCCGGACATACGATTAAATTTGATGGTACGACCTATAAACTACACCTCATCCCATCGGGTATTTTTTATAAAGATAAAATCAGTGTAATTGGAAATGGTGTTGTAGTTAATCCGAAATCATTGGTTAAAGAATTGGCTTATTTGAAGGAAAATAATGTTGCAACAGACAATCTGAGAATTTCAGATCGTGCACATGTCATCCTTCCTTATCATATTAAATTGGATCAGCTGCAAGAAGATGCAAAGGGCGATAACAAGATCGGAACAACAATTAAAGGGATCGGACCTGCATACATGGATAAGGCTGCCCGTGTAGGTATTCGTGTGGCAGATTTACTGGACAAAGAAATATTTGAAGAACGTTTGAAAATCAATTTGGAAGAAAAAAATCGTTTGTTTGTAAAAATGTTCGACAGCGAAGAAATTTCTTTTGAGGATATCTTTGAAGAATACTATGCGTACGGACAGGAAATCAAAAAATATGTAACAGATACATCTGTTATCCTGAATGATGCGTTAGACGAAGGCAAACGTGTTCTTTTTGAAGGAGCACAAGGGGTAATGCTTGATATCGATCAAGGAACCTACCCATTTGTTACGTCTTCTAATCCAGTTGCCGGTGGAGTGACGATCGGAAGCGGTGTTGGCCCTTCAAAAATCAATAAGGTCGTAGGCGTTTGTAAAGCCTATACTTCTCGTGTAGGAGACGGCCCGTTCCCAACAGAATTGTTCGATGAAACAGGGGATAGAATCAGAGACATCGGAAAAGAGTACGGGACAACAACTGGCAGACCACGTCGTGTTGGTTGGTTTGATACAGTTGTAATGAGACATTCAAGACGAGTTTCCGGTATTACGAATCTGTCGCTAAACTCGATCGATGTTTTGAGTGGGTTGAAAACAGTAAAAATTTGTACAGCTTACGAATTGGATGGAGAATTGATTTATCATTATCCGGCAAGTCTGAAAGAGCTAAGCCGTTGCAAACCTGTATATGAAGAACTACCAGGTTGGGAAGAGGACATTACTCAGTGCAAGACGTTATCTGATCTACCAACGAATGCAAGAAATTATGTGCATCGTATTTCAGAACTAGTAGGGGTTCGTATTTCTACTTTCTCAGTAGGGCCTGACCGCAACCAGACCAATGTTTTGGAAAGCGTCTGGGCACAGATTTAACGTATAGTGAAATAAATGATGTATAAAAGAACTGAAATGGGTCTTTTGATCTGTTTTGGTTCTTTCTTTGTTTCAATGGTAAATATGCGGGGACATCACAGGTTTTGTGATAAAATGGAAAGAGCAAGGAGGGAAAGTAAAATGACGTTCAAAATAACAACCGATTCATGCTGTGATTTGCCGTATGAATTATTGAAAGAAAATGATGTATCGTTTATCAGTATGACTATCACTGTAGACAATCATGAATTAATAGATGATCTGGGAGAGACGTTTGACTATACTGCTTTCTTGAGCAGCATCAAGGCAGGTGCTCTGCCAACAACATCTCAAGTCAATGTGGGGCGTTATCAGGAGTTCTTCAGACCTTTTGTGGAGGCAAAGCAACCTGTGCTATATCTTGCTTTTTCTTCTGGGCTAAGTGGCTCTTATCAAAGTGCTGTTCAAGCTGTTGCTATGCTAAAAGAGGAATATGATCAGGTGGATGTTTTCGTTGTAGATACGAAAGCTGCCAGCCTAGGACAAGGCCTGTTAGTTTATAAAGCAATCGAAATGAAAAAGAAGGGTCATTCTTTGGAAGACGTCTTACTATGGATGGAAGAAAATAAGATGAATGTCCAATCTTGGGTAACGGTGGATGATCTGAAGCATTTAGAACGAGGGGGAAGAATCTCTAAAACAACGGCAGCAATTGGCGGATTAATGAATATCAAACCAATTATTACTGTTGATAAGGATGGGAAGCTTCAAAATGTTGGGAAAGTTCGTGGACGTGGCAAGGCACTCAAAAAAGTTGTTGAGGAAACTGTCCAACGAATCAAACATCCAATAGACCAAACCTTGTTTATTGCTTATGCTGGAGATAAAGAGAGTGCAGATAAAGTCAAAGAAGAGCTAGAGGATAAAATACAAGTAAAAGAGATTCTACTCTATCCTTTGGGACCCACAATTACCGCTCATACGGGGTATGGTTGTATTGCTGTGTTTTCATTGGGAGAAACGAGAAGCTAGTTCAAAAAGAAGCAAGACAATTTTCTTAGATGGAGAATTGTTTTGCTTCTTTTTTGTTTATATGTATCAGTATTTCCTGCTCTTTTTATTTTGCGCAACTTTTTTTATAAGATGATTCGATTTCTGTTTCGTATAATAAGCTCATCAAGTAAATCGCTGGACGGTTAAGCGACAACCTGCAACTATATGCAGAGACAGGTTCGACTCCTGTTTTACTTTTAAAGACACGAACAGCAATCAAAAAACTCTATGTGGGATAGCAGAAAACCGTGTCTTGTATAAGGACGTTCACCGCAAACAAACACACTTTTAATCCAAAAAAGATGACTAGCGTCCTGTAAAAAAAGGAGCTCGGTGGAAATGACAACGGCTCATTTTCACCGATGAATGAAAAGAAGGAGGAAACAACATGTTGAACGAATTGAAAAAGATGTTTAATATAACGAAGACGGAGAACGGTGCGTATACACTAAAAAGTTCATTGAATGCGCTAGTGGATTTATTCGCTTTAGGCGGTTCATACCGGTTGAAATCTGAGCAAGAGGTATTGGCGTTATTCTATGCAGCATTTAAACAGGATAGAGATCTGGCAATGAAAACTCTTTTCTACTTGCGAGATATTCGAGGTGGACAGGGAGAGCGACGATTTTTCAGGATTGTTCTGATGGATATGGCTGTTAATGAGCCGGCAACGGTTCGTCAGCTACTGCCATATATTCCAGAGTACGGTCGTTGGGATGATGTGCTTGCCTTGCTATCTACGCCTTTGAAGGAAGCAGTTCTGACTGTTGTAACGAAACAATTTCAGGAAGATAGAAAGAATAGCGCAAATGGCCAGCCTGTATCTTTGCTGGCTAAATGGCTGCCATCGACTTCTGTCAGAAGTAAGGACCGGAAAAACCAATTGATGATACTCTTAAAAGCATGGAACATGAAGGCGGCTGTTTATCGTAAAAATCTAAGTCGCTTGCGCCAGTCATTGAGTTTGGTGGAAACGAAGCTATCCGAATGTGATTATGAAGCGATCGATTACAGTAAGCTACCATCAATTGCAGGCATGAAATATCGCCAGGCATTTTACCGCAATGATATGGAGCGCTACATGGCATTTTTGGAACAGTTGAAAACTGGTAGTGCTAAAATCAATGCTGCAACGCTTTATCCAGCTGATATTGTCGGCAAAATTCTTCAATCAAGTGGCATTGCAGAACATAGAGAATTGTATAATGGTTTGTGGGCAAATCTGCCTGATTATATTGGTGATCGAAGAGAGAATTCATTGGCTGTGGTCGATGTTTCCGGATCAATGACAGGCAAACCGATGGAAGTAGCCATTGCATTAGGGATCTATTTGTCTGAACGCAACCATGGCGAATTCAAAAATCATTTTATGACATTTTCAGAAGAGCCTGAGCTGTGTGCTTTGGAAGGAAGAGATTTTGTTGAGAAGGTTCAGAATCTGAGAAGGGCCTCATGGGGCTATAACACGAATCTTGAGAAGGTATTTACAGTTATTCTTTCAGCAGCGAAACGAGCACGTTTTTCTCAAAAGGAGATGATAGACAAGCTGTATATTATCTCTGATATGGAATTTGATGCAGCAGTTTGTGGAAGCAATCGTAATTTCCAAAGAGAGACTATGTTTAAAAAGCTGAAAGGCATGATGAATCGTGCAGGCTATCAGATGCCGGAGATTGTTTTCTGGAATGTCAACGCGCGGCAGCAGCAATTGCCGGTTTCTGCCTCTGAGAAGTATGTGAAGTTGGTTTCCGGTTATAGTCCATCGCTATTTAAGGATTTATTGGAAGATGCGACGATTTCACCGGAAGAATTTATGCTGAAGGTGATCACTGCTGAAAGATACGAAGCGATCCATGCGGCATGAAAGAGAATAGGAAGACGCACATAAGTGAGTAGGGAGAAAGAATGGCTCCTTGAATACTTATGTGCGTCTGTTTTTTTCTTTATAAGAAATGATTATATTCCAGCATTGGATTGCTTTTTATGTAATCGACGGTCATAATCTCAAAACACAGGATAACAGGATTCGAATAATTGAAAAGTTTTTGAAAGTTATCTAGCTGTCTTGAAATAGAGTCATAAGCCGAGATTGGTTCGACAGTGAGTAGGCCCTTGAGCAGTAGACTTTCACGCGTTGCAGATTGGAATACATAGAGACTGCCTTTTCTGTTCTTATGTGCATTTTTAATGGTTTTACTATCAGCATTCAAATAGAATTTCATAGAATGATAGCTTTGCCTCAACAAGGGGCGAGAAATAATTTTAGAATGAGGAAAACCAGCTTGATCACCTGTGTTCAATATCATGAAGTCACTTTCGCAAAGGATGCGCTCGGTTTCTTTGTTCATCGTATCTTATCCTTTCGATTTTCGGGAACAATTTATCAACGATATATTATTAGATAAACGATAATATGTTCTAAAAGAACGAAAAATAGAAATATGTTATTAAATAAAAACAAGACTTGAGATTCTTCGAATCTCAAGCTTGTCTTACATTTAATTATTAGTAATTGCCGTTAAATAATTGATCCAGCTGTTTTTGAACATCTTTGTTTTCAAGAAAATCATCGTAGGTCGTATCTGCACGGTCAACAACGCCTTTATCAGATACTGCGATGATCCGATTAGCTAAGGTTTGAATGAACTGGTGATCGTGAGAACCGAATAGAATTGCTCCCGGGAAAGCAATCAGCCCGTCGTTCAAAGCAGTGATCGATTCCAAATCAAGGTGATTGGTAGGATCATCAAGCACAAGAACATTGGATTTAGAAAGCATCAGCTTAGAAAGCATGACACGCACTTTTTCTCCACCGGAAAGAACCTTCACGGATTTCAGCACTTCTTCTCCAGAAAACAACATTCTACCTAAGAAGCTGCGTAGGAACGTATTATCGTCTTCTTCTTTACTGGCAAATTGACGCAACCAGTCAAGAATCGTTAAATCTGTATCGAAATCGTTGCTGTTGTCTTTTGGTAGATAAGCCTGACTGGTTGTTACACCCCAACGAACAGTTCCACTGTCAGGAGTGATTTCACCCATAAGAACTTTGAATAGAGTGGTAGTCACAATATCATTATCGGCAATGAAAGCAACTTTATCATCTTTATTCAAGGTGAAACTGATATTATCCAAAACTTTCTTTCCATCTAAAGTAACAGAAACATTCTCTACTTGCAGTAAATCATTACCGATTTCTCTTTCTGGTTTGAAGCCAACGAAAGGATAACGGCGAGAAGAAGGTTGAATATCGTCTAATGTGATTTTATCCAACATTTTTTTCCGAGAAGTTGCTTGTTTTGACTTAGACGCATTGGCACTGAATCGTGCAATAAAGTCTTGTAATTCTTTGATTTGCTCTTCTTTTTTTGCGTTTTGATCGGATTGAAGTCTGGCAGCTAATTGGCTTGACTCCAACCAGAAATCATAGTTCCCTACATACAGTTTGATTTTACCAAAGTCTAAATCGGCCATATGCGTACATACTTTATTTAAAAAGTGGCGGTCATGGGAAACGACAATAACAGTATTATCAAAATTAATCAAAAACTCTTCCAACCATGCAATAGAACGAGTATCCAGTCCATTGGTAGGCTCATCCAGAAGTAGTACATCTGGTTTACCGAACAGAGACTGAGCAAGTAAGACTTTGATTTTTTGACCAGCTGTCAGTTCACTCATTTTCTGATCGTGCAGGTTTTCGGGAATATTCAGACCTTGCAGTAAAACAGCTGCTTCCGGTTCAGCTTCCCAACCATCTAATTCAGCGAATTCACCTTCCAACTCAGCAGCACGAATACCATCCTCATCAGAAAAATCTTCCTTCATATAGATAGCGTCTTTTTCTTTCATTACTTCATACAAACGTTTATGTCCCATGATCACGGTTTCCAGAACAGTATATTCTTCATAGTCGAAATGGTTCTGTTTCAAGGTTGCCATACGCTCATCAGGACCTAATGTAACCGTTCCTGTCGTTGGCTGGATTTCTCCTGACAAAATTTTCAGGAAGGTCGATTTTCCGGCACCATTTGCACCAATCAATCCGTAGCAGTTGCCGGGATTGAATTTAATATTTACATCATCAAAAAGTTTGCGGTCAGAGAACAACAAACTTACATCATTTACAGTAATCAATTTTTTTCCTCGCTTTTCTATTATTACTATATAAATCTCACTAACTAGAGAATCATCTCCCCTATTTTTTGTACAATGTATCAAATTAATAGGATTTATATAGAGCCTCTCTGCATTATAGCGAGGAAACCCTTAATTTTCAAGAAGTTTCAGTGGATTCTTAGATTGATCAGAAGAGAAAAAAGAGAGGAAGAACGGAAATGTTCCTGTTTGATGAAAAATGTTCAAAAGAAACAGCAGGCTGTCAGGAAAATTAAAAGGATATTAGTGTACTTTTTTGACGATACACTGTATGATACACATGAGGAATTAGTGTATCGTTTATGGTGAGGGGATAAATGATGAAAAGAATTGAAAAAATCTACTTATATGTAAAAGAAAAAACGGAAAAGATGTCGGCATCAGAACTATCTATGGGGTTTGGGGTCACAACGACTGAGCTGTCAGAGGCACTGGATATTCAGCGAACAAATGCCAGTAAGGACTTGAATCAGCTTGTTCGAGAAGGTCTTCTTGAAAAGCTAGATGGTCGACCAGTAAGGTATGTGGATAAATCTGTTAGGCAGTATCAACCACTCAGAGGGCATGTAAAAAGCTATCGAGAGAGCGAGCAGAGGGAGACTACCTCGAAAACAGTTTGGTCTGTGAGTGATTCAGATCATAGTAAAAGCAATTTACCGTTGGATGATATTTTTCAACAAATGATCGGTGCTGCCGGAAGTATGAAAACACCAGTTGAGCAAGCGAAGGCAGC
This sequence comes from Enterococcus sp. 9E7_DIV0242, assembly GCF_002140975.2. Classification (NCBI taxonomy): domain Bacteria; kingdom Bacillati; phylum Bacillota; class Bacilli; order Lactobacillales; family Enterococcaceae; genus Enterococcus; species Candidatus Enterococcus clewellii. Next base: position 2,715,558 of record NZ_CP147247.1, read on the forward strand.
CATCTTGTATCCGCCGAAGGGGTTAAATTGTTTGATTGTTGGTCCTACAGGATCAGGAAAGACATACTTTGCTCATGCGATGTTTCAGTTTGCTCAAAGAAACAATATCGTTCATGATCAGAAAGAACTGATTGTCTTTAATTGTGCAGACTATGCCCACAATCCGGAGCTGCTGATGTCACATTTATTTGGGTATGTTGAGGGAGCCTTTACGGGAGCAACTGCAACAAAAAATGGCCTTATTCATGAAGCAGACGGCGGTATTCTATTTTTGGATGAAGTTCATCGTCTACCACCTGAAGGCCAGGAAATGATTTTCTATTTTATGGATCACGGGACATATTCTCGTTTAGGTGAGACGACCAAGACCAATCATGCAGATGTTCGAATCATTTGTGCGACGACTGAAAATCCGGCTTCTGCGTTGCTGAATACATTTGTCCGAAGAATTCCGATCATCATTCAGCTGCCCCATTTTAATAATCGGCCGGCGAAGGAAAAGGTTGAGCTGGTCAAAATCATGGTTGCGATAGAAGCCAATCGAATCCAACGAAAAATCACCTTAACAGAAGATGTGGTCAAGGCATTGATCGGAAGTGTCACCTATGGCAATGTTGGACAGTTGAAGTCCAACGTCCAGTTAGTTACTGCCAGAGGTTTTTTGACGCATATCGATCAGCCGGAGATGGTCATAGCGATGTCTGAGTTGACTGACGGAATCAAAGATGGCATGCTGCAGCTGGCAAATAATCGTGATGAGCTGGCGGAGCTTTCGCAATATTTAGAGCCTAAGATGGTTGTGTTACCCAATGAATCATTAGTGACTGTTCAGTCGGATTCTTATGAGCTTCCGTATAATTTATACGAGATCATCGGTGATAAAGCTGCCTTGCTTAAAGCAGATGGGTTGGATCAGGAAGTGATCAACAACTTCATTACAACAGATATCAATGTTCATCTAAAGTCGTTTTATCGAAACCATGGCTTTACGTTTGATACAGAAAAGAAACTGGCAGAAATCATGGATCAGCAAATTATTGATATCACCAGAAAAATTTTCAGCTTCTCCAAAGCAAAGCTAGGCTATGATTTTCAGTCCAACTTTATTTATGCAATGAGTTTGCATATCAGCTCCTTCTTGAAACGTATTCAGATTGGTGATAAAAGACAGCATGACTTAAATGAAAATTTAAGAAATATGGTTTTGGATTATCCGAAGGAGTTTGAAACAGCACAGGAGATCAAGGAAATGATCGAAGAGGCTTATCAGCTGTCTATTCCAGAATCAGAGACGTATTATATTGCCGTTTTACTGATTTCATTAAGAGAGAATAAAAGTGCCGGCAGAATTGGTATTGTAGTTGCCGCTCATGGGAAAAGTACAGCCACAAGTATGGTCGAGGTTGTGGAAAAGCTACTGAATGTCGATAATCTGAAAGCTGTTGATATGCCGCTTGAAATGAAGCCGCAGGAAGCTTTGACAGAGATCATTCAAGCTGTTAAGGTCGTGGATGAAGGAAGTGGTGTGATCTTACTTGTCGATATGGGTTCACTTGGGACCTTTTCAGATGAAATCATTCGACAGACAGGTATTGATGTACGAACAGTTGATATGGTCACAACACCAATTGTATTGGAGACGGCCAGAAAAACAACTCTTTTGGATACACATTTAAATGATCTCTATGATTCTTTGAAGAACTTCCATGGCTATGCAGGGATGAATACACTGAACAATAGAGAATTAGGCTTGCCGCCAATCAAGAAAAAGATGATTTTGGCAATCTGCGCATCGGGTGAGGGGACTGCCCAACGCATGAAAGAACTGATTGAAGGCTATTTGACACCGCAGACCGAGCAGCATCTTACGGTTGTTCCTTGCTCGATTTTGGATGTAAGTAAGCGGTTGGAGAAGTTAAATCAGCAGTATCATATTGTCGCAACGACCGGAATCACTGATCCTAAAATCAATGTGCCGTTTATTCCGATGGAGACCTTCTTTTCCGGAGAAGCGGCAGAAGTGATCGACCACCTTGTGTATGATGATGAGCTGGCGATTCATGACATGAGTATTGATGAAGAGACAGCCAAAAGAATTTGTGTTGATTACATGGAACAAAGCTTTACCTTTATCAATGCACAAAAAGTTTTACCGTTGTTATGGCAGTTTGTAGACACAGTCCAGACAAAGCTGAATTTGGTAGAATCCTATACCTTCTATATAAACATGATCATGCACATGGCTGGTGTACTGGAAAGAGCCTTGCGACAAGATCCTTTGAACGTGGAAGTGGCGTTGTTAGAAGAAATGAAGCAAGATACCTTTTATAGAGAAATTTTGAAGGCTGTATTAGTCTTAAATGAAGCATTCAAATTGAAGATTGCAGAATCTGAAATTTATTACATGGTACACATGGTTCATAATTCACAAAAAGATATACAGAAAAATACAGATGATTTATTCGATTGAATACACAAAAAAGATACACTGTTGAAATGACACAGTGTATCTTTTTTGTAGTTTAAACCTTGATTTAATTGACTTTACACATCAATACACTAAGTTGGCACGATACTTGCTTATAATAAGGTGGATCAACATTCCAAGAATCAAAGGGCTTTATTTTGGCATTATCTTTCGGAACATAGTATTTTAAATGTACATTGAGAGAACCGCCTTCTAATGATGCCTTCTTCCCCAAGAACATAGAGGATTGGACAAAAGGAGTGCAGGTTTAGATGGATATTCGTCTAGCAAGAATCGATGATCGACTGATTCATGGTCAGGTCGCTACGGTATGGACTAAGAGCATGAATATCAATCGTATTTTGGTGGTCAGCGATACAGTGGCACAGGATATGCTGCGAAAAAAATTATTGATTCAAGCTGCGCCGCCAGGAGTCAAAGTGAACGTCATCACAGTGGATAAAATGATTCAGGTTTATCCGGATGAACGCTTTGACAGCAGTTTTAGAGTGATGTTGCTCTTCACAAATCCTGAGGATGTCGAGCGCGTCGTAAGAAATGGCGTTCAACTGGAAACAGTGAATATTGGCGGGATGAGCTTCACCCAAGGAAAAAAGATGATCACAAACGCTGTAGCAGTGGATGCACGAGATATTGAAGCATTCAAGTATCTGGATTCTCTGGGAATCACTTTGGAAATAAGAAAAGTTGTTGCGGATAGTAAAGTGCAATTGATGGAGCAGTTGAAGAAGGAACAAATGCTGTGACACAAAGGATTGAAATATTGTTGCATAGCCGAAAGCGATGAAAGATTTATAGAAGATGTTTTAAGCATTGAAAGGATGTGGTTCGGTAAAAAAAGTGTGATATGAAACGCGTTTATTATTGTATTGTTTCCAAGGGTTTTTATTTTCCATTATTTTATCACTGAACTTTTTATTTCATATGACTCGGAAGTAATGCGTTTTGGAAAGAATCAGATAATACAAAAGAAAGTCAATAAGTATAGGAGGTATACAAATTATGGTAGGGATTATTCTTGCAAGTCACGGAAAATTCGCCGAAGGAATTTTACAATCAGGTTCCATGATTTTCGGTGAACAGGAAAACGTAAAAGCTGTGACACTAATGCCCAGTGAAGGCCCAGATGATTTAAAAGCAAAACTAACTGAGGCAATCGCAACGTTTGATAATGATGAGGAAGTATTGTTTTTAGTCGATTTGTGGGGCGGTACACCGTTCAATCAGGCCAACAGTCTTTTTGAAGAACGCAAAGACAAATGGGCAATCGTCAGTGGGTTGAACTTACCAATGTTGATTGAAGCTTACTCTTCACGTTTTTCAATGAACTCAGCACAAGAGATTGCTGCACATGTTTTAGGTGTTGCCAGAGAAGGTGTGAAAATCAAACCGGAAGAATTAGAGCCGGCTGAAGCACCAAAAGCAGTTGTTGAAGATGGCCAACCAAAAGGCGCATTGCCGGAAGGAACAGTTGTTGGTGATGGCAAAATCAAATACGTTTTAGCACGTGTAGATTCTCGTTTGCTTCATGGACAGGTAGCGACAGCGTGGACGAAATCAACACAACCAAACCGTATCATCGTGGTTTCAGATGCTGTTTCAAAGGATGATCTTCGTAAGAAATTGATCGAACAAGCTGCACCTCCAGGGGTTAAAGCGAATGTTATTCCAATCAAAAAAATGATTGAAATCGCAAAAGACCCTCGTTTCGGCAACACAAAAGCCTTGTTGTTGTTTGAAAATCCGGAAGATGTAGTCACAGCAGTAGAAGGCGGCGTGGACATCAAAGAATTGAATGTCGGTTCAATGGCCCATTCTGTTGGTAAAGTTGTAGTAAGTAAAGTTCTGTCGATGGGAACGGAAGATGTTAAAGCTTTTGAAACATTAGAAAGCAAAGGCATCAAGTTCGATGTACGTAAAGTACCGAATGATTCAAAAGCAAACATGGACGAAATTTTGAAAAAAGCAAAAACAGAATTAGCAAACGCATAATTATCTATGAATTACGACGAAATAGACGATACAAAGTTGAGTAGTCAGTGTACTTATTGAATACCCTAGCTGCTCTTCATGATGAATCGTTTCACGCAATTCATACAAAACAAAATTCATATTTATAGGAGGTCTATCATGTCTGTTATTTCAATAATATTGGTAGTATTAGTTGCCTTTCTAGCTGGTATGGAAGGAATTCTGGATGAGTTCCAGTTCCACCAACCACTGGTAGCTTGTACGTTGATCGGTTTAGTAACCGGTAATTTGGAAGCCGGGATCGTTCTTGGCGGAACCCTTCAAATGATCGCTCTTGGGTGGGCAAACATTGGAGCAGCCGTAGCACCGGACGCAGCTTTAGCATCAGTCGCATCAGCAATTATTTTAGTATTAGGTGGACAAGGTGTTAAAGGTGTTCCTGCGGCGATCGCAATTGCGGTTCCTTTGGCTGTAGCTGGTTTGGTTTTAACTATGATCGTTCGTACATTGGCTGTACCGATTGTCCATTTGATGGATGCGGAAGCTGAAAAAGGAAATATCAGAGGCGTAGAAATGTGGCACATCGTAGCCGTAGCTATGCAAGGGGTACGTATCGCAATCCCAGCAGCAGCACTATTGTTTATTCCAGCTGAAACTGTTCAATCTGTCTTGCAGTCAATGCCTGCTTGGTTGACAGATGGTATGGCAATCGGTGGTGGAATGGTCGTTGCCGTTGGTTACGCAATGGTAATCAACATGATGGCAACAAAAGAAGTATGGCCATTCTTCGTTATCGGTTTTGTTGTAGCAGCGATTTCACAATTGACACTGATTGCACTTGGTGCATTAGGTGTTGCTCTAGCACTTATCTACCTGAACCTTTCTAAAATGGGCGGTTCTTCAAATGGTGGCGGTGGCGGAAATCATGGTGATCCGCTAGACGATATTCTTAACGACTATTAACCTTGAAGGAGGAGAAAAAAATGGCAGAAAAAGCTCAAGTATCAGAAAGAATCGAATTATCTAAAAAAGATCGTTTAGCCGTTGCGTGGCGCTCTACCTTCATTCAAGGTTCTTGGAACTATGAACGTATGCAAAATGGCGGTTGGACATTCGCAATGATCCCAGCGATTAAAAAATTATATAAATCTAAAGAAGAACGTACTGCGGCATTGAAACGTCACTTAGAGTTCTTTAATACTCACCCATACATTGCTTCACCAATTCTTGGTGTAACTCTGGCTCTTGAAGAAGAGCGTGCAAATGGTGCACCGGTTGATGATGTGGCAATCCAAGGGGTTAAGGTCGGAATGATGGGACCTTTAGCCGGTGTTGGTGACCCAGTATTCTGGTTTACAGTAAGACCGATGCTTGGTGCATTAGGTGCATCGTTAGCAATGGGCGGAAGTATTCTTGGTCCAATCATTTTCTTCGTAGCTTGGAATGCAATTCGTTGGGCGTTTATGTGGTATACACAGGAATTCGGTTATAAAGCCGGTTCTAAAATCACAGAAGACCTTTCCGGTGGATTATTGCAGGATGTAACAAAAGGTGCATCGATTCTCGGGATGTTCGTACTGGCGGCACTGGTTCAGCGGTGGGTGTCCATCAAGTTTCTACCGGTCGTATCTTCTGTTAAATTGGATGATGGTGCCTACATCGAATGGGACAAACTTCCAGCTGGCGGTGAAGGAATCAAACAGGCTTTCGAGCAGGTGAATTCCGGATTAGCTTTATCCTCTGAGAAGGTAACAACCTTGCAGAATAACTTGGATCAATTGATTCCAGGGCTAGCTGCATTGCTTCTTACATTGTTCTGTATGTGGTTGCTTAAGAAAAAAGTTTCTCCAATCGTTATTATCCTTGGCCTATTCGTAGTAGGTATTCTTGGACACGTGGTTGGATTACTGTAAAACAGAGCGAAGGGGCTGGACAATTGTTTGTCCCGGCCCCTTCTTGATTTTTTATAGGTACATAGCATTCTTTTATTTAAAATAGCGTATTTACTCAGATAACGGTATAATAAATGAATCGAAATAGCGAGAATGGAGTGGGTATAATGGTTCAATCACTGAATACAAAAGTAGATTTGGTAATAGATGCGACGGCCTATACAGGACTTACTGATTATGGACAGCTCATGGTTGGTGATAAAGGGTTTGAATTCTACAACTCACGAGATACACGGAAGTACATTCAAATTCCTTGGGAAGAAGTAGAGTATGTGATTGCTTCTGTACTTTTCAAAGGAAAATGGATTCCCCGTTATGCTATTGAGACAAAGCAAAATGGAACCTTTACCTTTGCATCTAAAGAACCTAAAAAAGTACTACGAGCTATAAGGGAGTATATCCCTTCAGATCGTATGGTTCAATCCTTGGGCTTTTTCGACGTTGTGAAGCGTGGCGTACAAGCGAAGTTTAAAAAAGGATAGTCTCTAAATCAATCGATCCATCAAGTTGCGATTCTTTTGATACTCAGGATAGAATTCCACGAGACATAGGCAATTATTCCATTTATTTTCAGACGGGCTCATTAGGAAAATAAGAAAATTAAAGAGCTGACAGGATTTGTAGGACAAGTTTTCGATAAAAAACGAAACTGAGTCTACTGGTGCAGCATAGATAAAACGATTGAGATGAGAGTGATTTCAGTCGTTTTTTATATGTTCTTTTATCAAAAGTGAAAAAATAACAGCATTACTTTTGACCAAAATTTCTTATCGGAGTACCATAAACAATGTAAGAATAAACGAAAGAGGTGAAAAAAATAATGGATAAAAAAGCAACGGGTTTTGACTGGGGTTCGTTATTATTAGGGATTTTGTTTGTTATCGTTTCATTGATGTCTTTTCAAGACCCAACGGGAAATTTACTGGCGATCGTCATGATTTTCGCTATATTTGCCATTATAAAGGGTGTATTTGAAATTTTTGTCCGGAATCGCTTGAAGGAATTGACAGGGTATAAGACTTACATGCCTCTGATCTTAGGTGTTATCGACATTATTCTGGGGATTTATCTTCTTTTTAATCTGCAAATAGGAATTGCTGTGTTACCTTATGTCTTTGCACTATGGTTCATTCTGGATTCCTTCTTCAATTTGTTCACATTGGACTTGGCAAAAGCTTTCCACACTGGGTACTATTGGTTGAGCTTGATCGTAGATATTTTGGGGATCATTTTGGGTGTTATGCTCTTGTTTAACCCACTATCTTCTGCGCTAACATTGAGTTTTCTGGTAGGTTTTTATTTTATGATGTTTGGAATCACGTATATCGTTTATGCGTTTCATTGAAAAACGAGACAATGAATAAGCACTTTTACTTTCAAGTAAACCAAAAGCTTCACTCCGCGTTGATCGTGGAGTGAAGCTTTTATGTATTAGGAGGTTGGGAGTAAGGAAAGTAGCGCCTCCTTTATTTATATAAAGTCTTGTTAATTGACGGATTTTTTAGGTCCTTAGTAATATCTACGACATTTCTTTTGAGGGCTTGAAATCAGGTGCACTAACCATACAGCTATAGCTAAAGGAATGACGATCTTCAATGCTAACCATAAAAGTGTTCCCACAACACTTACGATCATGCTGATAGCGATACTTCCAATAATAAAGAGTCCAATCAATTTCAATACGTTTCCTACCAAGTTGTTATTCATTTTATATTCTCCGTTCTCTGTTTGTTTTCTATATTAAGAGTATAGCAAGGCATAAAAAAACAGACATCGACCTCAAGACCGATTTGTTCTCCATCTTTAGATGGGCATATTAATTGTTTTTATGACTAAAGGCAGTAAAATGAGAAGGAATGGGGTGTGGAATATGTCGAAAACAAGGATAGAGGCATTCACAGATGCAGTAATAGCGATCATCATGACGATTCTGGTATTAGAGCTGTTACCGCCAAAAACGGACAATTGGCAAGCGTTATTTGATATTGGGCACAAAATTTTTATTTATATCATTAGCTTTATCATGCTGGCGATTTACTGGAACAATCATCACCATATGTTCCAATTAGTACATAAAATTAATGGTCGGGTGTTGTGGGCAAACAACTTTTTCATTTTTACTCTGACACTCATACCATTTGCCACAGCTTGGGTAGGAGATTTCTTGGACAGTCTCGTGCCGGAGCTTTTGTATGGAGTGGTCATTTTATTGGCAGATGTAGCTTACTATATTTTGATGAAGGAATTGATTCGTGCAGAAAAAAACAATTCTAAATTGCGCGTTATTCTAGATAAATATTATAAAATGTATCTATCCATCGGACTTAATCTTTTGGGGCTGTTGTTAGGTTGGTTGATCCATCCTTATTTTGTCTTGATTGTTAATATCGGCATTTTAATCATGTGGTTCGTTCCTGAGAAAAGAATCGAACAAGAATATAAAAAGTAGGAGAAACACAGTTGCCATCAGAAATGGTAAATGTTGCTCTTATTGAAAAAATTGAAGGACACGAAAGTAGTGAACTATTTTCGTGTCCTTCAGTTTTTTTATTGAGGTATATTTCTGAAAATTTCAAGTATGTGAAAAGGCAGTGCCCTATTTTTACAGCAAGCTGTTGTTGAGTTGGCGGTACAAATAATATAAAATAGGATGTATATACTATTCTGGCCTAAACAGAATAATATATGTAGCATTTTTTAAATAAGCAGATTCTCAAATTTTTCTAGAACTTTACTATTTTATGAAAAGAATCCTATTTTTTTTGGTGTAAAATGAATAGTGGGAAATAATGCAGAAATACAGTACATAGAATGAATTCACTACCTAGATTAGGTAAAACAATAGACAGAGTAGATATGAAGGGATTACTAATCGATTATGGAGAAATTAAGTAAGCAATCATTGGGGAGTAAGAAAATCTTTTTAAGAAAAGAAATAGAGCAGGAACGTTTAGGCGAAGAGATTTATGTAGAAGATATTCTATGCCAGTATTCTGTCTATTTGGTAAGGAAATTTGAAGAAAAAGAAGATTACCTGGAATTGTCACAGATGGAATTGCTGCTGACGGATCTACCGGAGCGATTTAATAAGGCTTTTACAGATGTTGTTGTCAAAAATTTATATGTTCGTACAACAGTCAAGGCTGTTTATGTTACTTTACTACTTGCTTTGCCTCAGCCGTTGAGTAAATTCCAAATTACTGAGCTGAAGGATTGGATGGGAACCTTAACGGTGTCACCTCTAGCCTTGGAGCATACATCAAATTTTACAAGTACTGGAAGTCAAGAGAATGTGATGGTGCGTGAATGGCAGGAGACGAATAGTGAAGTGCTGTTGCTGACAGAAATGATGAATCAGTTCAATGAAAGTCTGACAGAGATTTATACTGAGCTGCAGGTAATGAAGAATCAGAAGACACCGCCTAAAATGCGTGTCGTTAAAAGCGAAGCAGCTGTCAAGACGGTCAAAGAAAAAGAGAATGAAAATAGTAAGCGACTAGATGAAGCGATTGCTAAGGTAGATAAGATGAACGAAGCCTTTGAAGCCTTCCAAAAACAGATTGTGACACAGGTTGAAGAGCTTCAAAAGGTCGAAGTTAAGCCTGTAGAAACGAAGACGCCTCCGAAATTCAAGATATTTTTTGATGGGCAGAGAAAAGAAGGAACAAAGCTTGAACAGCAGTTGAAGGAAGTACTTGATCGAGTGGAGACTCTGGCGGATCGAACGGATTTCTCACAAAAGGAAGTAGAGAAGCTGGGAATGAAGGTAGAGAAAGAATCACGAAGAGCCAGAGAGCTGTATAGAGCGCAGACTGAGAATGTTCAGCCAGCGAAAGAACAATCAAGGTTGGAAGAGAAAGTGGCTTTGACGAACAAAGATATCCGGACTATTTCCAGTCAGCTTAAAGAAATAAATAAAAAGCTGAGTACTGTTGAGACAAAGGTTTCAGAAGCAGAACAGTCGCCGGAAGAGATTGCTCAAATCGAGAAGGACCATGATCGATTGCATGCAACAGCTTCTGAAACGATGAAACTGAATCAAGTAATCGATCAATTGACGGAAAGAGTTCAAAATGTACAAAGTGAATTGACGGATGTGAAACAGAACAAAAAGAAAATTCCTGTCGTGAAGCTTAAAAAAAGCGAGACGCAGAAAAAGCTAGCAGAGCAGCATCAGCAGGATCAGGAACAGTTGAAAGCTAATGCTGTGGAAATCAAGAAGCTTAGTCAAACTGTTGGCAAGGTAGATGTTCAGCTGATACAGGCGCATCAGAAGATTGCTGAACTGGAGCAGAAAATCCGGACAAACGAACAGGTTTCAGTGAATCGAAGAAAAGAACTTGAAGCAACAATGGTTTATCAACAAGATGAGAAACCATTAGTGGCACAGAATGTTCAGATGGATAAGCAGCCGCCGATGCAGCCGCAACAGCCGGTAGGACAAGGATTTGCTCCTATCCAATCAGAAGCAAGACCGCAGTCACGACCAGAGGCAACGAATCAGGCCAATAATCAACGGCAACCTTTGGGTTCCAGAGAGTTTCCGTCGAAAGAGGACTTTTTGCAGGCATCTAGACCGATACCACGTCAGCCACAGCCAGGTCCGAGACCAAATCAACTACCACCTGCTGGTGCTGCTCCTGCTTATGAAGAACCGTCTACGGTAACCCTATCGATTGAAGAGATGCTGAATCGGGTTTCTGACCATCCTAAGCAGCAGCCTGTCATAAATGCAGCCAAGCCATTGCAGAGTCAGAAAACACCAACATCGTTACGCCGGTTGAAAAAGCTGGAATCAGACATTACCGCTTGTTTCAAACGCGTGCAAAATGGTATTGGTAGTCGAGGCATGATTGCTAAAGAGGATGTTTATGCGAATATTCGTCAGATTGAAGTCATCCCCTATCTTTGGTCAATGATCTATACTGGGGAGCACCCACAGGATATTCAATTAAACAATGAAATCAGCTGTTTACAGCTAGTGAATGGAGTACCCGCATTTCTGCGAGAAATAGAAGAGATAGCTTCGAAGCGAAAAGTGATGGGCAAATGGATTTATGCGCCTAAAGAACTGGAGCAGAAGATGGAAGGCTACAAAATGCTGAATGAGTATTTCGAGCTCTATCTTTCCAATACACCAAGCTGATGCTGTGATAGCTAAAATGAATCAAACGCACGTCTCATACGACAGAAAATTCTGTTCAATGAGACGTGCGTGTTTATTTTTGTGTTAAGTTAGCCATAAAGCGAGCCTATCCATTACGTTGATGACTTGTTTGTCCTGTGTTTCTTTCAGAAAGTCATGTGGAAGGTCATATACGGGGACGAATAAATCCTGCGTATTTTTGCGAACCAATCGTTTGCTGTATTTGAATGGAATTTCCTGATCTGTAGTACTTGCAGTACTGAATAGAGGTGGAAATTGTTGTAATTTTTCTCGACTTATCGTCAGTTTAGGACGGTTTTGCTCTGTTAGTCCATAGTAGTCTGCTAATTTTTGATTCTGTACAGCATAGATGTAAAGGAGGTAACGTTGTAACAATGGATCATCCCAGACAGGGATATCCATTTCGACACTTTGAAGCTGAGCTTCTGTAACGAGGACATCAGATAGATTTCTTTTCATATTGATGAAATCAAGGTCTGTATACCCGTAAAAGTTGATCAGCTGTTCTGGTAAAGCAGCTGTTTTTTGATCGATCAAATGACTGGTCAGAAGCATCATCAGATAGCTGCCGGCAGAACGTCCGCAAAAACTAAACGGCTGCTGTCCAATCAACTCGTGGATAGAATGGAAGCTCTGAACCACTCCAGAAGAAATTTCTGACAACGTATTGTTCGGTGCGAGGCGGTAGTCTATCGTAATCACTGAAAAGCCTTTATCTAAAAATAACTGTTTCAACTGCTTTGGCAGGTCACTTTTACTACCATATACGAGACCACCCCCATGAAAGTAAAGCATATATTTTTTATTTGGTGTATCCGCGTGAAACCATTCGATCGTTCCACCTGTAGTAAGTTGTATTGTTTCGGACATAGGGACTCTCCTTTACTTTTCCTGTAAAATCATTGAGGCTGTTTTTTTAGGTATATCCTCAAATTGCCTCAAGATTTCTTCATTTTCAATAAATAGGTACCTATTTCGAAATTCAGAATCTGGGTGGGATTTGTCAGATCGATTTCCAAATAGTCCTCTATTTTATTTAAGCGATAACGAATCGTTTTAGAATGTAAAAATAGGGCTTCAGCTGTTTTTTTATAGTTACGATTACTTTTGAAAAAGGTATATAGGGTTTCGAAAAGATCATAATTTTCTTGACGTAAAGCCACTAATTTGGGTGAGATCAATTTCTCGATTGCCTCTAATTGCTGCTCGTTCATGAAATAGCGAAATATCCCCAACTCAGAGACCTCTACAACCTGATCGATATAAAACTCCTGATTAAAGCGGATCGTATCCAAACATTCGATTAAAACGGTTTTCAGTTCTTCCTTTTTCTTTACCGAGCTTACTGCAAACGTCAGATTCTTATACTCGCTAAAAGTATCTTTAAACAGCTGCATCAGCTCTCTTTTTTGAATGGACAAATCCGGCGAAGCTAGATTATAAAGCAAGACAAGATAGTTATGGTGTTCAAAGAAAATAACATGTTCCTTCAAGGTTCGCAACTTGTTTCGGATCTCTTTTTGTAATAGTCGGCTGTTCAACGTATTGGTTGAAAAAGCGATACCTTGATAATAGGGATAGGCATTCATATCTGCTTCATTTAGTAGACTGTTCAGCTCATCAAGATTCCCCGGCGTATTCTGCAGGATCGCATCAGCCAAATTATTTAAACGCGTAAAACGATCCTTTTTGATCAGATATTCCATTTGCAGCTTTTCCTGTAGGATATCAATCGCATTTTCTATAATCATCAAATCTGTTTCCTTAAAGTCCGCATCGTTCTGGTACACCAACAAAATACATTTATCTGTGTATTGATTGAGGATTTCCGCCTTCAATGCAGTGATTTCCTGCGCATTTTTTTGAGAGAAAAGTGTAAGCAGTTCATAATGATTTTTAGTAAACTCTGTATTTTTCATGGTTGTTTGGCGTGTTACAACCATTTCTTCATTGAGTGTACCATAAGTAATGTGGATACCACGATCAGGAATTTTCAATGCACAATCTTTTTTGATCAGCAAGTGAAACTCACGCATGATTTGATCAAAGGAGGACAGGTTTCTCTCGATTTTTGTAAAGCGCTGACGAACATCATAGTAGGTCCGTAAAACATGGGATTGGTAATTGAGCATAGGTTCATAGATTGCCAGCATGATTTTTTCATAGGTCAAGTCTTGTTCGACCTTGATTAAGGGGATTTGAAAGGTAAAGCAGAGATCAATGAGCCATTCGGGAATCATTGTGATCAAGCGATCCATTTTTACGACGAGACCACTGATCCCTATGTTGTGCATTTTTTCAAAAAAGTCTGTTAACTCTTGTTCCTCTAGATTATTGAATGCATAAAACGAGGTCAAAATCAGCTGGTTTTGCTTACTCCATTTTTCAATGTCAATGGCTTCCAGAACCATTGCCGAGTCTACTTCATTTTCTAATCCAATCTCTCCGGTCAGCAACTTACTGCTTCTAAATATTTCCAAGGACATCAGTTCCTTTATTCTCATTATATTCTCCTTTTTCCGCTTTATGGATAAAAATTATCTCTTTATTTTAGAATATCATCTAATGTAAACGCAAACAAGAAAATTTAAAATAAAAGTGTAATCAAAACTGGAGGAGGATAACGATGTTAAAGACAGTTATTTTAAAAAATAATTATCAGGATTCGATCAACTTGATGCTGCTAACAAATAGTATCAATGCTCTTGACGAAGTAACTATGAGTCAGATTATGATGGGGACTGATGCGAATAAGGACATTCTTCAAAATACCGAGCTTCTGACAAAAGAAGCTGCTTCTGCGTCACCGAATGATTTGATGATCGTTGTTGACAGCGAGCAAGAGGATATTATGGATTTGGTATTACCGGCAGTTCATGCATTCCTTGATGATTTATCCGCAAAAGGCAGCAGCGAGAAGCAGACTGCTTCGACTTCATGGCAGGAAGCACTTGAGAATTTACCGGATGCTAACGTAGCTTTATTCAGTATACCAGGGGAATACGGTGCACCTGAGATGGAAAAAGCGTTACGTAATGATCTACATGTCTTTTCTTTTACGGATAATGTAGCAATCGAAGATGAGGTTCGTTTGAAGAAGCTGGCGCACGATAGAGGCCTGCTAATGATGGGGCCAGATTGTGGAACTGGAATTATTTCCAGTATCCCAATTGCATTCACGAATGTCATCAGTCCCGGGAACATCGGTGTTGTCGGGGCCTCCGGAACAGGAATCCAAGAAGTAACAACGATTATTGACCGTTTAGGCGGCGGTGTTGTTCATGCCATTGGTACAGGTGGACGTGATCTGAGTGATAAGGTTGGTGCTGTTACAGTTAAGGATGCTATCGTTGCTTTAGAAAATCACGAGCCGACAGATGTGATTTGTGTGATTTCTAAGCCGCCGGCAAAAGAAGTGCGCGATGAAGTGGTGCAATTGTTGCAAAGTATCTCTAAACCAGTTGTTGCGATTTTCCTTGGTGAAAAACCGACAGAGCATGAAGGCAAAGTCTACCTTGCTCATACATTAGAGGAAACAGCAAAAATTGCCATGGCTTTAGCAAATGAGGAAACCGTTCAAGCAAATTATCAGGAAGAAATCGTCAAACCAGATATTCCTGTCTTAACAGAAGACAAGGTTGTCAAAGGGCTATATTCAGGTGGTACATTGGCGGCTGAAGCTGGTATGCTGATTTCAGAAGCCTTGAACTTGGAAGGGCTAATCAAAAAAGAAGGGTACATCTTGCAATCACATGGGTATGATGTCATCGATTTGGGTGATGATATTTATACGCAAGGCAAGCCGCATCCAATGATCGATCCGGATGTACGAATCAATAAAATTCACGAATATGGACAAAACCCGGAGACAGGGGTGATCTTACTTGATGTAGTGCTTGGTTATGGCGCACATCCAGATATGGCTGGAGCATTATTGCCGGCAATCAAGGAAGAGCAAGAGAAGGCAAAGGCAGAAGGTCGTGAGCTTTACTTTGTGGCGACAGTCGTCGGTACAACGAAGGACCCACAGAATTATGACGCAACTGTTCAGCTGTTGAAGGATAATGGTGTATTTGTTCAGGAAAGTAATGCCAAAGCTGTTCGTTTGGCACTAATGCTAAAAGGCATCGATTTGAATGAAGCAGATAAAGGTCAGGTTCCTTATCAAGGCAGTACGATTGATATTCCACAGGTCAGCGACAAGGTCATGGAGCTATTGAATACGAAGCCAAGAATCATTAATGTAGGTCTGCAAAGCTTCAACGAGTCGATTCAAGAATTTGGCGGTAAGTCAGAACAATTCAACTGGCGACCACGTGCTGGTGGGAATAAGAGAATGATCAAGCTTTTGAACGAGCTGGATAATCACTCAGAAAAGATCGAGCTGGAAAACCAAAAGGTAACAGATAAAATCAAGAATGCACAACCGTTCCTTGTCGATGTTGTTTTGGCTAAAAGTGTTATTCCAGAATTAAATGAGGCACAGAAAACCTTGCTTCATGCGGGACCGCCGATTCGCTATGAAGAGATGACTGGCCCAATGAAGGGTTCTTGTATCGGTGCAGCTCTATTTGAAGGCTGGGCGGATAATGAGAATGATGTCAAGAAGATGCTGGAAGCTGGAGAGATTCGCTTTATCCCTTGTCACCATGTTCATGCAGTCGGACCAATGGGCGGTATCACGTCTGCAAATATGCCGGTGCTAGTGGTTGAAAATCGTTTGGACGGCGCAAGAGCATACTGCACGATGAATGAAGGAATCGGCAAGGTACTACGGTTTGGCGCTTATTCAGAAGAGGTTGTGACACGTCTGGTATGGATGCGTGATGTATTAGGACCAACGATTGCTCAAGCCTTGAAGAAAACAGACGAAGGAATCAATCTAAATGTGTTGATTGCTCGTTCGATTACTATGGGAGATGAATTCCATCAACGAAATATTGCTGCATCTCTGAACTTCCTGAAAGAAATTTCGCCATTGATCATTGAACTGTCTATCGATGAAAAACAAAAATACGATGTCATCAAATTCTTGGCAGATACGGATCAATTCTTCTTGAACATCATGATGGCTACAGGAAAGGCGATCGTTGATACTGCAAGAAAAGGAACGAAAGGAACGATTGTGACAACGATGACGCGTAATGGGGTTGATTTTGGGGTACGAATCGCTGAAACCGGTGATAGATGGTACACCGCTCCGGTAAATACGCCGAAAGGGCTATATTTCACAGGCTTTACCGAAGCAGACGGTAATCCGGATATCGGAGATAGTGCTATCACTGAAACGGTTGGTGTTGGCGCGATGGCAATGGTCGCTGCACCAGGAGTTACACGCTTCGTGGGTGCGGGAGGCTTCCAGGACGCACTGGAAATCTCTAATGAGATGGCAGAAATCTGTGCCGGACACAATCCGACCTTCACAATCCCAACGTGGGATTTTCAAGGTGCTTGTTTAGGTATCGATATCCGTAAGGTCGTTGAGACAGGAATCACACCGATCATTAATACAGGGATTGCCCATAAAGAGGCCGGAGTCGGTCAGGTGGGTGCCGGGACAGTAAGAGCACCGCTCGGCTGTTTTGAAAAAGCTCTGGAAGCTTATGCTGAAGAGCTGGGCATCAAAATTGATGGCTAGTATACGAATCAGTGAAGGAATCTTTCCGATTGATCGGTTTGGAAAAATGGGCCGTGTGCACAGTGTATTTCAGCATTCCTTCAATATCAAAGTCGGCAAACAGTTACTAAATATTTCTAATCATCCAAGCTATTTGTCCGGCTTTGGTATCTATTTACCTGATTCATTGTTTCAAGAAATCTATCCGTTTGTTCAACAGGGAAACATTGTAAAAATCGTCAAGAATGAGGTGACGATCTATAGCTTGGCTGGTCTCAAGTCAATTTTACTTAAAGACGCAGATGTTATTTCTTTGAGACTGGCTGAACTGATTGTTCAACCGATGCAGCTGAAGCAACTGGAAAAGCAGTTGACGATGCAGCATTTAGAGAAAGCAATTGGTCTGGAACAAGATACGAAAACAACTGCTATTTTTGAGATGCTTCGTGGTGATGAAACACTTCAATCATCTACTGATTGGGCTGAGGCAGTGATTCATCTAGTTGGGCGTGGAAAAGGGTTGACGCCCAGCGGCGATGATATTCTAACCGCGTATCTTTCTATTCTGTCCATGGTTGGTGATCCACAGGCTGAAGCATTAGCTTCAGCTCTCACCGATCAGGAGCTGTCAACGACTGATATCAGTAAAGCTTATATTATCAGTTCTATCCATGGTTATGTGAACTCATTGGTTTATCAATTATTTTTAGACTTACAGAATCAGGAGAGTGCAGCAGTAATAGAGAGAGCAATCGAAAATATTCGAGCAATTGGTCATTCATCTGGAACAGATTTGTGCTTTGGGTTATTACTCGGCTTACAAAAAATTAATAGGAATGAGGAGAAATCATGGAGAATACCGCAGTAAAAGTAAATGATCACTACTGGAAAAAAGTTGTCGCCATCTTCTTTGTCGGTTGGATATTGATGTATGCGACACGGACAATTTTTAATCCGATCATGGGAGTAGTTGGAGAGGAATTTGGTTTAAGCAATACACAGTTGGGCCTGGCGAACAGTATGTTTTTCCTAACCTATGCGATTGCTCAGATTCCTTTTGGGATGATTGGGGATAAAATCGGACGTAAGCTAGTTATTGCGATCGGCTTTGTTGTGTTAGCAGCAATGACATACTTAAGTGGGATTGCAACGACATTTGTTATGTTCTTGATGATTCGAGCGTTTGCCGGAATTGGTCAAGGAGCGTACTATGGACCGCAATACGCGTTATCGACAGAAGCAATTCCAACCAATAAACGGACATTGGGGAATGCAATCATTAATAGTGGGATGGCTTTCGGGACATCAGGTGGTTACTTGCTTTCAAGTAAATTAGTTTTGGAAAATGGGGAGCATTGGAGCAAGCCTTTCTTTATCATGGCGATTCCAACATTGATCGTAGGTATTTTATTCTATACTGTTTTGAAAGAAAAGGTCATTCGTCCGGAAGATGAAGGAAAGAATCATACACAGACAGGTAAGCAGGAAAAAATTTCATTAAAATCGATTTTCTCGAATAAAAATTTACTAGCTGCTTTTATTTTATGTTTTACCAGTATTTATGCAAACTTTGTAATTATTACTTGGCTACCACAATTCTTGATTGCTGAGCGTGGCTTTGAAGGTGCGAGTGTCGGGTTTATTTCTTCTCTGGTTCCTTGGGCGTCTATTCCAGGTGCGTTGATTTTTGCTCGATTGAATGACAAGACTGGGGCAACGAAAAAATTAGTTTATACATTAGTACCACTGGCTATCTTATCCGTCTTTTCAATTGCGTTTGTGACAGACCGGACGTTATTGATTGCAATGCTGATTCTTTATGGATTGACGGGTAAGCTAGCACTAGATCCGATCCTCGTTACATTCGTTACAAAAAATGCACCCGCGGGTTCTTTAGGAACGACCTTGAGTGCGTACAATTTTATCGGTATGTCCGGTTCTATTCTGGCACCATACATCACGGGCTATTTGGCAGATTCAGTGGGATCGATGCAAATAGGGTTCTATCTATCCTGTGGGTTACTTGTTATCGGCTTACTCGCCTTTGCAGTGCTAGCTAAGGTGCAACCGTTGAAAAGTAAATAAAGAAGAACCAGTACTCTATCATTAAACTATTACGAGGAGAATTACTATGAGTTTAAATGTTATCGCTCTTGGAGGAAATGCTATTTTAGAAACAGATCCGACCGATGAAGGGCAGAAGGCAGTAATAAAGAATGCAGCAAAATCCATTGCTGATTTTGTAGAGAACGGCGAGGAGGTCATTGTCTGTCATGGCAATGGACCTCAAGTTGGCAATTTACTGTTACAACAAAAGGCAGGAGAAGATGAAAAAAATCCTGCGATGAAGCTGGATTCCTGTGTTGCTATGACACAAGGGAGTATCGGTTACTGGCTGCAAAATGCATTAATCAATGAGTTTGCTGAACGTGGTGTTGCAAAACCCGTCGTCTCTATTGTGACACAGGTCAGAGTGGATGCGGATGATCCGTCATTCAAAGAACCAAGCAAACCGATCGGACCATTTTATAGTAAAGAGGAAGCCGAAACAGAGGCTGAAAAAGATGGTTCTGTTTATAAAGAAGATGCCGGAAGAGGCTATCGAAAGGTCGTTGCCTCACCTATACCGCAAGAGATCGTTGAAAAAGAAGCGGTACAAGCATTAGTTCAAGCTGGTGTATTAGCAGTTTGTGGTGGTGGCGGTGGTGTTCCGGTGATTAGAGAGGGAAATCAATTGGTTGGTGTCGAGGCAGTCAATGACAAAGATTTTTCTGCGCGTGTATTGGCTGAAACGATTGAAGCCGATCGATTGATTATTTTGACAGGTGTGGATAATATTTATATCAACTACAATCAGCCGAATCAAAAAGCATTAGAAGAGATCACCGTTGCTGAAGCGGAGGGCTATATCAAAGAAGGCCATTTTGCAGCTGGCAGTATGCTGCCAAAAATCGAAGCGGCTGTAGGGTTCGTGCAGGGATATGCCGAGCGAAAAGCTGTGATTACCTCGATTGAAAATTTGAAGAATATCAGTGATGGTGAAGGGACGACAGTTATCGGCAAGTAAACGGGGGAAAAAGCTATGGCACCAAAACGAATTTCTATGATTACCCAAATCGTTATTGCAGTGATACTAGGCATTATTTTTGGTCTGGTTTTACCAGACGCTGCACGTTACTTGAAACTAGTTGGCGATATTTTTCTAAAATTGATGCAGATGGCAATTCCTTTATTAGTACTGGGGCAAATTGTTCAGGCGGTCGGTGGAATCAAGCCGAAAGAATTGACTAGCTTAGGTGGGCGTACGATCATGGTATTTGGTCTATCATCACTATTTGCTGCCGTCTGGGGTATTATTATGGCTGTCTTTTTGAAGCCGGGCGTCGGTGTGTCGATCGATCAGCTGGAAGATCCATCAATGAAAGCACAGGAGCTTTCGCTAACAGATACCTTGTCCGGTTTCTTTCCAAAAAATATCTTTGAGTCGTTAGCAGAAGGCTCGATCATTCAAATTATTGTTTTTGCTCTCTTTTTCGGATTAGCATTAAGTAAATTTATGGCAAGTCGTCCGGAGTCGAAGCTATTTCAGCTGATTATCGACTTCAATGAAGTGATCATCAATATTATCCACTATGTGATGTTTCTGGCACCACTCGGGATTTTTGCGCTGATCTCTTCAACAATCAGCAGTCTGGGAATAGCAATCATTCTGCCGCTTTTGAAATATCTGTTGGTTTATGGCATTGGCACAGTTTTACTATTGGGGATTTGGATAGGGTTTATCAGTCTGTATTGCCGAGTGAATCCATTGCAACTGATTCGCAACATGAAGAGCATGTCGGTCATGGCGTTGGCAACAACATCATCTGCCATTACTTTACCAATTGCTATGGAGGAGTCGCGGAATAAATTGGGGTTGAGCGATCGAATCACCAATCTGGTATTACCACTTGGTATGTCATTGAATAGCAACGGATCGGCGATGCACATGAGTATTACTGTTATGACGATCGCACAAATGTACCAGATGGATTTTGATCTACAGCGCATGATTTATCTTGCAATAACAGCCACCTTCGTTTCTCTGGCAAATGCAGTCGTTCCCGGAGCTGGACTGGTCTCGCTTGCGATCATTGTTCCACAAATGGGGTTACCAATAGAAAGTATTGCCATCTTTGCCGGAGTAGAATGGTTTGTCGGGATGCTGAGGACGATTTTAAATGTGAACTCAGATGTCTATTCAGCCATCGTTGTTGCGAAGTCAGTAAATGAGATCGATTATTCTACATTTAATAGAGGGGAGAGCTGAACGAAAGGGGGCTGGCCAAGAGTGGTCTGTTTTAAGAAATAAGCCGGAGTATCCGAAAATGGCCACTTGAAGTGAGACCTAATAGTTAGACCAACTACCAATTGGAGAAATCTGATTGGTAGTTTTGTGCTGTCAGTCTTTCCCGATAGTGAACAGGACTACAGCCAAGTTTTGTTTTAATTCAATCATAATTATAGTAATCGATCCAATGAGCAATTGCTTCTTCTAAGCTTTCAAAACTTGTATATACCATGCCGTGATATTCAATAAACCAAAAAAAGTTTTCCATCGATGCGTTATCGAAACAGTTCCCTTCTCATGACATACTTTGAAATATTCCTTCATCCGCAAATTCTTTTCGGTATTGTTTCATTTGGTAAGTCCAGCCTCTTCCTACGATTAGTTAAGAGCAAAGAGTTTATTCATGGGAGTACACGATTAAAAGATCAATGGATTGGGATGCTTGATTGATAATGTTTTCATGCATGTGTTGTCAGTTGCTCAATAAACCGATTACAGGTACTATTAAGGAGACAAGAGGGAGGGAATAACGATGGATACCGCTTCTGTAAAGCCTAAAAAATACAAAAAAAGTACTCGATTCAGACAGATCACGGGTGTATTTATGAAATACAACGTCCTGCCCAATCTCATGAAACAGACGCATCCGGAAGAGGTCAGACAGGCATTTGAAGAATTAGGGCCCACATTTATCAAAATTGGACAGATGCTTTCTGTTCGAACAGATATTTTACCCCCTGCTTATATAGAGGAACTGAAAAAACTGCAAGATAATGTGAAAACAGATGATTACTCAGAAGTAAAAAAAATCATTGAGGAGGAAACGGGAAAACCGTTGACAGCGTTGTTCTCTTCCTTTGATGAAACACCGTTAGCATCGGCTTCGATGGGACAGATTCATCGAGCAACATTGCAGACAGACGAAGTGGTTGCAGTCAAAGTTCAGCATGTTGGGATACGCGAAGAGATTATGCTGGATTTATCGTTACTGGAGCGAGCGTTGCCTCTTATTAAGTATATTCCTGAATCAAAGGTGATTGATTTGAAGGATATCTTTTTAGAGATTAAGGAGTCGCTGCAAAAAGAGTTGGATGCGCTACAGGAAGCTGCAAATGGCGAGCGTTTCTTTAAGCTGAATGACGGGTGGGATATGATCAAAGTTCCCAAAATATATTTGGAATATAGTACGCCGAAAGTGCTAGTTATGGCGTTTGTTCAGGGAACGAGCATTCGAACCTTTTTTAAAGAGCCTCTATCAACGGGGGAACATCCAACATTACGAAAAGAGTTTGGCGATACACTGGTTCGTAATTTTATCAAACAAGTATTTGAAGATGGTTTTTTCCACGCAGATCCGCATCCGGGGAATATTTTTGTTCAAAAAATTGAGAAAGCAAATCAGGAGACAAAAACGACGAAGGAGCGGCATCTTCATAAGGATTTTGAGCAAGGCGGCTTGGATTTCCTTTATCGTGAGGAAGCACCGCTACTACCCTACCGTTTAATCTATCTTGATTTCGGTATGATGGGTCAATTAAGCGAAGGAATGATCAAAAAGCTGACAGCTGTTATGGACAGTCTTTATCGAAATAACTCCAAGGCTACCGGGCGAGCGATTCTACAGATTTGCCGACAAATCGGTCCGATGGATGAAGAGCATTTTCATGAGCAGCTTGGGTCCTTGCTAGATCGAAATTATGGAGTAAGTATCGGTGACTTAAATCTCCAAACCTTATTTTTACAGATTATCGGCATTTGCCATGAGAACAATTTGCAGGTACCTCAGGAAGTGACGATGTTGATCAAGGCTGTGGTAACGTTTGAAGGGATGATTCGAGAGCTAGACCCAGATATTTCACTAGTCGAAATTTCGGCACCCTTTGCTCAGAAATATTTTACAGAGAAAATTGATTGGTCAATGGAGTTGAAGCGGGCAGCATTAGATATGCTTTATTCAGCGAAGGCAGCACCTCAAATTCCTAGCAGAGCGTTGGATGTACTGGATGATTTAGCTAAAGGAAAATCTAAGGTCAATGTTGAACTAAAAAGGCAGGATGAGCTATTAAGTCGGATCGAGGGAATGGTCAATCGACTGGTTATTGGGTTGATTTTATCAGCGTTAATCATTGGTTCATCGTTGTTGGTCGAGTTTCATGATGGGCTTACCGGGCAATTTGTTTCGATATTAGGCATTCTGGGTTACGCGATTGCGTTTTTCGCGATCCTCTTTCTGATTTACGATATCTGGCGAAAGCATCGGAAACGTAAATAAGTATTTTTTAGAAGAAGAGAAAATGAGGGCATAAAAAAGGGAGAACACCTTCTTAACCGAAGTTTAGAAGGTGTTCAAGGGGAGATAGTTAGAAAGAAGTTTACTACGCTCGTCTTTCCACTAAAGTCAGTATAACAGAAAATTTCCTGAAATTACCTTTCAATAGAGTGAGACAAATTTTTGGTTTTTGACATTTTTTTCGTCTTGTTAAATAAATCACTTACGTTAAAAGTGACTGGCAGTTCAAGGGCTTCATGTGGTGAAATCGAACAGGACTGAGTCAAAATCTTTTACATAGTACCGGATGTTTTTTCGTCCGCGCTGAATAATGGTGTGTCCTTCTTTTTCAAGCTGTTCCTTTTGGTACTCAACACCTCCAGGGAATTTCGGCTGAAGCTCACCATGTGCTTTCAGTGTACGCCAAAACGGGGTCAATTCAGTATCACGCTGACTACTGGCCCAAGCGGCAATCGATATGAAAGCACCTGCGGTTATCGGCTCAGTAAAGTCTGCATGATTTTGCTTTGCCAGATACGCTCGAATAACTGGTGTGGTGACAACTTTTCCTTTGGGGACTTGCTTCATCAGTTCATCATAAGCAAGCGGTGGAGCAAAATACATTCTCTTACCACCATATTTTTCAATGGCTTTTTGGTCAGTAATGATTTTGGTCTTCGGCATATCTTTTGGGTCTGACAACATGGCGTTAAAATCTTTTTGGTCTTCATTTGCCATAATACTTCCTCCTCTAGTTGGATTTCCGAGTGGACAAAAGGCTATCTGTCTCTTTAAGCTAAAGATAGCACAGATTTAGTTAACAGCCAATGAGACAGTTGTAAATAATTTGGTAAAAATAGTCGTTCATTACAACTGAATAGAGGAAGAGCGTGCCGATTGATTTTGTGGAATAAAGCAAAATGGATCGGCGTATTTTTTTATATATTTTTAGTAAGACGTGAGCGGTGTGTTTCTTTTATCAAGTTATCCCCAGTCAATGCAAAAAAACGTCCTAATCACTAATCTTATGTAGTGAATAAGGACGCTTTTGTGAAAGCTTTTTTACTGTGCAGGTAGTCGTTTCCGACGTTTTCTATTCTTGGTCTTTTTCTTCTGCGTCTTACCTGTAACCTTCACAAACAGGACAAAGCCGCCTATACAAAGTACGAAGAGTGTTGCGCCGATCGCAAAGCCTTCTGGGAGGTACACTAACTTGATTTCATGTTTGCCTTCGCTGACAGGGAAGCTGACGAAAGCATCCTTAAATGCTGTAATAGCGACTTTCTTTCCGTCAACGTAAGCAGACCAGCCCTTATCGTAAGGAATCGTTGTAAGAACGATCTGTTCCTTAGCGGTATTGACTGTACCAGTTGCTTTTCTTCCAGAGGTAGTCAGCTCAACGCCATTACTTTGAATAGCAGTAACAGCTGATTCAAAGGCTTGTGTATCAAGCCCAACCACTTTAGGCTCCATAAAACTGACTGCTTCAGTTCCATAGAAGCTAACAGAGAAAGTAACCGTTGTGGGCTCTTCATAATAGCCGATATTGTAGTATTGGCCAGTGATATTGATCTGTGATTTTTGACTGACACCGTCTACTGTCACAGTTGCACTGGAACTTTCTAACTGACCGAAATCTGTTGGAAATAGGCTGAGATAAGCCTGTGTATGGGCAGGAACAGTTACATTCCAAGTCAGTTCCTTCGCAACCTCACCTTGTACTTCTCGATAGGTCACAGAATTTGTGCTCTCTTCGATCTTGACGTTTTGCTGGTTGATAAGCGTTGGAGAATAGAAGGTAAAATAGGTTTGTTCTTGCTGTGCCAGATGGTTAAATAGTTCTGTCTGGCTACCCAGATTGTCATTTTCAGGCTGCTCGATTCCATAAATATCCGCATCGGTCAGAAAGCCTAGTGGTAATGCATTGCTGTTTTCATATAAGGATAGCTTTCCTGATTCTCCAGTTTGAGAAAACCCATATTTTAGAGGATCATTTTCAGCAAGATTATACTTGATGCCCATCAATGCATCCATCAATAGGGTATTATTCGGATAGCGAATATTCAAGCTGGTTCCTCTGGAACGGAAGCCTAACGAATCCAGATAAGCAGAGGAATTTCGATTTCGAATCGAAGAAAATAGACTGATGCCGCTATATCCGTAATTGATACTGTCATTTGAAGACACCGGGTTTAAATTTTCCAAACGATAAAAGGTATCGTTCTCTGTCTTTGTTTGATCCACGAGCTTCTTTATAGCTGGATAAGGTTCGCTATATAAGCTTCGCGATGCATAGTTCCAGTCATCTAAAATCCCATTGACCATGGCGCTGGTATTGATTGTTGCTTCTGCAATAACCAGCACCAGTAATAGGGTCGTCAGGTAACGTCCAGGTACTTTTTTCAGCTGATAAAAGGCGATTCCGGCAAGGTACAAAAGCAGGAACAGCACTGTGATGACGAAAGTAGTGATTGAGATATAGTCGTAGCTTCCAGTTGGTTTTGATCCTTCTGCTAAAGCAAGAAAGGCAATGAGTAGGATCGTTGTTCCGGAAAGGATGCCCAGATCATC
Organism: Enterococcus sp. 9E7_DIV0242; assembly: GCF_002140975.2. Lineage (NCBI taxonomy): Bacteria > Bacillati > Bacillota > Bacilli > Lactobacillales > Enterococcaceae > Enterococcus > Candidatus Enterococcus clewellii. The sequence continues at coordinate 2,741,923 of NZ_CP147247.1, forward strand.
ACTCTTGAACTTCTCCCAGCCATATCCGGCCAATAAAACGACCAGAAATGAAAATAAAAAGCTATAACGGAACAAAAACATATTTGGTGCGTGCATCCCATGCCAAAATAGATTCAAGGGTGCAATGTAGAAGCTGGCGATCAAAATTGCAAAGAGACTACCGAAGAGCAGCTTGTTCTTCAATGGGATTTGCCGTGTTGTAAAGTAGAAAACAGCGAAAATCAAAGGTAGTAATCCGACATAAATAAATGGGATCGAGCCATATTTGGTCGTATCATAGACCCCAATCATATTTTTCATTACAATATCCCAAAATGCAGTTGCCTCTGTTTTGAATTTGGTCACTTCCGACAAGGTCTCCCCATTAGACAGCAGGTCAAACAATGTTGGTAGGATAATAATCATTGACGCACCACCAGCAAGAAGCGAGGTAATGCCATAAGGTAGAATCGTTTTTTTGTACTGCTTCCAATTTGTCAATAGACGAGCAATAAAATAAAGAACGGAAAAAATACCGATCATAAAGCCCATGTAAAAGTTTGCGATAAACAGCAGTAAATAACTGACGAATAGCAAGATTGGCTTTCTTTCATCCATTAATCGATGAATCCCCCAGATGACTAACGGCAGGTAGACGAACGCATCTAACCACATAATGAGTTCGGAGTGTGCAGTTGCAAAGGACATCAAGGCGTAGGGAACGCTAAGTGTGACGTGAGCCCACTTATTGATTTTGAATGTATGGGAGGCAAGGAACCAGAAAGATAGTCCTGCTGACCCGATTTTTAGTAACGTGATTAGATATAGAGCATCCGGCATATTCTGATTACTAAAGAAAAAGACGATCGGTGTAAATAGACCACCCAAGTAATAAGAAATCATAGATAGATAGTTAAGCCCCAGAGAAGCATTCCATGTATAGAAAATACTTTGTTTGCCATGTAGAACGTTATTGAAGCTGGCGTGAAAATTCGAAAATTGTGAAAAAGCATCACTGGCTAATACACTACGGCTGCTTCCAGGATAAATGCCAATACTTAGGTAAACTATAGCCATTATGAAAAAAGGAATAAAGAAGCTAGCAGCCATATATGGCCAGTTTTCCTTGATAAATCGTTGTAGTTTATTTTTCATTTAGAGACCTCACAACCCAATTAATATTCGTATACGACTAGTACTAAATAAAGGAGAAACAACTGGTTTCTATCTGTTGCTACGACTGTTAATAGAAGCCCTTTAAATAATGAGTCATTTAGTAAAATTCATATAGTACTTAGTTTAGCATATTCAAATAAAATATAGCCAATAGAAGGAAAATTTCATAAAATATTCATGAAATTTGGGTATTTACAAAGAATTATGTGTAAGGTCATGTTTGAGTAAGTAAGCAAAAAAAGAAGGGTGTCCCCAACGCACGTAGCTTTAAACGCTAAACTGCTTTGGGACCACCGTTCATTTGGATATAAGGAACTAAGACATATTGAGTCACAGTCTCCAAGATTTCTATTTATCTACTTGGTTTGCTAAAGCTCGTTTGATATGCAAGGTTAAAAAGACGACCTCACTTTCAGATAGTTGAATGTCAAAGGCGCGCTTGATGATAGTGCGTAGTTTATCCGCATGTTCAAAAGCAAGGGGATATTTTTTTTGAACAAAATCATAGAGCTCATTATTTCCAGAAGAGGTGTTCTCGTTTTGGACAAGTCGAAAGGCAAGAAATTGGATATGGCGGAAAAAACTGGGCTGCGTCTTTTTCAACGAAGCTGGCGATGTTTTTAACTGCTGTCCGATAATTTTTGCTAAGTAATCCAATGCATCAACAAAACGATTCACGTAAGGAAATTGCCAATTTGAGTAAATGATGATCTCTAGGAGCTGTAGAAAATCATGTGTAGTAAGTGGTCTGTCAGAGTATGTCCCAATGATATATACAATTTGTTGGGTAAATAAATATTCCGCTTCAAAAAACAGATGGATAATGGGAAATTGACGTTCAGAAAGTGTAGAAGTTGCCTCACTTGCAGTAGTCAAAAAATCATAGAACGCTTCCTCGAAATAGAAATCTGAACGAAAGAGCCGGCTCTCTTTGTAATACGCTGAAACCAGCTCAAATACGGGTGAATCGTTTAATGTTGCAGTTGTAAATAAAGAGGTAGTTTTTGATGATTTACACGTAGTCATGATTGTTATCTCCTTTTCTAGAGTAGTAGGTTTGATTTTGTCTTGTTGAAAAAGAGAGACGCATCTTCAAAATACGTGAGGGGTATTGGTTGTCTCTCATATAATTTTCTAGCGATATCTCTTTCATTAGTTTTAGTGTAAACTGTCTAGTAACTGGACAGTCAATTGATTTATAACACTATAAAAAAAGAAGCGGAGGGTCATGGGATGAATGACAAAGCAGATTACCTATCCATCAGCGAATTTGCAGCGCTGTCTGGGATAAAAAGAAAAACACTGATTTACTATGATCAAATCGATCTTTTGAAGCCGCGAAAAGTCAGTGATAAGGGGTATCGTTATTACCACTACCATCAACTTTATGCGATAAATATGATTATTTTTTTCAAAGATATCGGGATGTCTTTAGAGGAAATCAAAGAGTACAGTCAACTGCAATCAGCAGATCAGATTATTGCATTGATTCAGAACCAGAAAGAAAAAATCAGACAGAAGCAGCTGTATTACAATCGAATGGAAAAGATGGTGGATCTTCAGATTCAATCACTGAAGGAAACGGAGCATGTTGATTCAGATTCGATTGCATTGACATACCATGAAGAAGTGCCGTTATTTTTCAGTGACAAAAGCTATCACAGCGTAAATTCTCGAGTGTCTGTATCGTTAAGTGAGTTGTATCAGCAATGCAGTGCGGCCGGCTATGAATTTCCGTATCCATCCGGAATGGCGATTTTCATGGATGAGACCTATATAGTAGAAAAGTCTGCCACTCGGTACTATGTTAAAGTACCCGAATCAGTTGCAGTCCGTCCAAAAGGTCGGTATTTAGAGTACTATGTTCGGGGACATGCGGAATATCAGATTGGGCATGAGAAGTTGATTGAATATGCTAGAAACCATGGATTTTCTATGACCAATACGTTGTATATAGATTTCATTCAAAATGAGTTAGTTGCTGAAAATTTTGATGATTTCATTATGAAAATGATGATTCAGGTTGAAGGAAATGAAAAGGAACAATAATGGAAGGATGTACTGATTTTTGAGAAGCGCTTATGCTATACTATTGTGAAAAAAGTCAAAATGGCTTTTGAATGGGAGTGAAGAGATGGGAGAGATCAAGCTAGTGGTTCCTACGATTACTTATGAGGAACAAATAATTGCGTACAGAAATGAATTTTTAGAAAATGGAGATAGCATGGATGGGACGTCCTTTTTAAGAGAGTATGAACAGGTTTCGGAATGGTTGGCATTCATTGACAGGAATAGTCGTGAGGAAACAGTGACTGAAGGCTTGGTTGTAGCAACGGAATTTTTGGCTGTTCGTTCCTCCGATAATCGGCTGGTAGGGATGATCGATGTTCGTCATACATTAAATGATTACCTTTTAAAATTTGGTGGGCATATCGGTTATTGCGTGCGAAGAAGTGAGTGGAATCAGGGATATGCTAAAGAAATGCTGCGAGTAGCATTAGATTATTGCCGTACGATTGAGCTGAAAAAAGTGCTTGTTACCTGCGTTAAAACCAATCCGGCTTCTGCAAAAGTCATTCAGTTTAATGGCGGCAAATTGGAGAATGAGCTTGTGGATGAAACAGATGGAGAAACGGTTCAACGATATTGGATTACGTTGTAAGAATAACGAGGTTGTGACAAACGCGCTCAGCTTCAAGCAATAAAGCGGACCATCTAAAAATATGAGTAAATATTTTTAGATGGTCCGCTTTTTTCTCAGAACTTAGCATGTCTGGCACAATTTCTTTTCCACATGTGTATAACTTATTTTAACCATTGTTCGACTTTTTCGTAATCTGAGCCAATATCAGCGAGAGAATGGCTGTCAGAACCATAGATTAAAGGAATCCCTAAATGACGGGATTTTTCTAAAATCCAAGGCTGTGGATAACTCTGTGCATAACCTTTTTTTCGGAAGCCGGCAGTGTTTAAATCAAGCTGATAGTTTCGTTCTTTCACTTGCTGTAATAACTCATCAATCAGAGCCACCGTTTTTGGCGAATAATCTGTGGGTTCTTCAAAAAATCGTTCGAATTTCTGACACAGAGAAATGTGCCCCAAGCGTGTCGGCTTCCAGCGACCAAGGTCAGCGTTTAAAGACTGTAAAACCCTTTGATAGTATAGGTTTTGAGCGTTTTGAAACGAACCTGAGGGCACGGTGATTCCATCTCGATATTCCTCAAAAGAATAGTCGATTCCTCGTAGGCCATCTTGCCCCGGAAGAAAGTGAACAGATAGAACACCATCGTCGGTTAGAGGACCATATTCATTCAGAAAATCGGTTGTCCAACCTTCAAATTCAGGGAAGTAATCAACCTCAAAGCCAATGTGGATAACTATATCCGAAGCATATTTTTTTCGTAGAATAGTCATTCGTTTGAAATAGTTATCCACATCGTTTAACGCCATAGAAGCAGTTGTCCACATGTCCAGATCCCCAGCCGCGATATCCTTGATTGCAGGGGGTAACGGTGCATGCTCGGTGATGCTATATTCGTTGAATCCTAACTGAATCGCTTTTTGAATGAGAAGCTCTGTGTCTTCCACGGTCCCGTGTGGACAATATTCAGTATGTGTATGTCCATCATATTTCATAGAATAGCCTCTTTTCTACTGTCGATACTGACCGTCACCATAGACAATGTATTTTGTCGAGGTCAGCTCAGCTAAGCCCATGGGCCCTCTGGCATGTAGTTTTTGTGTACTGATACCGATTTCTGCACCAAAGCCAAAGACGAAACCGTCTGTAAAGCGTGTCGAAGCATTGGCATAGACGGCAGCTGCATCTACTTGTTGCAAAAATTGCTGCGTCGCAAAATAATTATCGCTGATGATGCTTTCAGAGTGCTTGGTATTATATGTGTTAATGTGAGTAATGGCTTCATCTAAGGAATCCACGACTTTAACAGCCAATATATAATCCAGAAATTCAGTTTCCCAATCGGATTCAACCGCAGGAATTGCATCTTGGAAAATGGCTAAAGCTTGTTCGTCTGCTCGTAATTCGACGTTGTACTCCTTTAATGCCTGTTCAATCACTGGTAAAAATTCTTCTGCAACATCTCTGTGGATAAGTAAGGTTTCAGCGGAGTTGCAGACGGAGGGACGCTGACATTTTGCGTTGACAATAATATCTGTTGCCATTTTCAGTTGCGCATCCTTATCGATGTAAACATGACAGTTCCCTGTTCCAGTTTCGATTACCGGAACCGTTGCTGTGTTTAAGACTGTTTTGATCAGATTCGCACCTCCACGGGGAATCAATACATCCAGGTAACCATTCAAAGTCATCAGCTTTTGTGCCGTTTCTCTGGAGGTGTCATTAACAAATTGGATGGCAAATGGAGAGTGGCCTTTTTCTTCCAACGCTTTTTGTAAGACAGAAACGAGTACCTGATTGGAATGAAAGGCCTCTTTTCCACCTCTCAAAATCACTGCGTTCCCAGATTTGAAGCAAAGACTGGCAGCATCTGTTGTTACGTTTGGTCGAGATTCATAGATGATCCCAATTACTCCTAATGGAACACGTTGCTTCCCAATCATCAATCCATCTTCGTTTTTCCACATTTTTTCGACTTCACCGATTGGATCATCCAATGCCGCTACTTGCCGAATGCCGTCAGCCATGGCAAGTATACGCTCCTCTGTCAGACGCAAGCGATCGAGCATGGTTTCTGAAATGCCGTGGTCAGAAGCGGCAGCCAGGTCTTTTTGGTTGGCTTTCAGAATTTCCACAGTATGCGCTTCAAGCTGTTCAGCCATATAGACCAGCAGTCCATTCTTTGTTTTTGTATCCATCAATCCAAGGGTGAATGAGGCGGCTTTTGCCTGTTTCCCCAGCTGTATTAAATCAGTCATGTTTCTTGCTCCTTTCATGCTATAAAAATTAATCAAACTTTTTTTGTTTGATAGGTGACAAAGTAGTCGATTTCTAGGTCAATGGCCCCTCGATAAAGAGGGTACCGATCGTTTTCCCTGCCAGAATATCAAAAATGATCTGGGGCTCTTTGCCATTCGCCAATACCATCATACTGTTGTGTGCCAACACGCGCTCAGCAGCTCTCAATTTACTATACATACCACCTGTGCCAAAGCGACTGCCCTTTCCACCAGCTTGCTGTAAAAGAGTTTCGTCGATCTGATGAATCTCCGAATATAAAGCAGCCTCTTTATTGGTGATCGGATTATCCGAAAAGAAGCCATCTATATCAGAGAGCATAACCAACGCGTCTGCATTGATCAGTTGAGTAACGATTGCTGACAGCTGATCGTTATCGCCAAATTTTGTCAGGTGATCCAGTTCGTCAATTGCGACTGTATCATTTTCATTGATGATGGGAATGATTCCCATCTGCAGCAGCTGTTCCATCGTATTGACAACATTTCGGCGACTTTCAGGAAACTCAATGACATCTCTGGTTAACAGCAGCTGACCAATCTGTTGGCTATAGACTGAAAAACGCTGATTGTAGATGTTCATCAATTCAGTCTGACCAACAGCAGCAACGGCCTGCTGTTCGGGGATGGTCGGGGGTCGCTGATCCAGATTCAGCTTGTTTAAGCCGACGCCAATGGCTCCGGATGAGACAAGAATGATTTCTTTTCCTTGATTTTTTAGATCAGTCAAAGTAAATGCCAGCTGATCGATTGCCTTCAGGTTGATGTTGCCATTTGGGTAAATCAATGTACTGGTACCAACCTTAATGACGATCCGTGTTGCTTTTTCTAACTGTTTCCGCATAATATCCCTCCGCTTGTTCCCTGATAAATAAACCTGTAACAGAAGTGAGTTTCCGTCCATGTTGCAGTTGAAATGCCCAGTCGAAAGAGTTGGCAATGTCTAGCTACTCATTCATAGGGGTCAGAACAGAAGCTTCTTGAAACAACTACTTGTCTTTCAATCTTACTTCGTGGGTTACTTATTTTTTAGGTTCTAAGAAAGCCGGGACTATGGATTGACATAGTTCCCAGCTCTCTGGATTGTTCTTCTATTTTACTTCTTTATTGTGAGTTTGTCTCTAAATCGTGTAAAAATAATCCACTGAGAAGTTTTGGTTCAAACCAGGTTGATTTTGGCGGCATGATTTTTCCAGCATCTGCTACATTTAGTAGATCATCCATGGTTGTTGGATAAACCGCAAAAGCTGCCGTCCATTGTCCGCTGTTGACTAGTTTTTCCAGTTCAGCCATGCCACGGATTCCACCAACAAAATCAATGCGCTTATCAGTTCGAACATCCTGAATGTCGAAGATTTCAGCAAACACATGGTTTTGTAAAAGCGAAACATCCAAGCCAGCTACAGGATCATCTGACAGCATATGTTCTTTAGCTGTCAGTGTGTACCATTTGCTATTTAGATACAATCCAAAGCTTTTCGGCTGTGTCGGCTTTCCTTTGTTTGTTTCAACAAATGTGAAGTTCTCTTCCAGCTGTTCAAAGAAATCATCTGGAATCGGAACATTCACAACGCGATTATAATCAAGGATTTCCAGCTCTTCTTTTGGAAAGATGACAGAAAGGAAAAAGTTGACCTCTTCTGTATCACCAATTGTAGGATGAGCTGCCTTGAATTTCTGACCAACTTTTACAGCTGATTCTGTTCGATGGTGACCGTCAGCAATATAAAGGGCTGGAACCTCGGAATCAAAGGTTTTTACTAATTTTTGAATCAATGCCTCATCATCAATGACCCATACTTTATGAGCCACTTCGTGGAAGCTGACAAAATCATACACCGGCGCATGCTCTTGTTTCCAAGTGTCCATGATTTGCTGGATATCGCTTTGCGCGCGATAGGTCAGGAAAATCGGGCTGGTATTGGCATCACAGGCTTCAATGTGCCGAATTCGATCCACTTCTTTTTCCGGTCGTGTGAATTCATGCTTTTTGATTTTACCATCTGTATAGTTTTCAATTGAGGTACACGTTACAAGGCCCGTTTGCGCTCGGCCGTTCATCGTCAGCTCATAAAGATAAAGTGCCGGCGCTCCCTCTTGGATCAGCCATTGCTTTTGTAGAAAATCTTTCAGATTTTCTGCTGCTTGTGCGTACACCTGATCGTCGTAAGGCGATAAGCTTTCCGCCAAGTCGATTTCCGCTTTATCTATATGAAGATACGAGTAAGGATTGTTTTTTCCAAGCTCCCGTGCTTCTGCAGAGTTCAGCACGTCATAAGGTAATGTTGCGATCTTCTCACTCAGCGTATCTGTCGGTCGGATAGCCTTAAATGGATGAATCTGAACCATTAATAGCTCACCGCCTCGTTGTTTTTGATTGTACGTACTTTAATGATATTCTCAGATTGTTGGATTTTTTCCGCAACATCCGCAATTTTTTGTTCATCTGTTTCAGCAATATCAACTAATGTATAGGCATAGTCATCACGACTTCTGTTGATCATGGTATCGATATTGATGCCTAAGTCAGCGATGCCTGTAGAAATTTGTCCTAGCATGTTTGGTACATTTTTATGAATGATCGTGAAGCGATGTGGCGAATTAAAAGCCATTTCTACTGTTGGAAAATTGACAGAGCGCTTGATATTTCCTGTTTCCAAGAATTTTTTCAAGGTGCGAGCTGCCATTTTTGCACAGTTGATCTCTGCTTCTTCCGTAGAAGCCCCTAAGTGCGGTAGTACCATGATCTTTTCGTTGTGCAGTAAGCGCTCATCGGCGAAATCTGTAACAAAGTTGCCGATTGCCCCCTGATTGACCGCTTCGACGACCGCATCTGTATCGACTAATTCGCCTCGTGCGAAATTCAACAATACAGCTGTTTCTTTCATTTTTGCCAACTCGTCTTTTCCAATCAGATGGTGGGTATTTTCTGTCAGTGGTACATGAACAGTGATGAAGTCACAATTGGTAAAGATTTCATCCATACTTTGCGCTCGTTTTACCCGACGAGAGATACTCCAGGCCGTATCAACTGAAACAAATGGATCATACCCGGTGACGTCCATACCCAGGCGGTAGGCATCATTGGCGACCATGGCTCCGATCGCACCTAGTCCGATGACGCCCAGACGCTTGCCTTCCAACTCAGTGCCGGCGAATTGTTTCTTTTCCGCCTCTGCTTGACTTTCGATATCAGGACCGGACAAGGTTTGTACCCAATTTGCGCCTTTTAGAACAGGACGAACAGAAAGCAGGAGGCAAGCGACAACGAGTTCTTTTACTGCGTTGGCATTCGCACCTGGTGTGTTGAAAACAACAATGCCATTTTCTGTACACTTCTGCACAGGGATATTATTCGTTCCGGCACCGGCTCGTGCAACACCGAGAACAGAAGATGGAAAATCATACGAATGAAGTTTTTCACTACGTAAGACAATACCAGCTGGTGTTTCTGTTTGATCGACAGAGAATTCCGGCGTATTGAATCGTGCGAGACCTTCAGGAGCAATAGCGTTGAATGTTTTGATATCGAACATATTAGTTGTTTCCTCCATTTTCTGCTTCAAATTTTTTCATAAATGTAACAAGAGCTTCGACGCCTTCTTTAGGAAAGGCGTTGTATAGGCTAGCACGCATACCACCAACAGAACGGTGGCCTTTTAGATTCTCAAAGCCTTCACTAAGTGCTTCTTGATTGAATTTTTTATCCAATTCCTCACTTCCGGTCACAAAAGGAATATTGTTGATTGAACGGAATTTAGGATCTACAGGCGAAGAGAACAATGCCGATTGCTCGATCTCATCATATAGAAGTTGCGCTTTTTCTGTATTCAATTTTTCCATTTGAGTAACGCCGCCCAGTTCCTTGATCCATTCGAAAACCAGCTTCGCCATGTAAATCGCAAAGGTTGGCGGTGTATTATATAAAGAATCATTTTTCGCTTGAATATCGTAATCTAGCATAGCACTTAAAACATCTGTTTGGCCGATCAAATCGTCACGAACGATGACAACCGTTAGTCCTGCCGGTCCGATATTTTTTTGTGCCCCGGCATAAATGAGACCGAAATCAGCGACATTGTAATTAACAGATAAAATATTGGAAGACATGTCTGCTACCAGAGGGACATCTCCTGTGTCTGGTAGATCAAATATAGTCGTTCCTTCTATTGTGTTGTTTGTTGTGATATGGACATAGGCTGCATCCTGTGGAATAGCCTCTTTTTTAATTTCAGGGATATACGTGAAATTCTTGTCTTCACTTGAAGCAATTACTTCTACTTCGACATTATCGATTTTTTTCGCTTCGCTAATTGCTTTTTTAGACCATGAACCTGTATTTACATAAAGGGCTTTTTTATTTTGAGCCAGGTTCAGTGGAATCATCGTGAATTGAAGACTTGCACCGCCTTGAAGAAATAGCACCTTGTAGTTATCAGGAATAGTCATCAATTCTCTCAACAGGGATTCAGCTTGTTGGATAATTGTTTCAAATAAGGAGGAACGATGGCTCAACTCCATTACGGACATACCGCTGTTTTGGTAATTCACTAATTCCGACTGAGCTTTCTCCAAAACACTTTTTGGTAAGATGGCCGGGCCTGCAGAAAAATTGTACACTGTTTTCATACGTTACTCTCCTTTAATTTCATGATTTCTACATTTGGAAGGTTCGATACCTTCTATGCTTTTAATCAAGCAATAGTAAATGTGAAGACCATTATAACAGAAAGACAACATTAAAAAAAGATTAAAAAAGAGATGTATGCGTTATTTTGGAATATTCTGAAAAATGTTTTATAAATAGTTCTTTGTGTTTGCTATTATTTTCTTTTGAGAGAGTTAATAAAATTGAAAGTTTGAATGTATATCTTTTTTAAGGGAAAATGAAAAAAATTCTAATAAATGAATCCGTTTTCGTTATCTCTGTCTTACGTTGTTGCAATCTGGAAAGGGAGTCGGTATTATTGAAGCATAAGGAGAAAGAAGTGTTTCTTTATGAAATTTAGTGAAAGGTTAGGGTGTCTTTAGGTGAAAAAAAAGTTAATGTATGTGTTTCTAAGTACAACCTTGTTGGTTAATTATGTCAGTCCAATGATTGCATATGGGATAGGCGATGAGCAAGAACCCCCTGTTGTTCAACAAGTAAATGAGGATACGAATAAGACCCAAGAAACGGTGGGCTCTTCTGTAGAAGAAGAGACAGAAGTATCAGCAACGGATGAGGGAGTAGAAACAGCATCTTCAGAACAGGAAAATCAGGTACAAGAAAGTCAAGCTGAGGTAACTGAGTCTTCAGTCGTTGAAGAAACGGAAGCATCTGTAGTGGAAGCGGAGCAAGAGCCAGCGAAAGCTTTAGCAGAAGTACTTTCTGCTAAAGCGGTTCAACAAGGGAAATATAATATTTATTCAGCTGGGAATTCAGCCGGTATGTTGAGTGTCACAGATGGTTCGAAAAGTAGTGGTGCTCGGGTAGAATTGAATAGACAGCTATACCATAGCCGCAGCCAGTTTGAGGCTGTTCCAGTGGATGGGACATGGTTTATCATCAAAAATGTAAATTCTGGTTTAGTACTGGATGTTCAAAATGGCTCCAAAAATAATGGAGCAGCTGTTCAACAATATAGTCACAATAATACGGATGCACAAAAATGGCAATTTGTTGATGCTGGAAATGGTTACGTTTATATCCAGTCTAAATTGGGAACAGTGCTAGACTGCACAAATGGCGGAACTGGATTTGGAACAAGAATCCAGACATACGCCTTAAATCATACCAACGCGCAGAAATGGCGTCTGGATACAAATACCGAGCCGGTTTTGAAGAATATTGCTACCGGGACCTATCAGATAACGGGGTCGGGGGTAAATAAAGTATTTTCTACCAATCATTTAACAAAAGATAATGGCGCAAAGGTATCCTTGTATTCTTCAGTATATAACAAAGCAAACGAATTTAATTTGGAAAAAACATCTGATAACTGGTACTATATTGTCAATAATTACTCCCAAAAAGCGTTGGATATAGCAGCTGGAAGTTTAGCTAATGGTGTTGCGATTCAACAGTACGCAAAAAATGGTACAGATGCACAGAAATTTAGATTTATTGATGCTGGTGGTGGCTATGTTTATATCCAGTCAAAGCTGGGAACGGTTCTTGATAGAGCAGCTGGCGGTACAGCTGACGGAACAAAAATTCAAACCTACACCTTAAATCAGACAGCTGCTCAAAAGTGGAAGCTGGAAGCACCTAAGGGACCTAGCACGGTGGCTGTTCAGGATGGTGTTCGCTATCTAGTATCGTCTAACATAAACACCAACTTAGTGTTGGATGTTACGGGCGGTGGTACTGCAAATGGAGCCAACATTCAATTGTGGACAGAAAATGCTGTAAACCAACAAAAGTTCGTCATTCGTTCAGCAGATGCAGGCTGGTATAGGTTAGTTAATGAAAGATCTGGAAAAGTCCTTGATGTTTCAAATGGAAGCGTAGCGAATAAAGCGAATGTTCAGCAATATACATGGAATAATACCGATGCCCAAAAATTTAGATTCATTGATGCTGGTGGTGGGTTGTGTTATATCCAAAGTAAATTGGGTACCTATTTAGATGTGGCGGCCGGACAAAATAAAAATGGTGCGAATGTTCAAATGTTTAGTTTAAATCGGACAAATGCGCAAAAATTCCGTTTGGATGCGCTGAATAAAACGAATTATGTCCGTACGACGATTTTGAGCAGTACAACTGCGAGAGTGACAGTCTTTAACTCAAGTGTTGCTGCTTCTTCTATGAAATTCCCAACGTGGAGTGAAACAAATGGTCAGGACGATATCAAATGGCTGAACGGTAGTAAGAGCTATGATGGTTCATGGACTGTTGTTGTCGACAGTAAAGAGTTTAAAAATGGTGGAAAGTACACTACACATGTTTATGCCAATGGAAACAAAGCATTAGGTGGCACTTCATATACCTTGGAAAAGAAAGTGGTTCAAGATGATAATGCGATTCGTCTATCCAAACCACCTCACTATTATTCACAACTAGATCCGAGTTGGAGCGGAATTACTTATGGAAGGTACAAGTTCGGACCAACCGGATGTGTACCAACGAGCATGGCAATGGTGTTAAGAGGATCTTATGGTATAAACGTGTCACCAGTTGATACGGCAAACAGAATCTATCAGTATGGGGGCTTTAATCAACAATACTACGGCTCTTCTGCAACGGATCTATTCCGTGGGATAAGGTCTTATGGAAGAAGTATCAGTAATATAAATAGCTTAAATGAACTTAATGATTATTTAGCTAAGGGATATCCAGTAATCATGTTTGTAAACGTAGGGATTGGGCATGCTGTTGTTGCACATAATTACTCGAATGGGAAAACAAATGTTTATGATCCGTATGGCAAACAATTCTATAATGGCTGGGTTTCAACAAGCACTCTTTGGAACACGCCATCTACAGACTACAATCTTGATTGGACACAGGGCAGACCTTACTTCGTTATAAAATAGACAGTAATAGATATAAGAGATGAATCGTAAGAAATTATTCATATCCTTAAGAATAGTTCGCTGTTTATAGCTTGTAACTAGTAGTATTTAGGCGTACTCATATAGAAAGATGGAGGAACATACGATGAGAAAAATAGTATCTCTATTTCTCGCTGTTTTACTGGTCGGAGTATTGTCAGGTTGTACTAAGTCTGAGAAGAAGAGTACAGATAAAACAAAAGAGACAACCTCACAAACGACACAACGCTCGGACAGTTCTACAAGTGAAGCACAGACAAGTACAACAGAGTCAATAACTGAAGTTTCTACTGTAGACGATGCTAGAAAACTAACACCTGATAAAGAAGCGTCTATTTTAAGACGAGAGCTCTATGAAGCGGGAATTAATTCAAGTGAAATGTCTGATGCAGAAATAGAAGAATATGCTGTGAAAGCAAAAGAAGAGAATCTGGATTTTATCACATATATTCAAGAAAAGGTTCTTAAATAATTACGGCTACACTTGTAATATGGATTAAAGAAAGGGCTGTGACAGAAAAAGCTGCTTCGGAAACACCGTTTATTCGGTTTTCCGGAGTTGCAGCTTACCAATGTCACAGCCTTTTTTGTGCAAAATAAGCATATCAAAGCTACTTATTTAGATAGCGTATAGAAAGTTTTTAAAAGAAAAGTAGCAGTTTTACTATAATTCAGTCATACATTATTCATAATTGGCGACTAAAATAAGAATCAAATAAAAGACTTTTCTTCAATTTCATTTTTCTCCTAAACGGCTGAAAACCTCCTCCGGTTTTCAGCCTTGTGTGTGTAATTAGAAAGAAACGAGGTTGGGACAGAAGCGGTTAGCTTCAAGCAATAAGACGGAATTTACGAAAATTGTTCCACAAATTTTTGCTAAATTTTGGCTTATTGTCGAAGAAGTTGCTTCTGACCCACCGTTTATTCGGAATTAGGCATGCTAAAAGTCCGGAAATTTATTTATGTCCCGGACTCGTTTCTTTTTTTAGTATCAATGAAAGGAGGAAGCATTGGTGCAGGTCTAGCTAGACAATCAAAGATCATCCACTTAAAGTCTGATCGAGCTTCTTCCACTTTTTTAATCGTCTATTCTTTTCTTCCCGTTTTGTTCGGCAAGTAGATCACGAATTTCTGCTAAGTAATCTTCTGCTGTTGGATCGTCTTCGACTTCTTCCACAGGCTTCTGCATTTTGTTTGCTGCTTTAACAATCAGGAACAAAACGAAAGCAGTGATAATAAATGTAATAATAGCACTGATAACAGAACCGACATTAAAATCAACGCCTCTAACATTGAAAACCATCGAGCCGAACGCATCGTCTGCACTTGTTTTTCCAGTAGTCAACACAACGATTAGACTGACAATTGGCGTAATCAGCCCTTCGACAACCTTTGTAACGATAGCTGTAAACGCGCTACCTATAACGACCCCGACAGCAAGATCAAGGACATTTCCTCGCATCATGAACTCTTTAAATTCTTTGAACATGTGATTCCCTCCTCTATATAATTCAGTATACTCAAAATTAGAATAATTTTAAACGAAAAAAGTTTGAGCGTCTAAAAGTACAGAAAGCTATGCTATAATTGTAAAGAATTACTGAATATTAAAAAAGTCTTTAAATCCTTTGGGTTGATTGAATTCCCGAGGGATATTGATTACTATAAAACAACAAAGAAAGGGCTGAGAAAATGTCAGTTAAATTAGCAAAAGGTGTTAATCTGCATGTTCTTCCGACTGAAAAATATAAAACGATACGTATTTTTATGCGTTTCAATACATTGTTAAATCGTGAAACGATTACCAAACGAACATTATTGACCAGTCTGTTGGAAACAAATAGTCTTCATTATCCAACGCAAACACAAATGAGTGAGAAATTGGCTGAGCTGTATGGTGCAAGCTTTGGCCTGAATGTAAATAAGAAAGGGAACCAGCATTGGTTGAATGTATCGATGAGTATTGTCAACGATAAGTATTTGAAGAATACCCATGTCTTGGAGGAAGCTGTTGCCTTCATCAAAGAGGTTCTTTTTTATCCGAATATTGTTGCCGATCGATTTGAGCAAGAAACCTTTGATAGAGAAAAAGAGAATACAGCTGCTTATTTGAGTAGTGTGAGTGAGGACAAGCAAGCTTACGCCGCACTTTCTCTGCAAAATCTTTATTTCGATGATTCAGAAGACCAGAAAATTCCAAGCTTTGGGACGTTGGAAGATTTGGAAAAAGAAACAGCTGAAAGCCTTGCTGAATATTATCGCCAGATGATTCAAGAGGATCAGGTGGATATTTTTGTATTGGGTGATGTGGAGGAAGCACAGATCCATTCCTTATTCTCTGCCTTGCCATTTACAGATCGTGAAGAAGGGATCGGAGATATTTTCTATAGACATACTATTGATAATATCATTAAAGAGCGTTCTGAAAGAGAAAAATTGGCCCAGTCCAAGCTGAATATCGGCTATGATACGAATGTATTTTATGGAGAAGCCTCTTATTTTGCTTTGCAGTTGTTTAATGGTATTTTCGGCGGTTTCCCACATTCCAAGCTATTCATGAATGTCCGTGAAAAAGAGAATCTGGCCTATTATGCGTCGAGTAATGTCGATACGTTCCGCGGTATGCTGAGTGTGCAGACTGGGATCGATGGGAAAAATCGTGAAAAGGTCTTACGTTTGGTCTCAGAGGAATTGGAAAATATCCGTTTAGGCAAAGTTTCAGAAGAGGAACTGCAACAGACGAAAGCTATGTTGAAAAACCAGTATTTGTTGTCGCTTGATAATGCGGGTGCAGTGTTAGAGTCTGCTTACATGGCATTTCTACTACCAGATACGTATCTGGAGCCGGAGGAATGGATTCGTCGGATGGAGGCTGTTACCGTTCAGGATATCCAAAAAGTAGCGGAACAGATAAAAATGCAGGCGATTTTCTTTTTGGAAGGGGGAGCAGAATAATGGAGAAAAAGGTATATCCTCAGATCAACGAAACTCTGTATACAGAGGTGTTGGACAATGGGTTAACAGTTTATCTGCTACCTAAAAATGATTATCATAAAACCTATGGCTTGTTTACAACCAATTACGGATCAATCGATAATGAATTTGTTCCATTGGGCAGTTCAGAATTTACCAGAGTGCCGGATGGGATCGCTCATTTCCTTGAGCATAAGATGTTTGAAAAAGAGGATGGCGATGTCTTTCAGGCCTTTGGCCGTCAAGGGGCATCTGCCAATGCGTTTACCAGCTTTACGAAAACCAGCTATCTTTTCTCAACAACAGATCAGGTAGAAAAAAATCTTGAGACATTGCTGGATTTTGTTCAAGCACCCTACTTTACAGAGGAAACAGTAGAGAAAGAAAAAGGGATCATCGGTCAGGAAATCCAGATGTATCAGGATGATTCTGATTGGCGTTTGTTTTTTGGGATACTTGGCAATCTGTATCCGAAGCATCCACTTCATATCGACATTGCGGGAACGGTAGAAAGCATCGACCAAATCACAGCAGAAGACTTATATACGTGCTACCATACATTTTACCATCCAAGCAACATGACGCTATTTGTTGTTGGAAAAATGGACCCGGAAGAAATGATGGCGTTCATCCGTGACAACCAAGGTCAAAAGACTTTTGAACAAGCAACCCCGATTCAACGTCATTTCCCCTCTGAAACAGCAGCAGAAATCGTGCGTGAAAGCTCGATTACCATGCCTGTTCAACGGAAAAAAGTCTTGGTTGGATTAAAGGGCTTAGATGAAGTACCGGAAGATGGTGCTGCGCTACTGAAATATAAAACAGCGATGAGTCTCTTTTTACAAATGCTGTTTGGGAGTACTTCTCAGAATTACCTGAATCTTTATAATGCTGGTTTACTTGATGATAGCTTCAGCTATGAGTTTAGTTTGGATCGCAGCTTTCACTTTGCGGACTTCGGTGGAGATAGTGACCAACCAGAACAACTGGCAGAAGAAATCGAAAAGATTTTGCTTGGGTATGAAGAAAGCAGCGAATTGACAGAAGAAAATTTGAATTTATTGAAGAAAAAAATGATTGGCAAGCATTTCCAATCGTTGAATTCTTTGGAATATATCGCAAACCAATTTTCTCAATCTCTTTTTGGTGATGTGACATTGTTTGATATGTTGACTGTTATTGATCAAATTAAACTTTCAGACATCAAAGCAGTCGCAAAAGTTTTTGTGAAAAAAGAAGGCTTGAGTCGTTTTTATATTTCCCCCGAGTAATGGAACCAGTATTCTCAATCTGAACAGATGGTCTGCCAGAAGAAGCTTCTTCAAACTTTAACTGGGATTTAACAAAAATTTACTGAGGTCCCTTTTGTGATTTTTGATTTTATTTTTTGAAGTATTCCATTTCTGGCAGTCCCTCTTTTGTTTGTTGCTCACAGCCAACTCATCAAGGAGTGAATATGAAAAAGGCATTGATAATCGGGGCAAGCGGAGGGATTGGAACCGCAATTGCAGAGCTGCTCGCAGCACAGGGCTGGTCCTTGTATTGCCATTATCATAAAAATGGCGAAAAAGTAGAAAATTTGGTAAGAAACTTTCAAAAATGTTATCCTCAGCAAGATTTTTTTATGGTATGCTTAGATATGTTGGATGAGGCAATGCTTCCAACTTTTTTCGACCAATTATTTCAGGTCGATGCAGTGGTTTTTGCTAGTGGATTTACGAGCTATGGTTTGTTAATAAATCAAACAGCAGTGGAAATAGATAATCTTCTGAAGATTCATTTGAAAACACCCTTGTTGATTTGTCAAGAGCTGCAGCAGAAGTTAAGCAGCAGCGGCCACGGCAGAATCGTTTTTATCGGTTCTGTTTATGGGCAAAATGGCAGCAGTATGGAAGCTGTTTACAGTGGCGTTAAGGGTGGACAAGAAGCGTTTGTCCGAGCATACAGCAAAGAGGTCGGCAGCTTGGGAATCACGGTGAATACCGTGGCACCGGGAGCGGTAGCGACCGCGATGAATCAACAATGGACAATGAATGAGAAAAGACAAATAGAAGAAAAGACGGCAATCGGAAGAATGGCGCGACCGGAGGAAATAGCCGGAGCCGCAGCCTTTTTGCTTTCCGATCAGGCAGATTATATAACTGGAGCGACCATCCCCGTTAACGGGGGCTGGTATTGAGGAATTTAGATAGACTGGAGAAGATGAGTAAGTGGCCAGTGTGAATATAGGAAAAAAATTAAGAGAAGCACGACTACAAATGAATATGTCCTTGGACGAGCTGCAACAGATCACGAAGATCCAAAAGCGTTACCTGATGGCAATCGAAGAAAATAATTTTGATTCTATGCCTGGCACTTTTTATGTTCGTGCATTTATTCGTCAATATGCCAGTGCAGTGAATCTTGATGGAGAAGAGCTTATCAATTATTTTGATGGAAAAGATCTTCCAAAAGAAGTTGACCTGGCAGCAGAGTATAAGACATTAGAAGAATCGCGGACTCAAATTTATGAAGAAGAGCATGAAAATCGTTTGTTCAAAAGTCTTCCTGCGATTATTCTATCGCTCTTTGGTCTGGCAATTGTTGTTGTCGTATTTTATGCGATGTGGCAGGATCAACGGGCGAATCCGATCATTGATGTGCCCGAATCTACAGTGACGATCGAGCGTTCCTCTGAATCGACCACAGAAACAAGTACCACCTCTTCAACAACAAGTTCGACGATGGAAAGTTCAACTGTAGAGAGTAGTAAAGAGCCGGAACCAACGGCTACAGTCGCCTATATCAATGAAGAGAACAGACTTGTGAATATGAGTGCTACAGATGTTGCTGCACCTGCGAAATTCACATTTACAGCAACCACGGCTAACTCATGGGCAGGCGTAATCATCAATGGCGCGTATGTCTTCCAGTATACAGTTCCTGCCGGACAGACACAGGAGTTTGAACTACCAGCCGGTACGACAGCGGTAACTATTGCATTAGGTGCATCTGAATACATGGATATGAAGCTGAATGGTCAGCCGGTCATTTTCAATCCAAATGATACAGGAATTGGGGAACGCAGTATCGTAATGACACTTGCTTATAAACAATAATAGCTTGTTTAGTAGACGATTATAGAGGACGTTGGGCTGGAAGACGTTTCTGGTCCGACGTTTCTCCATTTCCATGTGCAAAGAGAGCTTGGGAGGAGTCAGATTCCTCCCAAGTTTTTTGGGTTCTATGTCAATTTGTGTTGGTAGGACAAAAAACTGAATAAAATCATAGAACTTGGAATAAAAATCAGAGATATTCTGGTTTTGTTTCAAGTTCTTTTTAGAAATAGGAGGACCTCTGCCAATTATCTGGGCAGCTGGCCGGAAGCGACTTGGCAAAAAGCGCCAATTCCATTCCTAAATCGAGTCAAAGTAGCTGTACATGTACTTGGATAACAGCTACTAATTCCCGATTTACCTTTATAGCTGCAGAGATATTGGTTGTGAGCCTCCTTTTAATCTTGAGAAAAAACAAGACCTTGAATAATATAAATACGAGAACGAAAATGATAGAAATTACGGTAGCCATAAGCAATCCGTTTGATTACCTTAATCTTGTTATTCAACCCTTCTGTAATCCCATTAGAAAAAGAAAAACTGAACGCATTGGTAATTCCTTGCTTGTGCTTCTTGAAGAATCTCAACTTCTTTTTGAACCAGAAAGGCAGTCGGGGATCTAGTGTATCAAGTTCTTCAAAGAAACGCTTAGCTTCGCGATGAGTAAAGGCATATTTAAGAAACTGAATGGTATCGTAAGCAATACGCAAGGTTGAATCGTAGCTAAGTAATTCATCGACAATGTCTGTCTGAGTTAATGGACGTTTGAATAGTGAATGATAGGGACGATGTTGACTATCCAATTCAACTGAATCTTTTAGAAGTAACTTCCAATACCGTTTGAGTCGACGGTATTGCTTCTGTTCTTGTGGTGAGGAATGCCGAAAGGCATTCATTGTCTTTATCCGTAGTTGATTTAATGCTCGATTCATTTGTTGGACAATGTGAAATCGGTCAGTAACGAGTTGGGCATTTGGAAACACGGACTTGAGTAATTGATCATAGCTCGCATTCATGTCCATGACTAGGTACTTTACGTTTTCTCGGGCTTCTTTTGTGTATCGCATAAAGTGTCGGGTTAAGTGCGTCAGTCGACGGTCTTCAAGTACTTCAAGAATCTTGTTGGTTTCTCCATTAACACAAATAAAACTCATGGCCCCTTCGCAAGATTTCATTGATTGGAATTCATCAATACATAAAATCTTTGGAAGAAATCGCCAATTTGGAGAATAAGAAGCAGCTAGCTCCTCCATTAAGCGAAGAACCGTCACGTCTGAAACGAAATGTTTTTGGGCAATCTCTTTCCTAGAAACATTTTTCTTTAAATCAAGTATGATTTGGAGACAGAGTTGCTTTGATAAATGATGGTGTTCTTCAACTAACTCTGTCTGAGCGTGAAAAGTTGAGTGACACTCATGACAACGAAAGCGCGAACGTCTCAGTTCCAATAAAGTCAGACGACCATTAAATGCAGGTAATTGAGTGTGTGTCCGATGGTAACCATTTTTGATGATCTGCCCTTGATTTTTTATCCCACAGTTTTTGCAATGTGTAGGTATATACGTAAGTGTTGCTTTGATGACCTGAGCTTCAACCCCTTTTAGGTGTCTGTATTCAAGCCAATCCTCTCCAAAGGAGAGATGTTTATCTGTTAGTCCAAGCAATAATCTGGTATTCTTATCCATAGAGGAACAACCTTTCTGATGATTTGTGATTTTGGTCGATTTCATTTTATCAGTTTGTTGTTCCTTTTTGGTGTTTAAACACTTAAAAAGTGTTGGTAGATTTTCCTTAAGGATTTTCCACCAACACAATATATTATAGAACCGTTTTTTGATGTAGTCATTTTTCAACACATAAGTTTTTTTGTTTTTGAAGGGTTTATCGTGACAGTGTATGTTGAATAACGTAAAATAGGATAGGAAAGTGAGGAATGAAAGTTGAATTTACCAAATAAATTGACTGTACTTAGAATTTTGATGATCCCGATTTTTATCATAGTTGTTAGCGTACCTATGGATTGGGGAACAATTACTGTGGGAGATGCAGGGCTTGAAATCACACAATTGGTGGGTGCTATTATTTTTGCAGTAGCCAGTATTACTGACTGGTTAGATGGAAAGATTGCCCGTGCACGAGGCCTTGTAACGAACTTTGGGAAATTTGCTGATCCATTGGCGGATAAAATGCTAGTAATGACAGCTTTTATCATGTTGGTTGGACAAGGCAAGACACCTGCTTGGGTAGTAGCAATTATTGTCTGTCGTGAACTGGCAGTTACCGGACTTCGTCTGTTGCTTGTTGAAGGTGGAGAAGTAATGGCAGCGGCTTGGCCGGGGAAAGTCAAAACAGCAACACAGATGATCGCAATCATCTTGCTTTTGATCAATAATATTCCATTTAACCTGATGGGGCTACCTATGGCAGATATCATGCTATATGCCTGTTTAGTCTTTACAATCTACTCTGGTGTAGATTATTTTGCCAAGAATGCAGAAGTATTCAAAGGATCAATGTAGGAAAAAACGTTGAATAGATGTGTTTAAGCGTCAATCTTTTTTTCAGTTTCAAACACAAGAAGCGTCTAGGACCTTGTTTTGTCCTAGACGCTTTTTCTATTACAGTATGAAGCAGCCTACTTTCTGATTTAACTCTTAAGATGGCAGCCAGGGACCTAAGATAAAGGTTGCAGATATCACCGCAACAGCGGTCAATAAAAAGATTACGCTAAGGATGAAGGCCAGATTCCTTTTGGTAGCGGCTCCTCTTCTTGAACGTGCTGGTTTGATGCTGCTTATTCTGGTGAATATGATCAAAATGATAGAAAGAGTGAATGCTACGGCAGCAATGGTGTATTCTTTCCAAGCCAGTTTGACGTTATCCAGAAATGAAGTTGCTGTTTTTGCTAATATCTTTTCTTTTATTTCCTCTTTTTCTACTATTTGATACTTGACGCTTGGAGAAGGAATACTGGTCGAAACCTGATTTAACTGATTGGATAGAATCAATTGCTGATTATCTGACAGAATATATTCCGGCTGAGTTCCCTTCTGTAGCAGTCCATAGAACTCCTGTTTTAAATCAATTTCTTTATCATTGATCGTCTGAGTACCAGCATCTAACAGCTTCTTGTATTCAAAATTAGTAAAACCGTAATCAAACAAGGCATTTCCGAAAACATGGCGCTGACTCTCTCCCCCGCCATCATCCCAAGTACCGACACCTAAAACAACTTCGATCAGTCGGAAATCGCCATGTTGCGCGGTAGCAGCATAACTATAAGCTCCCTCCGGACTGGCCCCTGTTTTTAAGCCATCTTCTCCCTCATAGCCAAAGGCAGCTCCGGGAATTGATTGATTTGAATTTTCCAAAACAGTGGCATATTCCGTATTTTCCATTACAGTAACTTGAAATTTATTTGTATACTCCAGCACATCAGGGTGATCTTTTAGTAGGTGATAGAACATCAACGCCAAATCTCTTGCCGTTGAGACATTGTCCGCTTCAGGATCAATCCCCGCAGGTGCATAATGCCCATTGAAGGCGCTGGCAGCAGCCCCACTTGGATTGTAGAAAGTTGTTTTGGTCATGCCAAGCTGAGCTGCTTTGCTATTCATCATGCCAATGAAGGCAGCAGCATCGTTGTTAGATACTAAGTTTGCCAACATGACGGTTGCAGCATTAGATGAAGCAAGTGTCGTCATATAAAGCAAATCAGCAACAGGGTAAGTAACACCGGCAACGATTGGCGAATTGCTAAGCTCATAAATTTGGGAAATTGCCTCATCATCAGCAGTTGCTATGACGGGCGTATCTAAAGCCAGCTTTCCTTCATTGATAGCATCAAACAATAGATAAACTGTCATCATCTTGGCAATGCTTGCCGGATACCAAGCTTGGTCCGCTTGATCCTCCCAAATGACTTGCCCAGAGTTGGCTTCAATTACGATTGTAGCAGCGGGACGATAGGCCTCCTCTACTGTATAGCCGGCATTTCTTGCTAGTGTCATGATATCCTCTGGTGTTTGAGGGAGCACGGTTTCCTGTGATTCATTGGTTGATTCAGAAATTGTTGTAGAAATTCCTTCTTCAGCAAAACCGGAAGAAAACGGAACGAAAAGAGCAGCAGTTAATGAAAATAATACGCTATGTAGTAGGAAACGTTGAATGTTTTTGTTCAGCATAGTTACTCCTTTTTAGATAGAATTTAAACTATTGGTCATCGGGCTATTTTCACCGATACTATTGAATGTTCGGAAGTGTCTCTAGTTTCCAGATACTTCTCTGGATGTGCGCATCGATTTTCTTCATCAAAAACAACGCACAAGGCTGCTTCCTGCTCATCAGTCAATGCATAGACTATCTCATTATAGTTCATATCTACCTGATATAACCAGTCGTTTTGGGAATTTTTAGAAATTGGATACTGTTATTTATTTTATCTGAGCAAAATTGATTGGTTATAGTCACCCAATCCACTAGAAAATGGAGTCGAGCATTTTGTAGATAGTTTTTCTTTTTACGAATATACATATCTATTCTATCGGAAAATGAGTGAAAGAGGGATGTTTTTTTCATTTTTATATGAGATTTTTTTAGTCTGGATGGCTATTTTGCTTTTTCATTAAATACTAGGGCAGCAGGGGAAAGAAAAAGCTGTCGCTTTTTCGGAGGATAAAATATAAAAAGCAGCAATAACTGAGAAAAGGCGCTAATTAAGTGCAGCCTTCTCTCAGTTATTTTGCTGTCATGCTTTAGCTTAACTTATAAGGTAAAAGAAAAATCAACTCATCTAAATCCTGCTCTGTTCTTACTTCAATCAGAATGCTGCGCCCTTCTGTATAAGCGGTTGTTGCTTCGACTCTCTGCTTTAAATCTGCCGTTATGGACTCATTGTTTAAGAGCATATTGATCGCTGTTTCTCCTAAAACGATGGTTGCTCGAAAATGCTTATCACAGGGTTGTCTATAAAGCAGAACCCTCTTTTTATGCGCATCAATCCAAGTCCAACCAGCTTTTTTTGTTGGGAATTTCCAATAGCCTGTCGTTTCCGGACATAAAGCTTTTAGTGTGTGGTCCGTTTTTTCCCATAAAGAAAAGGTGTCACCTAATACTTCCGGTAGCTCGCTAACTTCAGGTTGCTGCTCTTTGTTGCAGAAATAACTGATTGTCATTTGCGGTCCTCCTTGTAAGCAATAATTGTTGGGTTTGGGGAATGGATAGCAGGATTGGACTCACTCTTGTCATTTCTCATTCAAAAAATGAATAATAAGTGTTTTGATTAGATAACGCGTTCTCTTTGATTGTATCGTGTTGCTTAACGATGTTCAATATTTTTTCAGGAAATCAGCAAGCCAAGCAAAAATCTTTCACTTACTAAAAGTAAGTGATATAGTAAAGATAGCAAACAAGCAAGGAGTGACATCGAATGAAGACACAGACATTTTCTATTAATCAGGCAGCTCATACTGGGGCGGTAGGCCTAAAAGTAGCAAATTTAGATAAACAAGTTGATTTTTATACAAATATAATTGGGTTGGAGGTACTCACAGCCACTCAAGAGCAGGCAGTGTTGGGAAACAAAGAAACAGGAACAGAATTGTTGTTTTTGAGAAAAATCGCAACGCCAGCTATCAGAAAAAGAAAGACAGGTCTATATCATACAGCCTTTCTTTTGCCGACACGTAAGGATTTGGGTAATACGCTTTTTTCTTTGCTGAAAAAAGAAGCTGCGATTATCGGTGCATCAAATCATGGGTATAGCGAAGCAATCTATTTGGAAGACCCAGAGGGAAATGGGATCGAGATTTACCGAGATAAACCAAGAAGTGAATGGAATATTCAGGATGATGGCCGAATTTCTGGCATCACTGTTGAAATGGATGTAGAGGGGGTTTTGGCAAGCCGGGACGAACAGACGGATAAGTTTCCTGCTGGGACAGTTGTTGGTCATGTCCATTTGTCAGTCAGTGACCTTTTGAAAACAGAGCAGTTTTACCAAGCGGTATTGGGCTTAGGCCTGAAGGACCACTTTGGCGATCAAGCCAGCTTTTTCGCTGCCGGTGATTATCACCATCATATCGGGACCAATGTCTGGACGGGGAAAAATATCCCTGCACCCGATGATCGGGATTTAGGCTTGGATTTCTTTACCTTGCTTGTACCCAATCAAGCCGCATTAACTGAACTAAAGAAGAATATTGAGAGAGAAGGCGTAGAAATTATGCAAACAACGGACCATTCTATCGTATTATTGGACCCTAACGGACTGACTGTAAAGATTGAAACAGAACAATAACTATCTTAAGTACGTAGTAGTTGATTTTTGATTGAAGACATTGGCAGAAAGAGATGCCAGTGTCTTTTTCTATTTGTCAGAATTAAGGCTGCTGAAAAATGAAAAGCTGCATATTTCTTGTTATAATGAGTAAAAACTAAAGCGTACCAGAAAAGATCAAAGGGAATCCAACGTTTAGAATTATAATGAAAATAGCTATAGATACTATCCAAATAAACAGTCTTTTTAGTTGTCTTCTAAACAAAAATTGACAAAATTTATCAAGAGAAGAATAGTAAGTATGCCTCAAGCGAAAAAATTGGCACAATGGCTAGGCTTAGAAAAGAATGACATCAGTAAGGAGAGTGAGACACATGAAATTGCTAAAGCTGCAGCCATCAGACTACTATGATTTTTTTCCGTTCATTCAAAAAAGTCGATTGGTTCTACCATTCTATGAAACCCATTCAGAGGCACAAAATGCACTGCTTATACAACTGAAAGAAGAATCAGAGGTTTATGTAGCAGTGAAGAAAAATCAGCCGCTATTTTTTATGACGCTAAAAGAGAAACAAATCTTGAATATATTGGCGGTTGAGACGTTTATGGGTACCTGGCAGACATTGTTTGATGGGATCGAGTTGATCTATAAAAGAGTATTTGCATCGGAAGCCTGCTTACAATTTCCTAGGCCATTGAGCGAAGTCGAAAGCAGGCGATTGATTCAGCAAGGTTATCAACTTTCTAACACTACTGCTTGTAAGAAGCTTCATTATAATACAGCATTGGTGTTAGGTGGCGGTGGAGCTAGAGGAGCGTATCAAATCGGTGTTTGGCAGGCACTAAAAGAGGTTGGAATACCTATTCAAATTATTACAGGAACTTCCGTGGGTGCGTTGAATGGGGCTTTGATTGTACAAGATGATTTTGAGCGAGCCAAAGAAATGTGGGAGAAAATCGAAACCAGACAAATTCTTTCTTTTCCTATGAAAGATAATACGCAGAACACATTGCCTGAGCTGTTACGACAGATGGCGTCCTTCACGGTGGCAGCCATCCAATCCAAAGGTGTTTCAACGAAACCGTTACAGCAATTACTTGATGATACCTTTTCACAGACAAAGCTGGAGCAAGCAACGCAGCAATTTTATCTGGTAACCACAGAGCTTCCGGGAGTAACTGAGAGAGTCATTCATTTTAATCGTTGTAAAAATGACCAGTGGAAGCAATGGTTATTGGCCTCCGCTTCTTTTTTTCCAGCGATGGCAGCGGCGCAAATCGAGGGGAAATACTACGTTGACGGCGGGTATCGAAACAACATTCCTGTGGATGCAGCACTAGCGAATGGGGCGACAGAGTGCATCATCGTGGATGTTAAAGGGCCGGGGATAACAAAGCATACTATCCTTCCAGAAGGACAAAGCTGTATTTCGTTAAAAACACCATGGTCGTTAGGAACGGTGTTACTGTTTGATGGTGCACGTTCGATCGTTAACATCAAGCTGGGCTATTTGGAAATGATGAAAGCACTGGAAAAATACAGCGGCTATTGGTACACTTTTGATGAACCATTATCTAGTATCAAAGAGTTCCAGCGGCAGTTTTTTCAGTATCTCAAAAAGAACTATCAGCTGTCTTTATGGAAAAATAGAGAAGAACGGAAAAGATTCTATCAGAAATTGCGTAAATATTATAAAGACAGGGTGTATGAAGAAAATATCAGTCTGGCTTTATTGGAGCTGCTAGGAAAATCTACTGTAGTTCCACCAGATCAGCTCTACACATTTTCTGAATTTGTGCAGCTTTTGGCTGACCAAACAGATAAGCAAGAAGACACCTTTGCAGGAATGATTTCGGTTCAGGAATGGCTTGGAAAATATTATGATGATTTTTTCCTATTGTCAGAGAAGCGACAGCTTCAGCTGGTTAAGCAGCTTTTAGTTGTTGATCTAGAAGAGAAGAAAAAGCGGCTTAAGGGGTTGCTAGAGCAACTGCCGATAATTACCTTGCAGGTGTTAATGAAAGAGTTTATACAAGAAGGAGAATGGTATTAAGAGGGCTAAAGCACTGATAGAGCGGTGTTTTTAGCCCTCTTGTTACCTGCTTTTTATTTTTGACCTTGAAATTGACCTTGAAGCATTTAACTTTCCATGTAGTTTGCAAAAACATCACCGGTTCTTTTGATGGTTTTTTCAGTTACATGGGTGTAGATATTCATGGTTGTTTTAATATCTCTATGTCCTAATCGTTCTTGAACCTCTTGTAGTGATGCTCCACTTTCAAAGAGTAATGAACAATGAGTGTGTCGGAATCCGTGAACCGTTATTTTTCTTAAATCAGTTCTCTTGTACACGCTTTCTATCCACCATTGTGTTATTGATGGGGTAAAAATCTTGTTGTCTGCAGTAGTGAAAATGAACTGGTCGATATTTGAAGTGTTACGACCATGGACGAAATACCGCTTCTTTTGCTCTCTGCGCCATTCTCTTAAAATCTGTACCGTTCCGTCATCCAAACTTATTGTTCGTGCTGAGGTAGCTGTTTTAGGTGTCTGTACGATTACTTTTGCATGTTCATCTACAGAAAGTGTTTTTCCAATAGTGAGTAGCTGCTTATCAAAATTAATATCTTTCCATTGCAATGCTAATGCCTCACTTTTTCGCATACCGGTATAAGCAATTAATCGAAAAAAAATAAAAATTTTTTGATCTGATAATTTTTTTGCAGTTAATAAAAAGTTTTGAAGTTCTTCTTTAGAATAATAATTTATCTTCTTTTCTGATTCTTTCTTTCTTGGAAGAGTAGTTTTACCCATCGGATTTGATTCAATTAGTTCAAGAGAAACGCCATATTTCAACACTTGATTTACTAACAATCTAAGGTAGCCATAAGACTTGTACTTCGATTGCCATTCATTGACTGTTGTTTGACAAAAAGAAACACTCAGCTTGTTAAGTTTAATGTCTTTAAAAATAGGTAAAATCTGTCTTTTGGCGTGATTATTTGCTGCTGCAACTGTTGAAGGTTTTACGCTTAGTCGGTATTGATCCAACCAAAGATTGTACAACTCTCCAAAAGTAACAATTTTCTTTTTATTAAATCCGTTTTCAATCACATCATACTGTAGCCGCTTTTCAGCAAGCACAGCCTCTTTTCTCGTGTTGAAGTTTCTTCTAGTTGTCTGCAATTGCTTTCCTGTCACTTCGTCTGTACCGAGGTATGTTTTAAATAACCATTTTTTAGTGCCGTTTTTAAGTTCATATTGTTTGAATGTCGCCATTTTTATTTTCCTTTCATCGTCAGTTAGGCGCTGCGAGATGTTAGGATATATAAGCGTTGCATCACTCCCTTCAATTTGATAAAATGGGTATAAGAAATAGCCCACCATCATGGGCGTGTTTTTTTGTTTCACATTACTCAATCTTTTGTCAGAGGGGAGAGTAGTGTGTTTTTTTATTTTACAGGAAATTCGGCTTTTCCATATTCGGTGCCAAGCATATCTTTAGCAGTCAGTGTTACTGGTGTTTCTGTATCAGTTAAAGTGTAGGCAACGGCACTAGCAACTGTTCCGCCAGGTTTAATTTCTGCCATTTGAGAATCTAAGAACTGGTTGTCAGGTAAAGAGGCGACATTCAATTTGTTTACCATATTAGGATCATTGTCCTGAACAGCCTCAAAATTGAAAATCCATGCATTATTTGGAGTAACAGGATTAGAATTGTCATAATCTGGATTAACTAAAGTATCGAACCAAAAGGCTAATACCGGACTATCTCCATACTCGTTTCCAGCTTCACCAGGTTGGATAACTCTATGATCAGTAATTCGAACAGAATAAGAGTTCCCTCTAAGCATTGTTCCATCAAAGAAAGAATCTGAAGCAGTTGCGACAAAATCACCAGCAGGCTTTGTGCTGCTTTCTTGAACTTCCGAATTTTTACTAACTTGTGTTGTTGAAGAACTAGAAGAAGTTGCAGATTCTTTTTCTTCATCGCCACCACCACAAGCGGCAAGTAAAAATACACTTGAAAATAGTAAACCTAAACCATATACCTTTTTCATTTTATAGTTTCCTCATTTCTATGATATAATATTTTTACAATAAGTCTCACGAAAATGAGGCATAGGCTAATCAGTATTTACGGTACTGGTTAGCTTTTTTTCAAAAACCTTTCAAACTCAATAGGAAGTCCATAATAGTTTAAAATAGAGTAAGTGTTGTTTATGCCATGATCGTCGTGTGATCCGTCAACAATTAATCGTGTTGCGAAATAATTAGCTTCTTTTTCTATCTTAAGTTCTGATGTGATTGATGCTGCTGATAAATGCGGTGTATTAGCTGCAGGATGTAGAACCGAGTGTCCTAATTCATGAGCGCACGCAAGTATCTTATCTTGCCAGCTAAGCTTAGAATTAATGTAAATCACTTTTACATTGCGAAGCCGAGTGTAAAAGCCGTAGATGTCGCCTAAATCTTTTTCAATTACAATGACGTTCTTCTCTTTAGCTAGTTTAAAAGGGTCTCTTGTTTCATAAATACGTAACAGGTTAGCAATAATTTTATCAATCGATTCTATTTCCATGATATCGACATCCTTTTCGGGGTAAATGATACGAACGCTTGTTCTCTTTTTTAATATTACACCGAAAAAATGTAATTATCAATTACATTGCAATGATAAAAATTTTAATCTTTATCTTCTTTATAACTTTCTCCACGATATTTTTTAGGTGTATATCGTTTCTTCGCTTCAATCTTTGTGATTCTTAATGCCTGTTCTAACGCACCGATTAAAAGCTCACGTGTTTCTGGATCAAGTTCGCCATCATCTTTTGAGAACAATGCAACTTTACCGTTACTACCGACATCCTCGATCATCTGTTGTAATTCTTTTTCGAGGTCTCTTTCATCTTTTTCAGTTAAATCATAATAGTGCTTCTTATCGGTACGGCCTAACAGATAATCGGTTGAGACGTCAAAGTAATCCGCTACTTTTTGTAATGTTTCTGCTTTTGGACTTTGCGACTGCCATTTGTACAACGCATTTTCACTAAATCCAAGTTCTAAAGCAACATCTTTCAAACTTTTATCTCTTTTTTTTGCTAGTTCTTTTACTCTGTCAAATAGCATGATACAAGCCTTTCCGCTGTACGAAAAAACAAAAAGTATATTTTTGGATATTTTATCGTTGACAAAAGTATACAGTTGTATTATATTTATCTCGTAAGCTAATTGAGTTAGCTAATAAGCGACAACAAAGACACCAATATAATTAAACATTTTCAGAGTCGGGAAACTGCTGGATGTATAATACAGGCTTGTTTTTTGTCTTATTTAGCTATGTATAAATAGTATACTATTGGATAATTATTGTCAATATAATTAGCTAACTTTATTAGCATAAATCTCAAAACAGGAATGGAGGGGTGATTAATGTCACAGGATTTTATTATTCAAGTTCGGGTTAGTCTAGCAAAACACGGGAAAACTCCTGCTTGGTTAGCTGGGAAATTGGGTATTTCTCGACCGTACATGTCGGACATAATGAACGGAAAAAGAAGTGCTTCACCACAAATAGAGCCAATAAAAGCAGTTTTAAAAACACTTGATAAGGAGGAAAACACATGAACGAGAATGACAGCAATGTATTTTCTAGATGGTTCGAAAACAAGCTACTGGATTTGGTAGAAAAGTTGTTCAATCGATTCATGAGCATGAAAGAACAACAAACTACGCCAGCAGGGTTCATCAAACAAAAAAACGCATTGAAATTTTATGATGGCATAGATGCAAAAACGTTAAGTGAATATGAAGCTTTAGGGCTTAAACGTTGCGAACCTATAGAGGGTGGAAACGTGTTTTATGAGATTGCAGAACTCAAACGATTTATGCGCAAGTATCAAACAAATAAATAAGCAGAATAGGCGCTGCGAGATGGGAGAAACACATGAACAAAAGAGGACTAGCAGCAATCGGTCATGTTAAGGACATACGTCGCACAGTAATCAAACTACAGATTATCGGTTACTTATCATTACTAGCGTTGATCATATCGCTGATATGCAATTTGATCGCAGTTATTTAGGAGGGAAAAAGAAAAATGAATTTGAGAAGAAAAAGAGAAATCGAAAAAATTCAGAATGAAATGCAAGAGTTACTTGAACGCCTTGAAGAAATTCAAGAAGAGGAAGAAGAATATCGAGATAATATGCCTGAGAATCTGCAGGAATCTTTCCGATATGAAGAATCAGAGGAAGCTTCTGGAAATTTGGATGATGCATATTCAGAAATTGAGTCAGCAATTGAAACGTTGCAACTGATTACAGAATAGAGGGATGAAATGTGGAAGAAGAATGGCGCTATGTGAAGCATGATGGAAAAGAACGATTTTCCTATCAAGTTTCATCAAAAGGCAGGATCAAATCATTACTGACTCCAAAAGCGACGATATTAAAAACTCGTGTAAATCAGTGGGGTTACGAAATAATCAATCTCAAAATAGGAGTAGAAACAAAAACGAAGCAGGTCCATCGTATTGTAGCTGAGGCGTTTCTTGGGAGCGACTTAGTGAAGAGCCAAGTCAATCATAAAGATGGAAATAAGCTTAATAATTGCCTTGATAATCTTGAGTGGGTAACTCCGAAGGAGAATGCGGAACACGCTAAACGAATGCAGCTAAGGAAGGCTAGGACTCATGTACAACTATCTGACAGAGAGAAAGATGCGATCTTGTACTTAACTACATTGTCAGAAATCACATACCTAACAATAGCGACCGCATTTAGCGTAAATAAACGGACAGTATCAAAAATAGCGAGTGAGTGGAGAAAAGAAAAAGCCTCAGACACGCCGGCAAGCAAGGTCTGAGACATAGACAATTATTCTTTCGTCCATTCTATCACGAATAGAAAGGAAAAATCAATCATGTATGAAGTAGAAGTGCTAGAAGACTATCACGGTAGAGAAATCTATAAGAATGATATGACTATTTATTTTGATGTCGTATTCAGAAGGATCGACGCAAGCAAAAGAGAAGTAGCGGATCATCGCGCCTTTGTCCCCGACGGGGAAATGGAAGATTTTCTGGAAGAGCTAGCAACAAACGAGAAATATATCTCAATGGATTTGATTGGAAGCGGCTCAGAAGTTTATGAACGATATGGAGGCTATGCGAATGGCTGAGAAAAAACAAGAATTTGAAGTAGCAGAAAACCACATTTTTAATGTGCTTTATCAGATTGATGTAAAAAATGTAGTTGAAAAGAAAAACAACCTCACTTATCTATCTTGGGCGTGGGCATGGGCGGAAGTATGCAAAAGATACCCTGATGCAACGTACAAAATTGAACGTGACGAAATTACAAAAATGCCATATCTATATGATCCACAAACAGGATATATGGTTTTTACGCAAGTAACTATTAAAAATCAGACACATGAAATGTGGTTGCCCGTTATGGATAGTGCCAACAAAGCGATGAAAGACAGCCAATACACATATACAGTTGCAAATTGGGAGTACGATCCTGTGAAAAAGAAAAAAGTGAAAAATGGGGAAACAGACAGAACTGTTGAAGCAGCAACTATGTTTGATATTAATAAAGCGCTCATGCGCTGTCTTGTAAAGAACTTGGCTATGTTTGGTTTAGGTTGTTTATGCTAGTTTAAAAAGGGGCCACTTTTCATAGAAACGATGGTTGAAAAAGGGACCACTACTAACTCACAATAAGTAAAGAATCAATTTACTTATTGGAGGTCTTGGAGTGATAACTTTTATGGATAAATTAACAATCATTCGTCTGCTGGAAGGTGGCCGTTCTCAACGTTCTGTTGCGAAAGAACTGGGTCTCAATCGAAAAACTGTTGGTCGTTACTGGCGGCAGTATCAAGCAGCACAACGATCATTGGAACAAGATCCTGCCAATCCGATAAAAAAAGAGCAGTTAACGGCTCCACCAACTTATCAAACAGAGAATAGGCAACCTAGAAAATATACACCTGAAATCGACCAACGGGTCGAAGAAATTCTCGCATTTGATCAATTAAAAGCCAAACAGCTTGGTCCTCATAAACAACGATTGACCACTGTAGCGATTCACGAAATGTTGGTATCAGAAGGGTTTGATATTGGACAGAGTACATTACGTCCATATATTCGAGAAAAACTTCAAGCAAAAAAAGAGGCGTATATCAAGCAGCTTTACCCATTGGGTTATCGAACCGAGTTTGATTTTGGTGAAGTAAAATGTCTGATCAACCAACAAAAGAGAACATTGACGATCGCGGTATTCTCTTGCCCAGCTTCTGGTTACCGCTGGGGAAAGCTCTATGAATCTGCCAACCAACAGGTTTTCTTGGATGCCCATATTTGTTTCTTTGAACAGCTTCAGGGTGTTTACTCTACGGTTGTTTATGACAATATGCGAAACGTAGTGAAACGCTTTGTCGGCCGACATGAGAAGGAACTCAATGACGAGTTAGTGAAAATGGCTCTTTATTATCGCTTTGAGCCAGTGGTGACCAATCCCTTCAGCGGCCATGAAAAGGGACACGTAGAGAAAAGTGTGCAGGTTTTACGCCGAAAAGCGTTCACAAAACAGTATGAGTTTGAATCGATTGGACATGCCCAAAAACATTTAGATCAAGCTATACTTGAATTAAACTTAGACTCGACGATCGCTGTGGAACAGGCACAATTACAGCCGCTCCGAGGATTTTATGACTACGGTATCACTACAAAGCAAACCGTAGATAAATATAGTTTTGTCCATGTGAATGGCAACTACTATTCCGTTCCAGATTATCTGGTTGGTCAGAAAGTCATCGTGAAACGTTATCTCAATGAACTGAAAATTGTCGGTTCCAGCCAGATTATCGCGACACACCTTATTCAGAAGGGAGAAAAGCAATACTCGATCGATATTCGTCATTATTTAACGACTTTTTTACGGAAGCCTAAGTCATTGGAACACTCGCTTGTTTTGAAGAAGACACCTAAGTTGCGGCATTGTTTTCTTCAGTATTATCAAAAGACCCCGCGTAGATTTCTTCAATTTATTGAAAATCATTTAAGTATCTCTTTGGATCAATTGATCATCCAGTTAGAAGAAGAAGCGTTGAAAGACCATAAGGTCTCTAAAACACCACCTAGTCGAGCGGTAAATGAAGCGAGAAACCAACTGCAGGAATATAATCTGATCCACCAAGTGAGAAAGGCGGCCAATAAATGATCGAAGCATATGCCAAGCAATTAAAATTACCTTATCTGAAGAAAAACTATTCCACTTTACTCCAGCAAGCGATCGACCTGGATCAAAATTTTGAGGAGTTTCTTACACAGCTGCTTACGTTAGAGATTGAACAGCGGCAAAACAATCGGATTCAAACACTGATTCGTCAATCAAAATTGCCAAGTAAAGTGACGTTCGATGACTACATGGACAGTCATTTAGAAGTGAAAATGAAGAAACAAATCAAAGAGTTGAAAACATTACGATTCATCGATCAAAAAGAGAATCTTATTTTAATGGGCAATCCTGGCGTTGGGAAAACCCATTTAGCAACTGTTCTCGGAATGGAAGCCTGTCTTTCCGGAAAAAGTGTCCTCTTTACGAATATCCCTAACTTGGTCATCGAACTAAAAGAATCCATGAGTGCGAACCAGTTGAATTTTTATAAGCGCCGGTTTGGCAAATACGACTTAGTTATTCTAGATGAATTAGGTTATGTGTCATTTGATCAAATAGGAAGCGAGATTCTCTTTAATCTTCTCTCGAATCGAACGACTGCCGGCTCGATGATCATCACGACGAACCTGTCCTTCGATCGCTGGGAAGAAACCTTTAAAGATCCAATGCTTACAGCAGCAATGGTGGACCGTTTGGCCCATCGGGCTCATGTGTTGGATCTCAGTGGTCCATCTTTTCGTGTAGAAGATACAAAGAAATGGCTAAACTAATTTTTGGCCCCTTTTTGAATCATCCAGTGGCCCCTTTTTCAGTTGCGTTTAACATAGGTCTCTATATTTATGCCGGAGAAGACATGCCGGAAGATATCTCTATGTTGGACTTAGCAAGCGAAAGAAGTAAAAAAATTTTTCATGGTGCATTGGAAAAGCTTGCATCTAAGTACGAGAAAACAGCTGATGAAGCGCTGACTCTCTTAACTGAGACCGCTAAAATTACTGCTGATGATTTTAAATGGACCAAGGGAGACTTGGGAACGTTAAAGCGTGGTATGAATTGGCTTGAAGAGCAGTACAAGAATCCAGTTGATGAACAATGAAACTATTCGGAAAAGTAACCAAAATATCAGGGAAAGAAATTACTCTTTCCCTTGATGATGAATCGGATATCAGAAGGTTGCAGACTCTTTCTGACGGCGCTCAACCATTAATCGAAGTAAATGTACACGATCAACGTGAAATACGCGCAGACCAAAGAAAAATGGCTTATGCAATCTTTGAAGATATAGCAATTTTCACAGGCTCGCCTCCGGACATTATAAAGGGTTACATGAAAAACGGATTCGAGAGTACAACGGGAATTGAGTTTTCTTTAGCAGATACGACCGTTGAGGTCGCAACAGCATTTCTAAGCTATTTAATTTCATTTATGTTTGAACATCGAATACCGTTCAGAAAAGGCTTTGAGCCGTTGCCTGAGAATACGAGCTTTTATCTGTATAGCTGCATCAGAAAGCGAGTGTGTGCAGTTTGTGGGAAAGAGCACGCTGACATACACCACGCCGTGAACTTTGTCGGTATGGGTAACAACCGCCGAAATGTGAATCATCTCAAGTCGAAGTTTATCAGTTTATGCAGAGAACATCATAACGAGATTCATGTTAGAGGGCTGACGGAATTCATGCAACATCATCATGTAGCGCCAATCAAATTGAAAAGCGATACGTTGATTCGTTTAGGTCTGATGTCCAAGAAACAGGTGGAACAATTTGAAGTTGAATAAAAAAAGAAGAATGGGAATCAATCCCATTCAACCAATTCATCATCGCCCTTCAAAAGCACTTTACCATTGCCAAATTCAATTGTTTGAATTGAAGCCGAAGTAGGAAATTCTCCATCATCAGGGTCTATTTTTGTTTTAATTTCCAAATTGACAGTTGAATTTTCATCCATTTTTTCTAAATGTGCAATTAATTCTTTAACTAACATAAGAACACCTCGTTTGTTTTATTTTAAAAATACCATTTTGAATAAAAAAAGGAAAGGGGAACAAAATTGTCTGATAAGCAAAAGAAGCGTTACTACTGGCTAAAACTTAAAGAAAATTTTTTTGAAGAAGATACTATCACGTGGCTAGAAGAGCAGCCAAACGGGAAAGAACACTGCTTAATCTATTTGAAGCTGTGTTTAAAATCTTTAAAAACTGATGGCGTGTTAGCTAGAAACGTTGGAAATATGATGATTCCGTATGACGCTGAAACGTTAGCGAGAGTCACGAATTCAAGTCCAGATACAATTAAAGTAGCTATGGATTTATTCGAAAAAATAGGGTTAATACAGATTCTTAATGATGGAGAAATCTATCTAAATCAACTAAACGAACTAGTGGGAACAGAGACAGAATATGCAAAACAAAAGAGGCTTCAAAGAGCTAAAGTGGACAATGTCCAGAAAGTGTCCGGACAACGTCCCGAAAATGTCGCCCAGAGTATAGAGTTAGAGAAAGAGTTAGATATAGAGTTAGAGAAAGAGTTAGATATAAAGAAAAAAGAACCGACTTCCAAGAAGCCTAAACCTACTCGTCATAAATATGGCGAATATCAAAATGTTCTTTTGTCAGATCAAGACATGGAAAAATTAAAAGAAGAGTTCCCAAATGATTGGGAGCAGCGGATAGAAAAAGTTTCTGGCTACTGTGCTTCTACAGGCAAGAGCTACAAAAATTATTTAGCAACAATCAGACAGTGGGCTAAACGAGACAATCAGTTACCACAACGAGTATTTAGTAACCGACAGCCAATCAGACAAGAGAAGATACCTGATTCGATAGCTAATCCGGTACCAGAGGAAAAGCTATCTGCAGAACAGCAAGCAAAGATAGATAAGCAGATGGAAGACTTTCTAAACCGCAGAGGGAGGAACTAAGAAATGACAAAAGAATTAGGAAGCATGGAAACGCTAAAACAAAGCATGAAAAACATATATGGATTTCAAATCGTTGAAGAGGACGGGAAACAGTCCATTAAGTTGCCGGAAGCCGTTATGCCGGAATTTGTAAAAGAACGAATCCGATTTTTCACGAAATACAGAGAGGATGGCATGAACTTTTTCGGATGTCTTAACTGCATTCTTGCATATGACGAAGAAGAATGGAAAAAAGAGTTTGCTTTTGGTGCCTATGAAGAATGGCTACCAGTAACAGAAGAATTCAAGCAATGGCGAGATACTTACCATGCTGATCGTGGCGGAGAGGTAGCAGTAGCTATTTTATACGGAACTTGTGAGGAGGTTGAACACGATGATTAACAATGTTGTTCTAGTCGGGCGTCTCACCAAAGATCCCGATTTACGATATACCAGCAGCGGCTCAGCGGTCGCTACTTTTACACTAGCAGTAAACAGAAACTTCACGAATGCAAGTGGAAACCATGAAGCCGATTTCATCAATTGTGTAATATGGCGTAAACCTGCTGAAACTTTAGCGAACTATTCACGAAAAGGTACGTTGCTTGGAGTAGTTGGCAGAATACAGACACGATCCTATGACAATCCGCAAGGTCAAAGAGTTTACGTCACTGAGGTTGTAGTTGAGAATTTTCAGTTACTAGAATCTCGCTCACAGAATGAGCAGAGAGGCGCCGAAGGAGCTTCACGGGGATTTAGCCAAACGCAACAGCAGAACACGCCAGAGAGCTTCCAACAAGCTCATGGAGCACAAGGGACATTACCGGGAACGGAAGTTCCGGAATTCGCTGGTAACGACACTGATAGTTCAGATGAATCAGATGATTTACCGTTTTAAGAGAGGTGCCTACAAATGGATAAAAAACTAAAAAGAGAATTGTTTAAAGAGAACTGTTTAGCAGCGGAAATGAGAGACGAAAGAGCGTTGGAAATTGTTCGAGCAGTCTCTAAAGAATCTGGAAAAGTTGGCAGAAAAGGTGTCAAGGTAAGAATCATCTACAAGAATGGTAAATATAAAGATTATCGGACAATTTCTGAGTGTGCTCGACATACTGGAAAGTCGGAAACAGGTATTAAATATTGTCTGGATCATAGAACAAAAGACAAGCTAGGGCGACGATTTGAGTTTGTAGAGGAGGACGATTGAATGATTAAACGAATCAGAGACATTGAACATCTAAGATTAATTTACACAGCTGATAAACCTAAAAATAATTGTGGCGATGTTATAGACGGAAAACTAGTCAGAGCATTTGCATGTACATCGAGTCCTTTAATGTTCCTGGATAAAGAAGGCAGAAAAATTGTAACGAACGAATGGTTCGTTAATCACAATAACGAGCTGATTTATGATATCAAGAAAAATAACTGGGTAAATATGGATATGTACAGTGATAACAAATCTACTGTGACGGACAATATTTACTATTTGGAGAGTGAAGCGGAATGAAAGAACATCAAAAAGTAGTATTAAATTATCTTAAGAAGTTGCACACCGAAAAGAACCCGCCGTTCCTAATATTTACCCGCTTTGGCTGGGAACACTTCGGGGCAGAATTGCCGGAGGATGTAGCTGAAAACTATCGAAAATTCAATGATGAAGAAGAGTTCGAAGTGTTGAGAGAATTTTGTGAATGGGGTTTAGAGGTTACAGTGGAAGTTGATACCTCAGAAGCAAAAGCAGCCTTTGACGATATGTTTGATGATAGCGTGCATAAGTTTATGAGGAGTGAAGTGGAATGAGAGAAATAAAGTTTCGGGCATTTGTAAAAGATACTAAAAAGATGTTCCCTGTTCATAGTCTAGAATTCTCTAGTCTGGAAGAGCAGCCGGTTGAAGTATCAGGATGCGGCAATGTGGATTGCGGAACATGTACTGATTTTTATGAGTTGGAGCAAGTTGAACTCATGCAATACACAGGCACAAAAGACAAGAACGACGTGGAGATTTATGAAAAAGATTACGTCCGTTTTGGCGGGATTATAGCCCTTGTTGTGTGGAGTGATAAGTATTGTCAATTCAGACTTGATGATGGAACAGCAACTATATCTCTAAATATTCATCACAAAAGCGATTATGAAGTCATCGGCAACATATGCGAAAATCCTGAGTTGCTATGAATGAGGATTTAACTGAAAACGACAAAGAAATTATCCTGTATTTCAAAATGATTCAAAAACTATCCAACGATGTATCTGAGCTGGTCGCTACAGATGATTTTATGATGACGGGTGTTTTAGAATCAATTGAAAAACAGATAGATTTCATCAAGGATATTTATAAAACAGATTTTTAGGAGGCTGAGAAATGAGTAAGGTAGATGAAAATATAGGGAAATACAAAGCAAAATTTGAAAATTGCATGAGCTATATAAAAGGAAAACGAGCATGCATGGCTTCTAAAATTCCTGAGATCAAGAGAGAGGCAGAACTTCTTAAGGAAGTAATTGATGATTTTGAAGAAATCCGAGTGGGACAGGAAGAAACGCGACTCAGCATCACCGATACACTTGATGTGATTGATGATTCTGTAAAATACAATAATCTTCAAAAAAGCTTCAAAAGTGCTTGTAATAAATCAGCTGATGAAGTGTTAGACGAGGTTATCAAATATGGCCCACCTTCAGTGCTGCAAGCAGAGCAGGAAGAGCTGCAGAAGAAAGCTGATAAGTTTGATGAACTGAGTGATGCCGAATGGGATGAAGATGATGTCATCTTGATTATGACTGAGTTTCACGATGAGTATTTAGTCGACAGCGAAAACTCTGTGGAAATAAGTATCAAATATGCTCATAAGATCATTGAGCTGTTCCAAGTGGGTGTAGCAGCTGAAATTAAAAGGCAGAACAAGCCTGTCAAACTACCGGGATTCATCGTCGCAACAATGAAAAACTATGATTCACTTCAATATATGCTAACCGAGGAATATTATAGCGATTGCGATTCTTCCGAAGAAATTTTTGATGACAGTGTGTACTGCTGGATTGCTGATAATTTTGATTTGCTGTGTCGTGCTTGGATTACTGGTAACTACACAACAAAGCAGGAACCGAAATACATGGTGATATTTATTGAATCAGAAGATGATCGACAAATTCTTTTTAGAAAAGGGAAGGAATACGAGGTTGATTTTGAATCCAACAATGAAGGGTATTGGGAGCAGCATTTTACTGAGAAAGAGATTAAGGCGCTAAATAAGAATGTTTGGTCACTTGCAGAAGAAATAGAGGAGGAAACAAAATGAATGGGCGTTGGTTAGTGTATTCACCAGATGGAGATATAGAATGCATCGGAAGTAGAGAGGAATGTTTGCCTGTCTATGAAGAGGCTGTTGAGTTCTATACGTCAGGTGATTTTTCAGAAATAGACGAAAGCGATGAGGGCTACCAAGTGATTCTCGCAAAGCTAGACACCGCTTCTGGATGGTTTGAGAATCCGGAAGGTACATTTTCATTTGAAGAACACAGTGGAACAGATTTTGATGACGAAAAATGAACTGTTTCCAAAATGGAAATAGCCACAATAAAAGTGGTACGTGTAGTAAATGCACGTGCCACTAAGGAGGAAAAACAATGAAAGTAAATCTATCAAGAGCAAATGTATACCATGTCGATGATTGTGATTATGTAGTAGCTGCTACAGCTGAACAGGCGTGTGAGTGGTCTAAAAATGAATATGGCGAGGATTGCGGAAACTGCGCACATATCGTCGATGCAACTAAGAAGGACTTTTTAGATACAGAAATCGAAGTAACGGGAGATGTGATTCTTGAGTATTTTAAAAGGAATACAGGCAAGAGCATAGGAGGACTGACGATGACAGAACAGAAGAAAGTTAAAGTTCACATTGAAACTGGCTATGCAAACGGAGATATTACTGATGAATTGGAAGTATCAGCTCAGACTTCAAGAGAAGAAGCCGAGGAGATTGCGCGCGATATATTCAATAATAATGTTAGTTGGGGATGGAATGAAGAAGATTTTAAGCCAGCCGTTCAAGAAGCAAAAGTCGGGGAGTATTACACCGATGCCAAAAGGGCGATGGTTTACAGAATCGAGAAAATTAATGGATCGAGTGAAACTATAGATGTTATTTTGTTAACCAAGGAAAGAGTGATTATCACTGATTTATTTTTTGGTTATGATCTTACAGGAGATAGACCAGCAACCACAGAGGAAATCGCACTCTTCAAACGTGCAGAGCATTTTCACAGCAAAGGTAGAAAGCTGAATGAGTTTGAAGTCTTCGATTTTGCATTAGTGACTAAAATACGAACAGTTTTCAGAGTCAAAGATGTTTATTCTAGAAATGATGTACCCTTTATAGGCGATCACGATGCAGAGTTAGAATTTCCTGTATCTGAATGCGTGATCTTTATGACAGCGGAAGAACTGGAAGCAGCAACGCAGGAGGCTAGGGGATGAACATATTTGAATTCATGGGAGAGCATCCTATACTCACGGTTTTCATCGTATTCATGATGTATTACGCAATTTTGAATATTTGCCAAGCGATTGTTTTGAGAAAGAAAGGGGAGTAACAATGTTGAACAAAGAAAATATCTTAGGTTTCATAGCGGATCATCAAGAAGAAATTGACGAGCTGGAGAAAGAACTAACAGGAATTACAAATGAAAATGTAATAAATGCAGTCCAACAACGATTGAGTTATCTGCGTGATAATAAATACCACTATGAACTGCAAGCGAGAGCATGGAAGCTTATTGACTAAATAAATCGAAAGGAGTCGGAGGTTTGCCGGCCGGCATGAAAGATATCTTTACTCCTTTTGTGAATAATATGACACTACAGATTTTAGAATTGTTCGGCGGTATTGGATCGCCATTTAAAGCCTTATTGAATTTAGGCATAAAAACAAAGTCAATTGATTATGTTGAAAAAGACGAAAAGGCAGTAAGAAGCTACAACGCGATGTTTTCTGAACATCAAAAATATACAACTCAATCTGTTGTGGGATGGAATTTGAAGCCTGATATTCTCGTACATGGCAGCCCATGCCAAGATATCAGTATTGCCGGTTTACAAAAAGGAGCCGACGAAGGAAGCGAAACCCGATCAAGCCTTATGTGGGAAACAATCAGAATTATTCAGCAGTTCGGAAAATGGCGTCCGCCAGTTGTGATTTGGGAGAATGTAAAAGGCGTGCTTCATAAACGGATGCGAAAGAACTTCAACAGATATCTTGAGGAGATGGAACGAATGGGGTATTCGAATAGTTTCAAGGTTCTGGATGCTCGCGATTTTGGACTACCACAAGCGAGGGAAAGAGTTTTTATTATCTCTACGCTAGGACAACAATTTAACTTTGAATTATTGGGAAAAACACCAATGAAAAATATCGCATCTTTTTTGGAAGATAGCAATAGCGTAAAAGAAGTTTATACGGTCACTCAGCCGAGCATACTATCAGTGATAGGCAAGAAAGGGATTAAGAGGGCGACTATTATTGAAGATTTCGCCTATACTATCACCACGAGACAAGACCGAAGTCCAGCGCAAATTATTGATTGTGGGGATCATTACAGATATCTCACAGAATTGGAATGCTGGCGGTTGCAAGGGTATAGTGATGAAGATTTCTACAAAGCAGCGTCAGTACATGAACGGAGAGGGCGGTTTATCATGCCTCTTTATAAACAGAGTGGCAACAGTATACCGGTACCGATATTTGAAAGTATTTTCGAGGTGCTGCTATGAAACGAATACTAAACTATCCAGGTAGCAAATGGCGGCTCGCTGATATCATCATAGAAAATATTCCACCACACACAACTTACCTTGAACCGTTTTTCGGCAGTGGCGCAGTGTTCTTCTCAAAGGACCGATCGCAGATTGAAACAATCAACGACTTGAATGAACGAGTGTATAACTTTTTCAAGGTTTGTAGAGAGCAACCGGAGCAGTTGGCGAAACTTACCTACCTCACACCACATAGCAGACAAGAACAACAATTGAGCGATAAAGATGGCGGAAGTGAATTAGAAAGGGCTAGAAAGTTCCTAGTTCAATCATGGCAGACTGTCGGAGGAGTTCAGAGGCATAAGAGCGGTTGGCGTTCAAACATTGACAAGATCGGCGGTAAACTCCACGAATGGAATGAGATACCGGAAAGAATCATGGAAGTAGCTGACCGAC
Source organism: Enterococcus sp. 9E7_DIV0242 (assembly GCF_002140975.2). Taxonomy (NCBI): domain Bacteria; kingdom Bacillati; phylum Bacillota; class Bacilli; order Lactobacillales; family Enterococcaceae; genus Enterococcus; species Candidatus Enterococcus clewellii. The sequence goes on from NZ_CP147247.1 coordinate 2,786,200, forward strand.
TAAAAGATGCACAGATAGAAAATCAAGATGCAGTCAAACTGCTACAGCGTTACAGTAGAAAAGACGTTTTCGCATATGTTGATCCACCTTATCTGCTTTCAACCCGTAAATGTCGATATTATGAAACTGACATGGAAGACGAGCAGCAACCAGAACTTTTAGAAGTCCTTAGAGATTTTGAAGGAAAGTTTATTCTTTCCGGCTATGCCAACGAACTGTATGACGAGATATTGAAAGACTGCTATAAAGTCTATATCAATGCTCAGGCAGAAGGTGGCCAGAGTCGCACAGAAGTCTTATGGATGAACTACGAGCCAAGCGGTCAAATGACTTTGCTATAAAACTGCGTATATAACTAAGAGGAGGTCGAGAGAATGGAATTAACTGAATTTGAAAAGGAAATGTATAAAAATGCTACTGCGTCTATGGAGTCTGTATGTCGGCAGTTAGAATTGTTTGAAATTCAAGTATTGCCGGCTGATACAGTGCTTAAGCATATTAGAAATCAAGTTAATGAATTTAAAGAGGTCGAGCAATCGTTGATCGAGAAATATCGCGATTGTCCAATAATGGACACAATCAACGCAGAACTAAACGAAAGAGTGAAACGTAATGAGCTATAGCATGTTTATCACGTTACTGGCAGTCGGAATTATTGCGATGTTTGTGTATGTTGCTTATAGAGAGAAGAAAGGAGACTGACGATTTGAGAAAATCAACGTTTAATTATATCAAGGATATCCTAGCGGATTATCCGGAGACAGACGAACATATTCGAAAACGTGAAGAAGAACTACGTTATCCATATCGTGAGTCTGACATCAATAGAGACATCAAGGGAACAAAAGCCAGTTATGATGTTCAAGATAATCTGATGATTACGATTGAGCAGGATAAGAGATTGGCAGGCCTTGAGAGGAACAAGAGAGCCGTTGCTGATACCTTAGAAGAGTTTGATAAGGACACAGAAGTGATTATTAGAGAGTTGTACATGAAGAAACGCCCGAAATATACAATGCAAGGATTGGTTGTGAATGGGTTGATATACTGCAGTAGGAGAAAAGCATTCGATTTAAGAGATGACTTCTTTAAAGAAGTAGCAAGCAAACTTAATTTAAATATGTAAATTTGCACTTTCTTTGCACTTTCGACCCTAATTTCCTTGATAAAATGGTAGTATCAAAAAGTTTAAACATCACAGGAGATCACGTAAACAGGAAAAGCTCTGTTGATGTTTAGCTTGTAGTCGCTCGCAGATTGAACTTATTCCAAAATAAAATTAAGGTAGGTGTATTCCTTCTACTTAAATCTACATCAATCTGTGAGCGATTAAATGAACAGAACCTCGCACTCTCTGAGTACCAAGCGAGGACAGGAATTAGAAGGCCGGTATGGCTGCGGTGTATCTGGCGAATAAAGCAAGTTCGATTCTTGCATACGCTGTTAATTAGATCGCTTAGGCGGTCTTTTTGCTTTGATTAAGGAACTGACCGGGGGCCTTTTATTCTAGCCGCCCCACGGAGAGGAGAAAACCAGATGACAGCAAGAGCAGATAGACAAGGACCGCACAGAGTAGCCTTTGAGAAGAATAAGAAGAGACTACTCAAGACAGAGAACACCTGTGGTATATGTGGGCACCCAATAGATAAACGATTGAAGTCTCCTGATCCAATGTCAGCGGTGGTCGATCATATAGTACCAGTCAGCAAAGGTGGGCATCCATCGGACATTGCTAACCTGCAGCTCGCTCATTGGACATGCAACAGACAGAAGTCTGACAAACTATTCAACAACAAGCAACAAGAACAACAAGGAACAAAAGTATTAGGTAATAGGAACTTACCACAATCAATTGATTGGTCTTCTTATTCATCGTAGAAGTCCATGATTAAGGACAAGAGCGACGAGAAATAGACAGGGGGGTACTACCCTACCCGCGCTTGCGGCCGAGGTTCACGCCGTCACTGTACATATTTTCTCGCGCGACATTGAAAGGAGCTGAAAAAGTGGAAGAAAAAGGTATTGGATATCTAAGAACAAAGCTGAATTCACGCAAAAAAAGAGTGGATATGCGTTATGAGCAATACGCTATGAAATACACTGATCCATTAATGGGCGTTACTATTCCCGAAGAAATAAGAATACGCTATCGATCGATTTTAGGTTGGTGTGCTAAAGGCGTAGACAGCTTAGCGGATCGTTTGGTATTTCGTGAATTTACGAATGACGATTTTATGGTAAATGAAATTTTCCAAGATAATAACCCGGACGTATTTTTTGACAGTGTTGTTCTATCTGCGCTAATCGCTTCTTGTAGTTTTGTCTATATCTCACAAGGAGAAGATGGCAACGTAAGGCTGCAAGTCATCGAAGCAAGCAATGCGACTGGGATAATTGATCCTATCACGGGGCTGTTAACAGAAGGTTATGCTGTATTGGATAGAGATGACAAAGGAGCGCCAATTTCGGAAGCGCATTTTTTACCCGGAAAGACAATTTATTACATTGACGATAAAGAGGCTTCAACAATCGAAAGCAACGTTCCGCATCCGCTGCTAGTGCCTATCATTCATCGCCCGGATGCAGTTAGACCTTTTGGGCGTTCTCGCATTACACGAGCCGGGATGTACTATCAACGCTATGCTAAACGAACGTTAGAGCGCGCAGATATCACAGCAGAATTTTACTCGTTTCCGCAAAAATGGGTAGTCGGGTTGAGTAGTGAGTCTGAGCCATTGGATAGTTGGAGAGCTACAGTTACAAGTATGCTGCAGTTTACCCAAGACGAGAACGGGGAATCTCCGAAGTTAGGACAGTTCACAACGTCAAGCATGACACCATTTACCGAGCAATTAAAGACTGCTGCTGCTGGGTTTGCAGGAGAAGCAGGGCTAACATTAGATGACTTGGGGTTTGTGTCTGACAATCCGTCCAGCGTTGAAGCAATCAAGGCGAGTCATGAGAATTTACGACTTGCCGGACGGAAAGCACAACGTAGTCTAGGTTCCGGTTTATTGAATGTCGCCTATATAGCAGCTTGCTTAAGAGATGACCACCCATTTGCAAGAAGCCAATTTATGAATACAAAGCCGAAATGGGAGCCTCTTTTTGAAGCAGACGCGAATACATTAGGTCTTGTTGGAGATGGAGCAGTCAAACTTAATCAAGCTGTTCCGGGGTATGTAAATGGCGAGACAATTAGAGACCTAACAGGGTTGAAAGGAGCTGATGGTTAATGGTTCAGGATGTTGTACCGGACCTCTTAGAATCTATTGAAAGTCAGTTTGACATCCGAGCCTCAAACAGTGCCAACTTAAAAAAAGCTGTAGCTATGTTGAAAGAAAATAAGGCAACGTATCTCGATGTGAACGGATTTGCGATTGAGGTAGGCGACATACTAGCTGATGTTTTAGCGAAAAATCTTACTGCTGCCAGCTTACCGGATGGGAAAATGCACTATAACATTGCTGACAGGCTGCTAAACCCGACTATGAAGAAAAATCACGATTTAATTTCTGGCTTTGCTTATGATGTACAAACTCAACTTAACCAAAATGCAAATTTGAGGTTAAAAGCACAGGTTCCAGAATTAAATCAGGATCGTATCGATGGAATTGTGAACCGTGTTTCTTCTGAGGATGATTTTGAGGCGATCAAGTGGATTCTTGATGATCCTATAGTAAATTTTAGTCAGAGTATCGTGGATGATTCCATCGAAAAAAACGCGAGCTTTCAATCTAGGTCAGGACTCAAACCGAAGATAACTCGCAGAGTATCAGGTCACGCCTGTAAGTGGTGTCAGAAACTTGCTGGATCATATGACTATGAGGATGCGCCGGATGATATTTACCGCAGACATGAACGTTGTCACTGTACAGTAGAATACGATCCAGGCGACGGAAGAAAGCAAGACGTATGGTCGAAGTTTTGGAGGAACTCGAAGAAGAAAGAAGAAAAAGAAAATCGAAAGAATCTTAATGCAAAAGACGACAAAACATTGAGAACCGAAGCGCTAAAGAGACGTATAAGAGATATTAATATCAAGACGGCTACACCTCACGAGTTAATCAGCATAGGGGAACAAGTGAATGACCTGTATAAAATCGATAGCTTATTAGGGGATAAAGAGAAATTAACCGAAATATTCAGTAATTTCAGGCCAATGTCAGGCAAAATACCAAAAGAAACATGGTATAATAGGTCTAACAAAACAGTTAAAGCCCAGCTAGAGGAAGCATTTTCCTATTATCCGAAAGATTGGGCAGATTTGCTAGAACAAAATAATCAAAGATTATTTGCAGGAAAGACAAATAGAGGTTTTTTCTCCGGAGAATTACGCAATTCTAGCGGCAGGCAGCTACTGAGAGGGGCAAGGCCGGGGGAAGGTTTGAGCATTTATGCTGATGGCACGAGGAAAACGACTGCTTATCATGAAATAGGTCACTTGGTGGAACATCTTAATCCTGATTTGTTGCGAATAAGCAAAGAGTTTGTCGCATATAGAACTGAGGGAGAAGCCAAAACTAGTCTTACGGAAATATTTCCTAAATTTGGCTATAGATACAGCGAATATGCTAAACGAGATAATTTCATAAGCCCATATATTGGGAAAGAATATCAATACGCCAGCGAAGTATTAAGTATGGGGCTAGAAAGTATATACGAACCCGGCAACGGACAACTTTTTGAGATCAGCAAAGATGATGTATGGTTTTATAAAAGTATAGCGGACGATCCGGAGTATTTAAATTTGATTATTGGAATGATATTGAAAGGATGATAAACGATGAATGAAGTTGACAAGCTTTTCAAAGAAGCGGATACGCTAAAACAGAATTATCGGAATCATTTCAATATGGATATTCCAGACAATATAATAGGCTGGTGGAATCCGTTAAACATAGCTGACCATCCAGAAGAATTGGAAGCAGGTATAAAGGCTATGGCCGAGGATGTTCAGCAAGCTATTGATACGAATACACCCATTGAAGAAATTCCAATCGAATCATGGGAAAAAATAATTTTCTAAGCGCTCAGCGAAAGCTAAGTGCTTTTTTTGTACCCAGCGATAGGGTTACCATGCTGAACAGGATTGAAAGGGGTAAGCTATGACTACTAAAGTGCGATTTGGTAATCAGCATCCTACTCAATCGGTAATTATTCCATACGAACACAGTCTATGTCAAAAAGCGATAGGCTATTATGAAAAAACTGGTCGTAAATGTTACGAGTGGCAGCTAAATTTATTAGAACCTATTATGGCAATTGATGACGACGGCTTGTGGGTACACCAAAAATACGGTTTTTCAATTCCGCGGCGAAATGGTAAAACAGAAATAGTATATATGGTTGAACTTTGGGCACTAGAAGAGGGATTAAACACTCTGCATACAGCGCACAGAATTAGCACGTCTCATTCTTCATTCGAAAAGATGAAAAAGTATCTTGAAGATATGGGCTATGTCGAAGGCGAGGATTTTAATTCTATAAAAGCCAAAGGGCAGGAACGCTTAGAACTGTATAAGAGCGGAGGGGTTATCCAATTCCGTACTAGAACATCATCAGGTGGGCTGGGTGAAGGATTTGATTTGCTAGTTATTGACGAAGCTCAAGAGTACACAACAGAGCAAGAATCAGCGTTGAAGTACACGGTCACTGATAGCGACAATCCTATGACGATCATGTGTGGTACACCACCGACACCAGTTTCTAGTGGAACTGTATTTACTAGTTATCGGGAAAAAATCCTGTTTGGGCAGGGGAAATATTCTGGTTGGGCTGAATGGTCAGTTGATGAAGAAAAAGACATTAATGATATAGAAGCTTGGTACAACTCTAATCCATCGATGGGCTATCATTTAAATGAACGTAAGATAGAGGCGGAGCTAGGCGAGGATAAGCTTGATCATAACGTTCAACGTCTTGGTTATTGGCCTAAATACAATCAAAAATCAGCTATTTCAGAAACTGAGTGGCAAGCGTTGAAAGTTAAAGCTTTGCCAAGCTTAAAAGGTCCATTGCATGTTGGTATAAAGTACGGTAACGATGGCGCGAATGTTTCTATGAGCATTGCGGTGCGTACCCTGTCAGGAAAAATCTTTGTTGAATCGATCGATTGTCAATCTGTACGGAATGGGAATCAATGGATCATTAACTTTCTAAAAAATGCAGATGTTGCGAGTGTGGCGATTGACGGAGCGGCTGGACAAAACATTCTTTCAAGTGAAATGAAAGATTTTAAACTGAAACCGCCGATTTTACCAAAAGTTTCAGAAATCATCGCTGCAAACTCAGCATGGGAGCAGGGAATATTCCAAAAGGGTATCTGTCACACGGATCAACCGTCGCTCACTGCAGTAGTAACCAACTCCGAAAAACGAAACATTGGTACGAACGGCGGTTTTGGGTATAAGTCACAGTTTGATGATATGGACATTAGTTTAATGGATAGTGCTTTATTAGCACATTGGGCTTGCAGCAATGTTAAGCCTAAGAAAAAACAACAAGTTAGGTATTAAGCGACTCTATTTTAGAGCCGCTTTTTTAATACAAAAAATTACCGAGACAGCCGGGTAAGCTGGGAAAGGATTTTTATTATGTCAGAATTTAAAGCAATTGAAACGCAAGAGGAACTGGACCGAATTATCCAGGACAGATTGACTCGTCAAAAGGAATCATTAGAAAAACAATTTTCCGATTACGAGGAAATCAAAACACGCAATGCGGATTTAGAAAAACAGGTTGGTACATTGCAAACGGCTATTGAAGAATCGAAAACAAGCGCTGCAGATTACGACAAACAATTGAGCGAATTGAACGGGAAACTTGCTGGCTATGAAACAGCAAATTTACGCACAAAAATCGCTTTGCAGAACGGTTTGCCGTTTGATTTAGCAGATAGACTCGTTGGAGATAACGAAGAAACTTTAAAAGCGGATGCTGAGCGACTGGCCGCATTCGTTAAGCCAAAAAACGCAGTACCACCATTGAAAAACACCGAGAAACCTTTAGGCGATGAGAAAGACAATGCCTATAAATCATTAATAAACAATTTAAACACAGAAGGAGAGTAATTTATTATGACATTATCAAGAGGTAGTCTATTTGAACCGGAATTAGTAACAGATTTGATTAACAAGGTAAAGGGAAAAAGTTCTTTAGCCATTCTATCGCAACAAGAGGCAATCCCATTTGATGGAAAAACAGAGTTTATTTTCACAATGGATTCTGAAATCGATATTGTGGCAGAAAATGGGAAGAAAACACACGGCGGCGTGTCAATCGCACCCGTTAAAATGGTGCCTATCAAGGTAGAGTATGGCGCACGTGTTTCTGACGAGTTTATTTATTCCTCAGAAGAAAAGAAAATTGATGTAATCAAATCATTTAACGAAGGTTATGCTAAGAAATTAGCGCGTGGTATTGATTTAATGGCGTTTCATGGGATTAATCCACGTAGCGGCGCAGCATCAACTGTAATCGGAACAAATCACTTTGACAGCAAGGTAACTCAGACAGTCGAATTTTCACAAGCTGATCCAGACGCAAATATCGAAGCTGCAGTATCGATGATTCAAGGAGAGGAAGGCGTAGTTACTGGTTTAGCTGCCGATCCTGCTTTTTCTGCTGCACTTGCTGCAATGCGCACTGGGGGCGATACGAATATTCGTTTATTCCCTGAGCTGGCTTGGGGCGCTAATCCGGGTTCTATCAATGGACTAAAAGCGGATATTAACAACACTGTATCTGGTGGCACAAGTGATGTTGCGATTATTGGGGATTTCGTTAATTATTTCCAATGGGGATTTGCAAAAGAAATTCCGTTAGAAGTCATCAAGTACGGCGATCCGGATAACAGCGGACAAGACTTGAAAGGGTACAACCAGGTTTATCTGCGCTCAGAAACATTCTTAGGATGGGGAATTTTAGACGAAACCTCATTTGCTCGTATCATTAAACCAGCTGCAGGAGGTAATTAACCATGGAATATAAAAATACAAAGACAGGGGCTACTTTTAGTAGTCCTTGTAAAATTAGTGGTGGTAATTGGGTACTATCCAGCGATTACGCTAAAAAAAATATCGAAGTAACTTCTGCAGATGATAAAAAAGTCATCATTGAAGACGAACAACCAGAAGAAGCAGAATTAATCAATACTGCACCAGATGAAATTACTAAAAAGCAGATTATGCAGGAGCTGGATGCCTTTGAAGTTGAATATAATCCGCAAGCAAAGAAACAAGAGCTATATGATTTGATGATGCAGCAAGGGAAGTGATCACATGAGTGATTTTGCTACATTGGACGATATAGAAAAATTGTGGCGGCCGCTAAAAGCTGACGAAAAGGAAAGGGCAGGAGCGTTGCTTTCTGTCATTTCCGACTCGTTACGCGAGGAAGCTTTCAAAGTCGGCAGAGATTTAGACGAGATGGTAAAGGAACGTCCTTCATTTGCTAATGTCGTGCGATCTGTGACCGTTGATGTGGTCGCGCGAACACTTATGACCTCAACTGATCAAGAGCCTATGACACAGTTCGCAGAGGGCGCATTAGGCTATAGTGTTTCAGGTTCTTATCTAGTACCCGGCGGTGGCTTGTTTATAAAGACTTCTGAACTTAATCGTTTAGGGCTACGCCGTCAACGATATGGAGTGATTGATTTTTATGGGAAAGATTAAAGGAATAACCATTCAATTAGTCGATAAGGTAAAAGTGGGAGTTGATCCATTTGACAGGCCGATTTATGAGAATCAGCAGATCGATGTTGATAATGTACTTATTAGCCCGGTTTCTTCTGACGATGTGGTAAACCAGCAAAATCTTACGGGGAAAAAGGCTGTTTATACATTAGCTATTCCTAAAACTGATACCCATGAATGGGAAGATAAAGAAGTCTTATTTTTCGGTAAACGTTGGCGTACATTTGGAATACCGCTTGAAGGTATCGAGGACCTTATACCGCTTGACTGGAATAAGAAAGTGATGGTGGAACGCTTTGAGTAATAAAAAAGGTTTTGAATTGAATCGAGCCGGTGTTGCTGAACTGATGAAGTCAGAAGCAATGCAAAAGGTGCTATCAGATAAAGCAACAGGCATTAGGAACCGCTGCGGCGATGGATATGAACAAGATATCTATGTCGGACAGAATCGGGCAAATGCGATGGTCAGCGCTGAAACCTACAGAGCGAAAAGGGATAATATGAAGAACAACACAATTTTAAAGGCGGTACGATAGATGATTGAACTTGTGATAAAACAATTTCTTGATAGTCATTTGTCTGTACCGTCTTTTTTAGAACGTCCTGCAGAATCTCCGGATCGCTTCGTTCTCTTAGAAAAGACAGGCGGCGCAAAAAGTAATTATTTGCCGTCTTCGACCTTTGCTTTTCAAAGTTATGCGGAATCCATGTATGAGGCTGCAAAGCTAAATGAGGAATTAAAAGAGGCAGTTGAGGACATGATCGTTCTTGATGAAATCAGCGGTATTAAATTAAACAGTGACTACAACTACACAGATACAACGACGAAAGAATACAGATATCAAGCGGTATTTGATATCAATCATTATTAATCAGGAGGAAAAAACACATGGCAAAAGCAGAAAATGTTTCGACAGCAAAACCTAAAATTGGAGGGGCTATCTATTCCGCGCCACTAGGAACAAAATTACCAACGACGGCAATCGCTGAGTTAGATGCGGCATTCAAGAGCCTGGGTTATGTCTCAGAAGACGGATTGACAAATGCTAACTCAATGTCTAGTGAAGATATCAAAGCATGGGGCGGCGATATCGTCGCTTCTGTAGAAACGGAGAAAACAGACACATTCACTTATACTTTGATTGAGTCCACAAACGTTGATGTACTGAAAGAAGTGTACGGAAATGATAACGTGACGGGAGACTTAGATACAGGGATTGCAATTAAAGCAAATTCTATTACGTTAGAGGAACATATAATTGTTGTCGATATGGTTTTAAAGGGCGGAGTCTTGAAGCGAATTGTTGTTCCTAACGGAAAAGTATCCGAACTGGGAGAGATTACGTATACAGATACTGACGCTGTAGGATATGAAACAACTTTAAAAGCTATTGCAGATAACGCTGGGAACACGCATTACGATTACATGCAAAAGCCTACACCCAGTTAAACCCCAAAACCTGATCGTTTTTGACATAGCTAAAAATAGCGCAATAATTGAATGGTTAGGCGCAAATGGGGATGTTTTACTAAATGACATAGTGATAGCTGAGGGCGTTACTTCTCCGCATATCATAGAGGATTTAGAGAGCAACACAGAGTATACAGTAAAAGTTGTGAACAGAGGCGGAGAGAGTGAAGAAGTAACGTTCGCTACAAAAGAAATCACGTATAAAGAAGTAACTATTGCATGTGATTTTAATGGGAAGATGGCTGGAAGCGTGGTCGAGAATCCGCATATTGCTAAAAATGTTGCTCATGCAAATCTGCAAAACCCTGCCTCATCTCTGTGGAGTGAATTCACACAAAATAGTTATAACGCTATTGCAGAATTAGACAACTCAGTCAGCAAATCATCCACCTCTGATAACGAAAAAATTGCACAAGCGTTATTCTCTTTCGATGTCACTGAAGCTATTGAGAGGTACGATAAGAACTATTTTGTTGATAGTAATGCAACAACGATAGCTGAAAAAGTGAGTCTGATTTTAGAGAAACAAAAGTCCATGACATTCAACGTTTATGGTTTCAGTAGTGGTGCAACAGGTAACAAAATTACTGTACACAGACGAGCGGGATCTGTTTGGATAGCAGCGAATGTTGGTGATTCAAACGCGGTACAACGTGTAACAGGTACCTACACCGATGGAAGATTGCTGATGGCGGACGGCAATGTTTATATTTTAGCAAGTGCTACAGCCAGTGACGGTATAACAGCAAGTGTATTAAACATTGACTACGCAAACTTAGAACTAACAATACTAGTGGAAGAAGATTAGCAGACGCTAGTCTTCTTTTCGTTTAGGGAGGAAAACAGAATGATTATTACAGGTAAAACGAAGTCAGGATTTAGCTATAAAATTCAAAAAGAACGGGTTGAAGACTATGAGTTTATTGAACTGATTGGAGAAGTAGAAGAGAATCCAACCGTATTACCAAAACTTTTGAAAATGCTATTCGGTAAGGAACAAACGGAAAAACTGAAAGAGCATTTAAGAACAAAAGATGGTTTTGTTCCAGCAACAAAAATGATCGAAGAGTTTGGAGAAGTTTTGAATAATCCTAAGCTAAAAAACTCTTAATCCTTGCTAGCATGATACGTTTTGATGAAGAATCATTAATGTGCGATCTTGCAGAAACGTATAATATATATGATTACAAACAGTTACCTCCAACTAAGGTAGCTGTTTTTTCTTGTGGTTTAAGGGATAATTCGCGGATCAAAATGAAAATGAATAATCAAATAGTTCCTTTAGAAACTACATTGTTGGCTGGTATCGCTGATAGGTTGAGTGTGCTCGTATGGTCGGAAACTAAAGACGGCCAAAGAGGAAAGAACAAACCGAAATTCATTTTAGATTCACTTAGCGGAAAACCACCAGTCAAAAAAGAAGAAATCGTATTTAACTCTAGCGAGGAATTTGAAAAGACAAGACGAAAATTATTAGAAGGTATAGATTAGGAGGAAAGGGGATATGGCAACAGAACTAGGAAAAGCATATGTTCAAATTGTACCCTCAGCTCGTGGCTTGTCAGGAGCGCTTAGGGGTCAACTTGATCCAGAGGCAGAATCAGCAGGACAATCAGCTGGTTTAAAAATAGGTACTGGTTTGAAAGTTGCTGCCGTCGCTGCTGTCGCCGCAGTAGGTGCAACTTTAGGGAAGGTCATTTCTTCATCACTTTCAGAAGGGGCCAACCTCCAACAATCGCTTGGTGGTATTGAAACGCTGTTTAAAGGTAGTGCTAATAAAGTTATCAAATATGCAGATGAAGCATACCGTACTGCAGGCCTATCAGCTAATGACTACATGGAGAGCGTGACCAGCTTCTCAGCAAGTTTGTTACAGTCTATGGGCGGAGACACAGAAGCTGCAGCAGACAAAGCAAACATGGCGTTAATTGATATGTCAGATAACGCAAATAAAATGGGAACGAGTATGCAAGATATACAAAACGCTTATCAAGGATTTGCAAAGCAAAACTATACAATGCTTGATAACTTGAAACTTGGTTACGGTGGTACTAAAACCGAGATGGAAAGATTACTGGCGGATGCTGAAAAGCTAACCGGTATAAAGTACGATATTAACAACCTTGCGGACGTGTACGATGCGATTCATGCCGTTCAGGAAGAACTCGATATAACAGGAACAACAGCCAAAGAAGCAGCAGAAACATTCAGTGGTTCCTTTGCAGCAATGAAATCAGCATTCTCTAACGTATTGGGTAACTTGGCACTAGGAAGAGACATAACACCTTCTTTGCAAGCTTTAGCAGAAACAACCTCTACTTTTCTACTTGGAAATTTCTTTCCGATGGTAGGGAACATACTATCTACATTACCTAGTGCAATTGGTACTTTTATATCAGCGTCAGCCCCGATGATTGGGGAAGCATTTGACAGTCTATTAGCTAGTTTAAATATTGATATACCTATTTTTGACACGATAGAAACCGCACTAAAAAAAGTAGGTCTAGTTATAGAAACGTTTAAGACTTGGACAAATTTGTTCGACAATACAAAAGGAAGCGTGTTTGATTTAAGAGATTCATTTACGGAATTAATGCCTATGTCATTATATGCTGATATAGCAGATTTAGCGTATGAATTTGGAGAAATGGTCATGAAATTCCAAGAGGGCATGGCTACTGTTGCGTCTGATTTGGCAAGCTTGGGGGCTTCAATTGTTTCAGGGTTGGGCAATGCCTTTGCAACAATAGCCCCTGTTTTTATAAGTAGTTTCGGGAAAATATTGTCACAAATACCGGGATTATTAAGTACAGTAATAACTTCCATAACTCCTATTGTTGATATGATAGGCGAAGCAATTACAAGGCTGGATTTTAGCGGTATACAGGCATTTGCAGAAGCAGTAATACCAGCTGTAACTGCCGCATTTGAAACGATGATGACGATTGTGCGACCTGCAATTGATCAACTCATAGAATCATTTGTTAATATGTGGAACGCGGCACAACCATTCATTTCTGCGCTTGCTGAGCTATTAATGCCTGTATTGCAGATAGTGGCTTCATTCTTGGGTGGAGTGTTTAAAGGGGTGCTAATGGGTGTCTCAGCGGTATTTGATATGATTGCTGTTGCAGTTCAGTTCCTTACTCCGGTCGTACAATTCTTGGTAGGTGTGTTTCAAGCTTGCTTACCTGTCTTTCAAACGATTGCGGAATGGGTCGGTGTTGTTATCGGTCTTTTTGCTAATCTAGGATCGGTCGGGAGTGGTTTGAGCGGGATGTTATCAAGCGCTTGGACCAACATACAATCAGCTATATCTACAGCAGGAACAATTATTTCTGGTGTAATCAACGGGATTAAAACTTTCTTTAGCTCGCTTGGAAGTGCAGGCAGTGTATTAAGCGGCCTCATTTCAAATATTTGGGGCGTTATTCAATCAGTCATTTCGGCTGCCGGAAGCGTAATACAGGGAGTTCTAACTGCTGTCGGAAGTGGATTTTCAGGTATGGGAAGCGTGGTATCTAGCGTAGGCTCTCAAGTGCAAGGAGTAATCAATAGTATAAAGAATTTATTTAACAGCTTGAGAAATATAGATATCAGTGGTGCAGGTAAAGCAATCATGGATGGGTTCCTAGGCGGACTGAAAGGCGCTTGGGGAGCTGTTACTGATTTTGTCGGTGGTATTGCTGACTGGATCGCAAAAAACAAAGGTCCTATCTCCTATGATAAGAAATTGTTGATTCCTGCTGGTAATGCAATAATGGCCGGATTAAACAAAGGACTACAAGAGGAGTTTAAGGTAGTCAAATCAACCGTCTCAAACATGGCAAACGAGCTAGGAGATAGCTTTGATATGTCGGATAATTTCGATTCTTTTAGTGACATAGATACTCAAAGAAGTATTATGTATGACATTTCAAAAGGATTTGAAAGAGACAAAGCTTCTCTAATTGATGACAAAGTAGACAAGCAACCGATAGAAATTAAAGTGCCTGTATATCTTTATCCGGGAGCGACAAAAGAAATCGGCTATGCTACAGCGCCGCACGTTTTAGAAGCGAACAAAAACAGAGAGTATATTGTTAATGCAGTGAGAGGTGGGGCTTAATGGTAAAGTTTGTATCAATGAAAAAAACTTTGTCAGTAGTATTCGACGGTCACGAACTGGCAGATTATTTAATCGTTGCGCCGGGCTTTGATCGAGGGATAGGCTCAAGTCGTGACATTAATTTGCAGAAATTAGGAGAAAGAAGAGGGAAAGAGTTTTTGTCAGTTACTAATGACGAAAGCTCTATTTCTATGCCTTTTTCTTTAGTGGATAATGTGCTTGAAAAACGCAGAGAATTAGCAAGAATTCTTGACGTTGATGAACCGAAAAAATTAGTTTTCGGAGATGAACCTGACAAATATTATTTAGCGATTCCTTCGGATGATGTTCCTTTTTCTGATAGTAAGTATTATGGAAGCGGCACAATAACATGGCTAGTTCCGGATGCTGCAGCGCATTCTACAGTAATAACCCCATTTCCATTAAAGAAGAACACTGATGGTATCTATGAATTTGAAATCGATAACGAAGGCTCAGAGAGTGTGCCGATCACATACAGATTGAAGAATACGAAAGATAACGGATATGTGGGGATCGTTTCGGAATACGGGGCAATGCAATTCGGGAAAATCGATGAACTGGACGGAGAAGACTACAAGCAAAATGAGAAACTTATAAGTACAAGAACTTTCAGCAGTTATCCGGATTTCTCAGGAGCAAACCCACAGGATCAAAACAAGTTGGCTAACGGTAAGTTAGTTCAGAACTCTTTAGGGTTAGCGCTAAACACAGTTGGAACGGGAGCAGTAACTTTTAACGGCGGTATGAAAATGATAAATATTCCTGCGGATTCAGAAGGAAATACCAGCGCTAAGAACTTCTATTGCTATTTCAATTCATGGTTCGAGACAGGATTACAAGGTCAAACAGGCTGTATCAACATTAGCTTTTTTACTGCAGATAACAAGCTGATTTGTTCATACATCATTGAGAAGATAGATGCTTCTGGAAATACCGCTCGTGTCATGTTTCAAGTCGGCGGAGGAAATCAACCTGTATACAAACAAATCGATTTTATCCCATCATTCAGAGATGATCAGAACCCCTTCAATAATTCGAGAGGTCATACTGATTTGATAAAGACTGGCGATACGGTAGAAATGTACTGGTGGGGCAAGCGTTTTGCAGCTAGCTCTCCGCAAATTAAAGATATGGAATGTGCAAAAATAGGCGTTTACATCGGTCAGTATAAAAATAGAAATCTTGGCAACCAGTTTGTTACTCGCTGCTACTTAAGAGAATTGAATTTCTCGAAAATGAACGTTGATAAGTGGCGAGATGTTCCGAATCGATATTCTCCAAATACAGAACTTGTTGTAAATGGAGACGAAACAAGAATTTATGTCGATGGAGTCACGGCACTTGACGATGAAGTCAAAGGAACACAGTATTTTAAGGCGCCACCAGGCAAGACGAAAATACAGGTCTATGTATCTGATTTCAGTGAGCTTGACTTGTCAGCTTGTACAGCAGAGATAAGGGAGGCATGGATTTAATGAATGAAAATGTAAGAATAGCGGTTCGTGACTCTCTTGATCGGCAAACACTCACGTTTCTGGATAACTCAGCAACAGGCACACTTCATTATACAAATGACACGCTCAACCGATTTGTTGAAGGCGACGCAAGTGTATTAACAATTGATGTAGCAAAGACTCATGAGGATGTTCAATATCTGACGTGTGGCAATAAGCTTGCGTTTATCTGGAAGAATAAAGACTACTGGATGAACATTATCGATGTAGAAGAAAATGAGTATCAGCTTACTGTTATCGCTTTTAGTCTTTCGCTTGAGTTGAACAATGAAACTCGCGGAGAGTATAACAGCGATGGCGCAATGAGTATTGAACAGTATATCAGAAAATTTGATCCAGAAAGAACTTTGACTATCGGACTTAACGAAGTATCAGATAAGAAAATTTCATATGAATGGACCGGCACTCAGACCGTGCTTGCTCGTCTCTATTCGATCGCTAACGTATTCAGTGCAGAATTTGAGTTTGTTACTAAGCTAAATGACGACTACAGCTTAAACAGCATTACATTGAATATCTATCGTAAGCATTCAGATACAAGCCAAGGTATCGGAGAGAACAAAACGAATGTGACATTGAGGTTTGGCAAAGAAATCAAGACGATCACACGGAAAGAGAATATCAAGGAAATCTATACAGGTATTCGTCCACGTGGGAAAGATGGTTTAAATTTAGTCGGTTATATAAAAAAGGAATACGATAAGAACAACTTGCTAGAGTATTACACCGATGGAGATTTAATCAGAGCGCCACAGGCTCGTGATCGATTCCCTTCTTTCGCCGCCCAAACAACCGATATGTATATCACATATGACTGGGAAACGGAGTACAGCACACAAGAAGCTTTATATGGGGCTGCACTTGCTGAACTGAAAAAGCATTGTGTACCTGAGCTTGAGTTTACTGTAGACGGCTACTTTGACACAAATGTAGGTGATACTTTAACGATTGAAAACAATAAATATAAGCCTATTTTGATCATAGAAGCACGTGTGACTGAGCAAATAGAATCGTTTACCGATCCAAGCAAAAACAAAACGACATTCTCGAATTTTAAGGAAATCGGCAGTCAGATTGATTCTTCTTTGTTGGCGAAAGTTCAACAGCTGATCGATGCAAACAAGAAATATGAATATCAGATGATTAGCGACAATGGCACAGTATTTAAAAACGGAGAAGGGCAGACAACTTTAAAAGCTCGTGTTCTGGACGGTGTAGAAGACATTACAAACAGCCTATATGTTGTTTGGTACAAAGACGGTCAACACCTCGTTGATGCTCAGAGTATTACCGTCAAAGCAGCAGATATCAATGAGAAAGCTGTATATCGCTACATTGCTACAAACGTTTCAGGCTCAAACAGCGGAGGCTTTGAGGTCACTGTCACGAATGTTGATGACGGGAAAGGTGGCAGAGGGGTAGTATCAACCGTCATTACTTACCAGAAATCAACTTCCGGAACCACTGTACCAATAGGAACATGGAGTAGTTCAATTCCTTCTATTGCAGCTGGTGAATATCTATGGACTCGAACAATATTTAGTTATACGGACACAACGACTAGTACAGCTTATTCGGTTGGACGTATGGGTGTTAATGGTAGTCCGGGAAAAGATGGAACAGATGGGGTAGGTGTAAAACAAGTAGACGTTCACTATCAAGCAGGGTCTTCTGGTACGTCTGCACCTACAGGAACATGGACAACCACAGTTCCGTCAGTATCAGCTAACCAATATCTATGGACCCGAACAACGACAACATACACAGACAATTCTACTAGTATTGCCTATTCAGTCGGTAAAATGGGGGCTAACGGTTCGGATGCTAAGTTGCTCTATTTATCTGCTACAGCTGAAACAATGAATTTCAATCCGGACAATACACCGAAAAATACAACGATCACTATTTCGGCTAAATTGCAAAATGTAACAGGAACCGCAACTTTTAAAGCAATTCCATACATCGGTACTACAGCGCAAAGTGAAATTGCTTTAGGAGGCTCCGGAAATGACCGGACGTTGACAAGCGCTCAATGGAGTAACAAGCAATGGGATTTCATAGCTATTACAGCAACGTTGAGCGGATTAACTGATACATTGTCTATTGTAAAGGTTACTGATGGAGAGGACGGTACGGACGGGATTAACGGGTCAGGACAATTGTTATTCAATCCTAATTGGGAAAATTATAACAGTTCTGGCAATACGTCAACGATGGGATGGACATACAACGCCTATGCTAAACGGTTAGCAGCGGAATCTGATAATCCAACCTTACCAATAATGAGAATAGGGGAAGGAAGTACAGCGTCGAGATATATTCGAAGTGTAAACATTCCTGTAGTTCCAGACACTTATATCAGGATTCAAGGAGAAGCGAGATTTAGCACTGTTACAGTTAACACTGGATATTTTTCTGTAGTTAGATTTTACGAAGCTGGAAAGGCTGCTGAGAACGAGACGCAACTGGCAGGAGCGAACAGTTATTTTCAACTTAATAACGTTTCAAATGGTTCGCTCGTTAAGGATGTGGTAACTACACCTGCATCAAATACAACAGTTGCGAACGTTTGGACACCTTTTACTCACACTATCAAAGTTCCTGCGGGTGTCTCTAATATGAAATGGTTTGCTTGGAACGGACAAGCAGTCGCAACAGCATATACGGATTTCAGGGGCGTATCAATAACTACGTACAAAGAAGGCGAGAAAGGCGATCCAGGTATAATCTATTCTGACGCTGAACCAAACCCAAAAGAAAAAAATATGATGTGGCAAAAGCCAGGCGAACCGTTGAAACGCTGGAATGGCGCTACGTGGGTTATTCATCAGTTTATGGCAGATAACATCTATGCAACAAATTTGACTGTTACCGATGGAAAATTTGAAAAGCTTGAGGGTACTGAAATCCACGGATCATTATTTAAGAATACGTTTAGCAATTACAGCTCTGTTCAAGACGCAATGAGCGGTTACACTCAAATTCAGGGCGCAACAGTAGAGTCTCGTTATACGGGAGATACGACTGGATTAGAAGGATATTGGAGTCTAACGCCGACTGGTTATAGTATGGGGATGAAGCAAAAAAACGGGAATTCAAATGGAATAGATTTATACTATGACCGTTTAGTTTTAAGACAAAACTCAGATTATGTAGTTTTAGATTATGCTACTATGCGCGATTCTGGCTGGATCACTATCCCCTGGGCACGAACGGGAGTAAGCGGCACGCTACAATATCGCTACTACTTGGGAACGTTCACTTGTCGTTTGATTGATTTTGTGTTTAATGGAACAACATCTAGCGCGTCCCCGCTGGCTCGTATTCCTTCGAGTGTATTTGTGCCAACAGCTTCACAGATGCACCTTATCCCACTTTGGAACAATTCAGGAACAACCGATACTATTCAAGTTAATGCGGATGGTGGAATTCATAAAGTATCAAACAACGGAGGAACTACGATGGCACGGGCTTCGTTCGTTGTATTTTAATAGAAGAAAGTAGGCGAAATATGAGATTTTTAGGCTTAACACTTGGAGAGATAGCAACCTTAATCGGATTGCTAGGCGGAGGATTTAGCGGAATTATGTTTCTGTTCAAGGCCATCGTCATCGCGCCGCTTAAGTCATCTATCGATAGCTTAGAGAAATCGGTCACGATATTTTCTAGGCAATTAGAGGAAAGTAAAGCTGATAGACAGATATTGCATCAGCGAATCAATAAAATGGATGTACGTGTGACTATTTTAGAAGAGCACGATAAATGGGAAGAAACGCATAGAAAGGGCGGACAACATGAACAATAAAACGTATGATTATTTGAAATGGATTGTATTGACAGTAATGCCAGCTTTAGCGGTGCTGATTTCAACAGTAGGCGGAAGTCTTAAATGGGAATATACGGAGATCACAGTGACGGTATTAAATGCCGTGACTGTATTTTTAGGCGCTTCTTTGGGTGTTTCCAGTATTAATTATCAAAAAAATGGAGATGATGAGTGATGGTTAAGATTTTACTGATAGCCGGCCATGGCGCCGGCGATCCCGGTGCGGTTGGATGTGGGTTACAAGAAGCAGTTGAAACTCGTGACGTCGTAAATCGTCTAGCGCCTTTACTGAGAAATAAGGGTGCAGATGTCACGGTACTAAATCAGAATATAAACGCTTATGCTTCAATACAAAATAATTCAGTTCCTTTTTCAAGAGGGTACGACTATGTATTCGAGGTTCATTTCAATGCTGCAGGTGCAACCGCACAAGGTACAGAAATCTTTGTGACTAACGCAGAGAGCGCAACAGATGTAGAACAAAAAATCATGAGTAAATTAAGTAAGTTTTTTGTCAATCGAGGCGTAAAGCGTACGGATTTTTCAGTAATATGGACAGCAAAAAGCATGGGAATGAGTAGCGCTTTGCTTGAGGTCTGCTTCATTTCTAGTAAAGAAGATATCGCAGTATATAATGCTAATCGTCAGGCTATCGCTCAAGCAATCGCAGACGGCATTGCTGAGGGTTTCGGACTAAGTACATCATCTACAAATACAAGCAACAATGATACAACAAATAAAACAACCAAATTGGAGGAAATCAACATGGAATGCATTATTCAGAAAAATAAATCTCAATACTACTTTGATGGAACATCGATCAAAGCACTTGCGAATCCGGCAGAATCACGAGCAGTCGGAGACGTTTACAAGGCTATTAACGGAAAGAACATCACTGTAGTAATTGTAACTGATGCGCAATTTGAGAGCTTGAAAAACTTAAGCAAACGTAAAGCGTTGTAAATAAATCATCAGTTAACTTTTAGAGCAAGGTTTAGGTTGATGATTTTTGAAGGTAGTTGTATTTTAGTTTAAGGACGAATGAGTGTAGTTGAAAAATACCATCAAAATTTGTACTTTGGTTGAATCGTTGTGGTTGTTAAAAATCATCAATTATTGTGAAATAGTTGTAAAAAATAGCAAAGCCCTTGTTACTTAATCAGAGCAGGGGCTTTGCTTATCTCACAGCGCCTAATTTTTGACCTTGAATTTGACCTTGAAGCAGTTCATGTATATTACAATGTATATACTAATAAATTGCTATGCTTTGATTAAAACAAAGCGAAAAATTACGTATTCCTATATAATAGAAGAAAAAGATTTAAGAGTTTATACAAGAAGGAGAAGATAGTAAATGGCTCAAGAATTTTCATATGAAATCGTAGAAGAAATTGTTGTTCTTTCCGAGAATGCGAAAGGATGGCGTAAAGAATTGAACTTGGTAAGCTGGAACGATCGTCCACCGAAATTTGATTTACGTGACTGGGCGCCGGACCATGAGAAAATGGGTAAAGGGATCACATTAACAAATGAAGAATTTGAAACACTGCGCGAAACCCTGAAATCTATGTAGAAAGGACACCCTGTCAATGAAAAGTATGACTGGATTTGGGAAAGAAACACTGCAACATGATGTCTACCATATTGATGTTGAAATCAAGACAGTCAATCATCGTTTTTTGGATATGCAGCTGAGAATGCCGAAAGAAGCGAACCCTTATGAGTTGGGCATTCGCCAGCTGATCAAGACCAAATTGCAACGTGGACGTGTAGAAGTTTATGTCAATCTGCAGAAAAACAGCAGCAGCAATAAAACTGTTCACATCCATTGGCCGCTGATTCATCAGCTGCTTCAAAGTATGGAGACAGAGTTGGTAGATAATTACGCAATTGAGCAATTTGATCCATCCACCAGCTTGAATCAACTATTGAATAATTCGGATTATGTTGAGGTCATCGAAGAAAAGACGGACGATACACAATTGGAAGAGCTACTGTTGAAAGCTGTTGAAGCAGCTGTGGAAAATGCGGATAGCAGCCGACAGCAAGAAGGCGAGAAGATCCGCCAAGTGCTACTTGACTATAGTCAAGAGTTTTCAGCTAATGTCGAGAAGCTGACCACATTTACTACGCTGTATGAAGCGGACTACAAGGAAAAGTTCGAAGCGAAACTGAAAGACTGGCTGTCTGCGCATGTAGATGAAACTCGTTTACTGACAGAGATGGCGATTCTTTTGGAAAAAGGCGATATCCATGAAGAGCTTGATCGCTTGATGATTCATATCGATAAGCTGGACCAGCTATTGGCACAATCCGCTCCGATAGGCAGAGAACTGGATTTTCTGATACAGGAAATGAATCGGGAAGTAAATACGATCGGTTCAAAGTCGAGTCCGATCGAAATTAAAAATTTTGTTGTACAATTAAAAACGATTCTGGAAAAAATCCGTGAACAGGTCCAAAATGTAGAGTAGGGGTTATTTTTTCACCATTTGCCTTTTTCAGTCTATAATGAATATGTAAACTGATGAAGAGGTGAGAAGAATGATAAATTATTACGATGTGACATTTCATGAATTAAGTGGGAAATCCGTTATCAAAAGAGAAATTCCTTCTGAAAAAGAAGCCTTCGATGTCTGGCAAGATGCCTGTGATTCGTATACAGAAGAGTATTTGAACATCCGAATCAACGAAGATAAGTTCGTACAGATGAACCGAAAATACATTGTTCGTGTCGATATCGAAGAGGTAGATGGTCCAGCAGAAAAGCAGATCAAGCGTCATGATGAGCTGATGGGCGTGGTTAACACATTGTCGAATATGGGCTTTTAAAAAAACAAGAAACTGCAGGAAATACTAGCGAGGCTAAAGTCTCGCTGGTGCTTCCTGCAGTTTTTCTATGATATTTTGAGTTTGGATTGCCCCGAAAATGAACTTTTATAAGGCATACAACAAGCTATCCCAAAACTGGATAGCTAAGAAGAGTATCACTCTAAAGAGTAATATGAAAAATAAAAGAGGTTGTTATTGGTATGCGAACATAGTAAATTAAAGTTGATGTATTATCAATAACTATTAGTAGGAGATGATTGAATGAATAAACCAGATATCAAAGTTTTTAAGATCAAGCACCCCTCTTTTTTATTTCTTGGAATAGAAAATGAAATAGTCGGATCAATTGAAAATGCTGATTTTGTTACTATTTGGAATAAATTTTTCGAAGTAGGAGGATTTGATAAAATCAGGCCCTATCAAAAGAATTTTAATCCACCAATGGTTATTTATCATCAAAACAACTCTGATAACCTAATCTATTTTATTGGTTCAATAATCGAAAGTGTGGAGAAAGTTCCGAAGGGCTATAGTGCTTGTGTTTTTCCAGAATGTGAATTTCTTGTAATTACAACTGATTGGCTACAAACTGAGGAAGAAGCACTTGGGGAACATGGGCTTGGGCAATGTGGTGAATATGAAAAGATTGTAGATATCCCAAAAGGATATATTCGCTATGATAAAGGAGATAGTCAATACGTATTAATTGAAAAAGAAAATTTTAATACTAAAGAGGGGCACCGATATGAATTTTGGGTCCCAATCAAGAAGATAGATGATAAGAACTAGTGAGATAGTTCATCTAAGCACATTTGAAAAACTAGTTACAGGGGATATTCAAAAAAGTTGTTAACTCTTTTATTCTATATTGAAACAAATCGTTGATCAAAAAATATGTGTCCGCATATTAGAGAAATCTCTAAAGCTATAAGTGATCTGCTTTAAGCTTTGGATGTGCTATACAGGTTCTCTAGGTGATTATCCGAATAAGGCGAAATCATCGTTAAACGAATACCCATTTCGTGTTTATAAAGGGCTTTTTTACGTGGTGAATTTCTTTTAGAAGCTAAAGGGTCCACTGAAAGCCCACTATCTTTGGTTTCATAAGCACTCAAAAAGCTTGATAATAGCGGTAATTGGCTCTTAATTTTTCAGAATTGCTCAGCTTAACAAAAATTTTGCTTATTCTCTTCGAAAAAACAGGGACCGATAGACTTATTTCTATCAGTCCCATAAATGATGGAACCTTAATTTTTTAAAGAAACAATTACTTGAACAGGCTTAGTCTTCTTTCTCGAATTCTTTTTTTAATTCTAAAATATCAGCTAGGGCTTTTTCGCCATTCATATTTCCAAAGGTTCGCATATCAAGATCACTGCAAGGAATGTTCAAGGGTTCAAGAAGTTTTTGCAAACTTGCAGTTTTATACCTTACCTGGGGACAAACCAACACTTGATCAACATAAGGCTGAAAAATGGGTGTGAGAGCTTGATGATTAATTTCTCCTTCACCACCATAAGCAATCAGTGTTGGATAAGTGTGAGACAGGTGCTCAAAATCACTAATAACGTCGGTCAGATGTCCGAAATAAACTTCTGCTGGATCAGCGGCTTTTGAAATCTTTTGGCAAAACATGCTGGAAGTCATACCGCCAGCGCAACAAATATAGATTAACATGAAGTATTCTCCTTTATAAATGTTTTTAAAATCTGCAGAAATTGATCTGGTTGTTCTTGGAAAGGGGCGTGTCCGCAATTCTCTAAAGCATGATAGCTAATGAATGAATTTCTTTCCACTTTCAGTTGATGGGAAATTTCTTTTTCAGAACAAATTGGATCATCTATTCCTTGAATTATACAAGTGGGAATCGTAGTTGAAAGAAAAACTCCCGCCAAGTGATCGGAAAAAAACCAGTCACTAATCTGTAAACTATATCGTAAAGATTTTGACGTGTTAGTACTTGAAAGAATATATCTTTTTACTTCAGGATGATCAAAAAATTCTTTTGGATCTAGTGTTCGTAAAGCTGAGAATTTCTTATTAAAGGGTTCAGAAAGATGCTCGATATAGTGCTGTTGCCTTTTTTGAAAAATGGCTGCAGCATGAGTTGAGCTAAAAAAAACAGCCGGACAACTAAGTAATAGACCTTTGACACAATTAGGGTGTTCACGAATTGTTTGTAAAGCCAAATAACCGCCAAAGCTTCCACCGAATAACCAAAGCTCTTTTTGAGGATATTTTTTTTCAACAAATCTAATTATCTGATAAACATCATTTACAAGATCTTTTTTTGTCATTTTTTTATCAGCAGGAAAAAGAGATTTACCCGAACTTCGTTGATCAAAATAGAGACATAAATAACTAAGTTCCAGTTCTTTAAAAGCTGGTATCTCTCTTAAAGGAGCATAGCCGCTGCCTGGCCCGCCATGTAATAGGATGATGAGCTGAGATGAAGTTTTGTTTCCAGCAAGTAATGAGTTTATTTTGATATCAGGAGCTGTTTGAATAAAGAATTCCTGTTCCATTTTATACTCTCCTTTGTCACCATGTAGTGACGTGTTTGGCATTAGTATAGCATAAGCATGAATAAAAAAATACGGTTGAACTGATAATCAATAGAGGTGATTGTACTAGTGCGAGAGTTCGTCGAAAGGAATTGAGAGGCGAGGGACAGTAAATAAGCGATCATATGAATATAAAATGGATGTCCATTTGTCTGATAATTCCATGTTTCAAAATGGATATGTCGTTTTGTTGCTTGCAGATGTATGTTGTAGTGAAGGTGTAGTTTTAGAGAAGTACATAGGATAGTTTAAAAGGAACAATAGCTAGGACTAGCTGAGTGATTTGAACTCAAAAATGATTAGTAACTGAATCGGACCGGTTGAAACGGTAGCGTGATCCGAAATCAAAATAGATGAAATCCAGAAGGGACTATGAAAAATGTTTTATTTTATAAAAACTAAATTAATAGATCGTCTCACAAAAAGAAATATATTTAGCATTTATAATTTGGATATTGATAGTGGCACTAAGAGCATCACTATATCAGATTTATCTTTGATTCGCTTTTTTTTGAAATTTACTCCACCTAAAGACCATTTATTTTGTAGGATCAGGAAATGGAGCGATGATGTTTTTGTTAATATATCTTGTAAAAGCAATAAAAAAAATTGGGATTCCTGTACTAAAAATTTGTATACAGTAAGTGAAATTGTAAATGACAATAATGAAGGTTACGTAAGAGATTTTTTATGTTTGATAGTCGATGAAGATTTTTATGATAACAATAACGGGTTTACAGATATACTCAATCACACTGTAGATTTTATAAACAGCAGGAAAAAAGAGTACCAGAGGATTTGTTCAATAGATAGTGCTATTTATTTCGAACAAGATTGTACTGTAAATAGCTTCAAAGTGGTTTGGGGACAAGAGGATTATATTAATTACATTCTCTATGATATTGGTTAAGTGAACTAAATACAGTAATAACGCTAAATTTGATTAGTTGGCTAAAGATAGTATGAAATGGGGAGCTTATTAAAAGACATGTCATAGGTTAAGAGCAAAGAATCTATAATTACTTACTGGCTATCTTAAAAAAAATCAATAGCCGATATAATAATTGGCTATAGGAGGAGAAAAATATCGGAATTATTCATTTGGAGAGAGAA
Source organism: Enterococcus sp. 9E7_DIV0242 (assembly GCF_002140975.2). Taxonomy (NCBI): domain Bacteria; kingdom Bacillati; phylum Bacillota; class Bacilli; order Lactobacillales; family Enterococcaceae; genus Enterococcus; species Candidatus Enterococcus clewellii. The sequence continues at coordinate 2,812,348 of NZ_CP147247.1, forward strand.
GGAACAAGCAGTATAACTTAAAATTCGAGTATTTCTAAAGTTATTAATTATTAGTAAATTGAAAAACTTGTATATACATGTTATAATTAATTTAACTTAAAATGAAACCCTTTTCAAAGAGGCCAAAGAATATTTTCGTATAGAACGGAGAGAATGAAATGAATGTTAATCCCCACGATATTAAGTTAGTAGCTGTAGATATGGATGGAACGTTTGCGCGAAGCGACTATACCTACGATGTATCGAGATTTAAGCGCATTTTGTCTAGAATGAGAGAAGCTGACTGTCAATTTGTCGTTGCAAGTGGCAATCAGTATTATCAATTACGTTCTCATTTTCCAGATTACTACAACGAATTGAGCTTTGTTGCCGAAAATGGGGCTTTGGTGAAGGACAAGAACGAACTCATTTTTTCAGTAGATATACCTAAAGAAGCAATCCTATCATTTCTTGAGTTATGTAAAGAATATCCTGAAATAAAAAATGTCATGTGTGGAGTGAACAGTGCTTATTGTGAACGAGGAACTGTTAGTCAAGATTTTTTTGAATTAACCAATATCTATTACCATAGACTAAAATGGGTAGATGACTTTGCTCAAGTTGAAGATCAAATTTTGAAGTTTGCTCCTACAGTACCAGTAGAAAAAACAGAGTATTATTGTGATTTATTTCGCGATAAATTGAACGGCTTGCTGGTTCCTACTGGCAGTGGCCATGGATCGGTTGATTTAATCAGCCCTGGCTGTCACAAAGCTTCAGGTATAGAAAGATTAGTTCAACGTTGGGGGATCACTCCGGAACAATGTGTAGCTTTTGGTGATGGCGGAAATGATTTGGAGATGCTGGAATATTGTGGAAGAGGCTATGCTATGGATAATGCACCAGATAATGTTAAAGCCATTGCAGACTATGTTTGCCCTTCAAATGATAAGGATGGGGTCCTAATTACGTTGGATCAATTATTTCCAATGGGATAATTGATTTTCTGAGGATTTAGTGTGAAAACTAATCCATCTAGGATAAGAAGCAGTCCAATAAATAAAGCGCACACCAAATAAACGTCAAAAACGACAGGTCCGACGATAAAAAAGTTATTTAGATGAGTGGTGCTAAGTCTTTTCTAACAAAATCATCTGGTAATAAACCTTCTGAAATGAGTAGTTTGGTTGCTTGTTTAAGAGCTTTATCTTTCTGCTTTTGAATAAGATTGTCTGGCATGTCAATCTTATACAAGTCAGTCGGATTCCAAACTTCTCCAGTCGAAAGCATATGGTAAATAGCTGTAAGCATCATCCGAGCGATTGCGATGATCGCGCGCTTTTTACCTCGTCGTTTATAAATACGCTCATATTTTAAACGGTAATAGGGATGCTTCTCTTTCGCTTTTACCGCAGCGTGAGCACACTGGACAAGTGTTGGTTTTAAATAAACGCCAGCTCGAGAGATGCGGACAGATTTCTTTTTACCAGCAGATTCATTACTACTAGGAGAAAGTCCTGCCCAGCAACATAATCTTTTTGACTGTGAGAACTGAGACATATCAATGCCAATTTCAGAAATAATTTGGATAGCTGATTGGCGACGAATCCCTGGAATCGTCTCTAGTAGTTGAATAGCTGGTTCGTAGGGTTCAACCATTTGGTCCAATAGGTAATCAAGGAAGCTAATCGAGTGATCAAGGTAAGTTTTGTGTTCTTCAATCAGTTGAATTCGAATAATCTGTTCATTTGTAAAAGAGTAACCTTCAATTGATTGGATGAGCTCCTGTCCTTTAGGCTTCATGCTTCCATGAAGCAAGTCGAGCACATGATTCGGATCAAACGCTTTACTTGAAATCAAATAATCTCGGACTCTCTTAGAGCTGACACCAAACATGTCAGAAACTACAGAGTCCATGGCAACATTACCAACGGTAAAGGCATTTTGAAGTCGATTTTTCTCGCTAGAACGATGACTGACTAATCGGGTCCGATAACGAGTAAACTCACGCAAGACTCGAACATCTTTTTCAGGGATAAAACTGCCTCTTACCAATCCCATACGGAATAGTTCGGCAATCCATTTGGAGTCCTTCTTATCATCTTTGTTTCCTTTTACTGCACGAACCCATTTGGGGTTCGCAATCGTGACGTTCATCACGTCTTCAAGCAAATTGGAAACGGGGACCCAGTACTTACCGGTACTTTCCATACAAACATCGTAGCACTTGCATTCTAACAGCCAGTCTTTCAATGCCAGAATCTGGTTGTTAAAAGTTGAAAATCGTTTTTTCTGATAATGCGGCGTTAATTCGCCAGCTTTCGTGGTGATGACGGTAGCTATTAAAAAGCTTTTGTGCACATCAATACCACAACAAACGGGATAAACGACTTTCATGATTCTTCGCCCCTTTCTATAAGTAGCGGAGAGGCAGTGACTGGCCGGGGCAGCATTTAACAGAAGTTGTTAAAACAATGATTAGTGTGCGGACTCTAACGTTCCACTCATTTGTGCTTGAATGCCCTGGCCTTACACTGGTTAGAATACTGGTTTAAACCGGAGGTTTCCTACAACTTACCTCACCGTGCTTTGTAGTGTGCCTCTCCTAGTTCCATTATAAACTGAAATCCGCATCAGTTTTCATTACTATTTGACTCGATGAGCGGAGCGAGTCGAGATGGAGGTTAGGATGATAAAAATTGATCGACCTATCTATGATAGGCCTCAATATAATGCTGTGTTTGTCCAGAGCTAGATTGGATCCAATCGGTTTTCTTCTTATTCTGATTGTTTAGTTGATGAGCATGTTGGAAGGTTAGGTATAAAGATGAAAGTGATCCCGTAAATATAAAGCAGTGAGAGGGGAATTGATCATCTTGTCGCTGCTTTTTAATATGACTTAAACTGTGTAAATCACATGATGTATCCTAGTTCAGGATGCTATAAAAAATATACGGTTTTATCTAAAATGATGTATTTATTTTACAAAAATGATTGATTTTTTTTTAAAATGGGTTTTCGTAGGATTGATATATATGTTATTATGAAAAAGTATTTTAACAAAAAAGAAAAAGGAGAGTTATTGATGAAAAAAAAGATCTTTTTGAAAATTAGTTCTTTGGTAATTGTTGGAGTAACAAGTTTGGTATTAGGTACAACAGGTGCAAATGCGGCGTCATTTGAAGACATGAAAGAACATGTGGAATCAGGTGAAGGTCAAATATATAATCCGATTTCAAACGAGATTATGGACGAAGAGAAATCATTAGAATATGTTCAATACATTGAAGAAGCTGTTGAAAATCCAGATAGTGAAGAAATTCCAGAAGAAACACAAATTGCAGCTTTTATTGAAACCAAATCTGATAATCCAATACAATTACAAGAAGATGCTATATTTCCTGCAAAAATGGCTAGAGGAGCACATCCTCCAACCTCAAAACCAGTTGTGGTGGACGACTTTGCAAGACCTTATCAATCAAATACATTTTCTGGTAGTGGTTGGAGATTTAGTGGAATGAGATTTACAGTGAGAAACGTAAGTAAGAACCCATATTTTGGAGTGAGAGCAACCTTAGATACGTTTACTTTTTTCAATGGGATGCATGATGTGTTTGTGCCAGTCAGTAATACTTTTGTATACACCATTTCAAATTTCAGGGGAACACCACTTGATGGCTATTTTGCTACATGGAATCCTGTTAGCGGAAGCCGTTATTATATCTATTAAATAGTGCTAAAATCGAAAAATCAGAGAGCAATTGTGTGCTGCTTTCTGATTTTTTTGATTTTTCAAGAATTTTATGAAACCTTTTGGTCTCTTTTTTACTCTTATAAGTATAGGGAGGAGGAAAAGAAATTTATGGAGAAAGATTTACAAGTGGAATTAGTTAAAAATGCCAAAATGGGAGATGCTGAATCTTTCGTTCGGCTATGTCAATGCTATCAAATCACCTTATATAATTCCGCATATAAAATCCTTCAAAACAGTGAAGATATTTCGGATTGTTTACAGGAAACAGAAATTATTGCATGGAAAAATATTAATACGCTTAGAAATGAAGCCGCATTTAACTCTTGGATATTTAGAATCATGGTAAATGTTGCAAAGGCTATTTTAAAAAGAAGGGTTGAAATAATTCAACTTGAAGAAAACGATATAATTGTAGAAGAAAAATACTATGGAGAGTCGGAACTAGAACAAGTGTTTAAGCGTTTGCCGGAAAAATATAAAATTCCAATAGTTTTACACTATTATGCAGGTTTCAATATTAAGGAGATCGCACACCAACTAAATTTACCTAAAAATACAGTAAAGACAAGGTTGGCACGTGGAAGAGAACGATTAAAAATTTTATTGGAAGGAGAACAAAATGACTAATAAAAATATTGATTTTATTAAAAGCGAGACAGAAATACCAGAAGATGTGTTACAAGATTTAGAGAAGAACAGGCAGAAGATATTGAACCATGAGATAGAACAGAGAAGAACGAAAACTAGCTATAGAAAAGCAATACTGTTAACAATTTTCGCAGCAGCAGTAATAATGCTCTTTTTAATTAATCCACAAGTGAATTCGGCTATAAAAAGGGTATTAGGGATCAGTGAAGACCCCGGTGTTGCGGCAATAGAGGAAAACAGTATAGAGAATACGTTGAATTTGGTAAGTGAATCTAATGGCTTAGAGATAACGATGACCAAGTTTGTTACAACAAAAAGAAAAATGGCATTTGATTATCAATTTAAAATGGATGAAAAATTGAAAAGCTTACTAGAGAAGAACAATAAAACTGCTGATCCGTGGGCTAAGACATTTGAATTCATGGATATTGAACTATACGTTGAGGGGAGTGATGAGAATATCTATGGAGGTGTATTTGGGGGTTCTACCAGTCGGATAGAAGGGGATATGTTTTATGGGTCGTATATCGCAGATTTTATTAATGATACTATCCCAGAAAATGCCAAATTAACATTGCGTATCACTCGATTAGCTTGGCAAGATAAAGAAGAGGTCGCAACAAAGATGTCAGATGCAATGGCAGATCCAGCTAAGACATTTACAGTAGAGAATGCTGTTGAATATGTCGGAGATTGGGCATTCAATATTGATTACAAACCACTAACACAAACAGCTACTCCAGAAATAACCAATGTGAATAATCTTAGTGATATTCAAGTGAAGAGCGACGCACTACAAACAGTAGTGAAATTCAAAGCATCGATCACTGAAGATAGTAGATCAGCAGTTACAATTTACAAAGATGGTACTAAAATCGATGGCGTGATGGAGATGGGAAGTCAGTATCCTGATGAAGTGAACGTTACTTTCAGCTTAAGTGCATTAGACAAAACAGACTCAATTTATAAAGTTCAATTAAACGAGATAGACTCATTTGGCGAACCAATTCAGGAAATAGGATATTTCGAATTAAAGAATGAATGAGAATTCAGGGTTTCAATATAAAAAATGACTGATGATCAGCTTTCGTATGAGAGTTGATCATTTTTGTATTTCAAAGTACAGGATTTTATACTAAACAATGTATCATTCAATTATCATTCGTTTAATTCCCCTAAAACATTAGCCTGCCAAATGAAATAAACGTACGTATCCCATTAATAGCTAACCGTTTTAGATTAGCTGCTGCTCTCTTCGCTAACCCAACCACAGTGGATACAAGGTTGATAGCCATTTAGAAGGCTTGCGGCGCGTTTCGAAGCTTGTATAGCCTTTATATGAATAGATATGCTCAAGCTTCCATTCGTTCGATTTCACTTGTTTTGTTTTCAGCAGTTCTAGTAATGGCTGAGTATTCTCCTCGTGGAGCACCTGCCCTTTTCCTGCAATGTATACCAAATCTGTCAAACTTAAGAAATAGCTCTGCGGAAATGCTGACGAAGTAATATGCTTGCTGATCGGTGTATCCGATGTCAGGCGCAAGAAGAAGCGATGCTGCAACATATAAGCAAGTCCTTGTTTAATCAGTTGATCCACCTCCGGATCAGCTGTTTTTTGATATTCTTGCCAAGTAATCAAGGCTCGAATTGTTTTTCCAATACCTATATAACAAGGGACAGCATTCAGACAACCGCCATGTTTTTTGATTCCTTTTCCAGCCCAAGTGGTTTGCTGATTTCTTTCAAATAGTTGGTAGTTCTTGATCCAGTGCAAGGCTCGTTGTGCGGAAGGATAATGGCTTAGTCCTAAACGAGCATAGGCTTCCAGCAGCAAGGCATTGTAACAGGGAACGATTTGGTCTACTTCACCAGTATAAGAAAAACCTTCGGATGTTGCTAATGTATTTTCTACGTAGTCTATCAGTTTTTGTGTATGATCCAGACGTTCAATATAAGGAATTTCTGCAAGGCCAATGAGATGAAATAAGTTAGTCAAACCATTCGTTGAAACAGGTTGTTCCGTCAGCTTTTTTACAAGCTGGGAATCGTTCAGCCATTGATCAATCAACACGGTATCAAGTGGTTCTTCTTTTTCATGAGCTAACCGGAGCTTTAGTGCAGTATCCATGAAATACCTCATTTCTTCTTTCAAGTTAGTTGAATTGGTAAGCAAAGAATGACAACTCTATTTCTATCTTAAATGAATAATTGGCGTTGTAAGGTCTATATAGTCAACTATACCTTGTCAAAGAAAGAGGGACAAGAGCGCTTATTTAGAAAAATCTTTTTTACTTAAATATATTGCTACAATGGTTGCTAGAATCATAGCAAGTACTATAATAATGAAAAATCCCAGAGCACTGTCTTTTCCCGGTAATCCGCCGGTATTCATCCCCCAAATTCCAGAAATCAGTGCAGGAATAGAAATGCCTAAGGCTGCTGAGTCTAAGTATTTCATCAAATGATTGAGGTTGTTGTCCATCATATCACTGAATAGCCCGCCGATAGTTTCAAGAAGGTCACGATAGATACGAATCATTTTATCTGCATGTCGTTGTCGGAGTTGGATATCGTAAACTAAGCTATCGTCCTCTAATTTGTTTAAAAATGTTTTATTTCTCCACAATACTTCCAGTGTATCGTGTTGATCTTTTAATGTATGATCCAAATACACGATATCTCTTTCTGCATCAGCAAGGCGAAACAGCTCCTTATTTTCTGTGGTCTTACGAGCAGCTTGATCCAACTGATTGATTTTGTCTTTGATGGATTTAAGTTCTTTAATATAGTGTGTATAAATAGTTAGTATCGAGTAGGCGATTATGTATTCAAAGCTAGTCAATTGCGACTGCCATTTTTTCAGCAAATGCTCAGTAACGAACCCTTTCGTAGATGTATAAGTAATCAGCAGAGTGTCTGAATAGATAAAGGAAACAGGCGCGATTCTCTGTTCAATTCTTTTTTCTGTGTTTGCAGTGAGGTTTAGAAAAACAAGCGATAAATTATTATTTAATTTAGTTTGTCGTAAATGTTCGATTCTGGATACTTCTTCTGCTTCATCACTCCCAATAAAAATATCATCATAATTTATATCCTCCTTAGCACTTTCATTTGAACTAAATCGAGAAAAAATCGAGCCACAGTCCAAAGTTCCTTTTCAGTAAATGAGTGACAGTCAATGAATAATCCTTCTTTTGGTTAATCAAGGTACTTTTCAAAATAATTTTATAAAAAAAGTTGTTCATTTGAAAATTAAATGCTGTTTATAGAATAAATACAGGTGAAAAAGAAAGAATTACGTAAATTTCATTTTATATTTTTTAAAAAGTGCGTTTTTTTTGAAATAAATATCATTTAGTTTTAATCTAAATCTTAAGGAAAGAAAGGGGAGATCATTTATGCAAATGGAAAAAATACCTGTTGTAAGTGCTTCTGATGAACATTACGCACCGTTTTTATGTGTAATGATCACTTCTATATTGGAGAATACCTCTCCAAATACCGAAATCGATTTTTACATATTAGATGACCAAATCTCACGGAAAAGTAAAAACTATCTGAGACAGACGGTAAATATCCATTCGAATCAGGCGACCATTGAGTTTATTCCCGTTAACAGTCAGCTTTATGAAGATTTTTTAGTCAGTGATCATATCACGACAACGGCTTACTTTAGGATATCCTTACCCAGTCTGCTTAAGGAATATTCATACAAAAAGATCCTCTACATTGATGCAGATACCTTGGTTCTTGACGATATCAGAGAACTATATGATAGCCCATTGCATAACAAGGTAATTGGTGCAGTGATCGATCCCGGTCAAACGAAAGCTTTAGATCGACTGGGGATTCACTCCACTGATTATTATTTCAATTCAGGAGTAATGGTTGTTGACTTGGAAAAATGGCGTGAACAGAACATAACAGAGAAGACGTTGAATTTTCTCACAGAGCATGGGGATCGAATTCTATACCATGATCAGGACGCACTGAATGCGGTACTGTATGAACAATGGGCACCGCTTCATCCTAAGTGGAATATGCAGACGTCTTTGATTTTTGAACGACATCCGGCACCTACCAATGAATATGAGCAGCTGTATAAAGATGGGATTGCGGCACCGTCCATTATTCATTTCACTGGGCATGATAAACCGTGGAACACGCTGAAAGGACACCCGTACCAACAGTTATATATGGAAAAGTTAGCCGAGACGATTTTCAAAAAAACGAGAGAGGAAGTGGCATCTAATGAATGAAGAAAAAATTACGATCGTATCTTGTAGCAACGACGCTTTTGTTCCACACCTAACGACGTTATTCGTATCTATTCTGGAGAATACAGAGGAACCTATGAGTCGCTTTTCTTTCTATATTATTGAAGATAATATCAATGAAAAAAATAAACAGCTACTCATACAAAGTATGAATAGCTACAATGCTGAAGTGACTTTCCTTAGTGTAGATATGAGTAAATTTTCTCATGTTGTAGAGAGTGATCGGATTCCGCGTACAGCTTATTTTCGTATTGTTGCGCCTGAACTGTTTCGAGGTAAAGGAATAGGAACTATTCTTTATTTGGATTGTGACATGGTAGCAGTTGCTGATATTGCGAATCTATGGGCGCTTGATTTATCAGATTACTTATTGGCTGCAGTTGAAGATGCCGGCTTCCATCATCGTTTGGAAAAAATGAAGCTTCCAGTAGAGTCGGCACTGTATTTCAATTCTGGTTTTATGTTGATAAATGTAGAAGCGTGGTTAAAAAAGGAGATTACGTTCAGAGTGCTGAATTTCATTGAAAATCATCCTGAAAAACTGAGGTTTCATGACCAGGATGCGTTAAATGCAGTATTATGTGAACAATGGCTGCAGCTTCACCCTAGATGGAACGCTCAAAGCTATATTATGGAAGGTTCGAAGAAGCATCCGTTACCTGAAGGTGAAAAGGAATATGAGGAAACGCGTAGAGAGCCTAGTATTATCCACTATTCCGGTCATGTTAAACCATGGCATGCAGAATTTGATTCACCAACATTGAAGTATTATGAAACGTATTATGGGTTGACTGCATTTCCGGCACATAAGCAATTTCTTGTAAAAGCCTATGATTACCCCAAAATGATTCGAAATAAAGTGGAATAACTGATAGAGAACAGCGGTCAAAGAAAAATGATCGCTGTTTTCTGTGTGATAGCTATTTGTTTTACGTCCCTATCCTTGTTAATTTCCGAAGAATAGTCAGCTACAGGCTTTTTATGTGCTAGAATAGAGTTGATGCTATTTTAGGAGAAGTGAAGAATGTTTGGATTTAAAATTGGACTTAGAACAATAAAGACAGGGATCAGTGTGTTTCTTTGTATTTTAATCAGCTTACTACTTCGTCGGGAAACGTATGTCGTTTCAGCGATTACGGCTGTTTTTACATTGAGAGAAGACATGGTCAATACGCTGACCTTTGGGAAACATCGAGTCGCGGGTAATTCGATTGGTGCGCTTACCTCGGTTTTGGTGATTTTTTTGTTTGAGCTGTTTGGGGACTCAGGTATAGTACAGCTGATTGCCGTGCCATTGGTTATTGTTGCGATGATTACAGTATTAGTAAGATTCAGGTTTCAAGAGGGGATCGTTGGGGCAACAGCAACGCTTTTGACGATCGTTTTTATGATTCCGGAAGATTCGTCCTATGTTTATGCGTTGAATCGAGTAGTCGATAGCTTCATTGGTATGGGGGTGGCAATTGGTGTGAACTATTTGCTTCCATCAAAAATGGAAACAATACTTGCGACTGTTCAACAGAAGCTTAGTGGAGAAGATCAACAGGAATTGGATTGACTTGTTTAGCACGTTCTTTTCAATTGATCACTCTTCTGATAAAGAAGTGATTAGTTGAACCCGGACTTCTTTCTTTTATTGAGATGCTTTACTTTCAGTTGGAATGAAAGTAGAATAGGCAAAAAGCACATAGATAGCTCTTATTTTTTGAAACAGGGCATTTTCTTAGAAAAGCTTAATGATAAAGTCTTGAAAATTGCTGAAAAAAAGTGCATTATAGAAATAATGATAAAGAGAGCTATGTAAACCCTGTTAACTGATTTTTAGTAAGAATCTGAATCTTATTTAACAGGAGTTATATAATTGAAAGGAAGTCATCATGGCAGATCGCGGATTACTAATAGTATTGTCAGGTCCTTCTGGCGTTGGTAAAGGCACGGTTCGAAAAGCGATTTTCGAAAGTGAAGAGCACGATTTTCAATATTCTGTTTCTATGACCACTCGAGCAAAGCGCGAAGGTGAAATAGAGGGTGTAGATTACTATTTCCGAACACGGGAAGAATTTGAAGCAATGATCGAAGCAGGAGAAATGTTGGAGTACGCGGAATATGTAGGCAATTACTATGGCACACCGCTGTCTTATGTAAATCAAACCTTGGATGAAGGCAAAGATGTTTTTCTGGAGATCGAGGTGCAAGGCGCACAGCAAGTCAAAGACAAAGTGCCCGATGGGGTGTTTATCTTTTTGACGCCACCAGACCTTTCAGAATTAAAATCCCGCATTGTTAATCGAGGAACAGATGATATGGCTGTCATCGATAAGCGGATGCAGGTCGCAAGAGAAGAAATCGAGATGATGGCTCTTTATGATTATGCTGTGGTGAACGATGAAGTTCCTCTAGCTGTTGATCGAATCAAAAAAATCATAACAAGTGAACACTTTCGTGTAGATCGCGTGATTGGAAAATATATTAAAATGTTGAAGGAGATGTAGCCTTATGATGCTAAAACCATCTATTGACTCATTATTAAAAGAAGTACCATCAAAATACTCATTGGTTATCCTGGCGAGTAAACGCGCACATGAATTAGAAGCTGGCGCACAGCCAATGCTGGAAGGTTTTGAATCTGTAAAAAGCGTAGGACAGGCATTGGAGGAAATTGATGCGGCATTAGTTATCAATGATCCAAACCCTGAGGAAAAGCGTGAGCGTCTGCGTATGGCGAAAGAAGAACAACGCATGATCAAGGATCAGGAAAAAAAAGAGCTTGAAGATCGTATTCGCGAAGAAAGCAAACTGTAATTGATAGAAGAGAGTGGGGCAGAAGTCAGTTCGATGGCAGCTCCATTCTCTTTTTTAGCGAGTAAGGAAGGAAAAAGATGATGGAGAGTTAGTGGGAACTAAAACAAGGCAGTGTCTAGCGATCCTCTAATGAGGTGGTTACAGGTGCATGCTTCGATTCTCAGCACGTGGAAAATCGCTGTCACAACTTTGTGAACAAGACAAACGCGGGATTCTTTAGTACAATAAGCAAAGAGATTTTCAGTACATAACCAAGAAAGGATGAAGGATCGATATGAAAAAAGTTGCACAAGTGATCGTAGATGTACCGGCAATGCAGACAGATCAGCCGTTTACATATTTGATTCCTTCTATATTAACGGATCAAATTGCTGTTGGGATGCGAGTGGAGGTGCCTTTTGGTAAGTCAGGCCGTCGTGTTCAAGGTTTTATCACAGCGATCGATCAATTGGATCAGCAAGGACTTGAAGCTGCTGAGTATGAATGGAAAGAAATTGTTTCAGTGTTGGATTTAAAGCCTGTATTAAATGAGGAAATGCTGGCACTGGCTGATTATATGAAAGAAAAGACCTTTGCCTTTAAAATTACATGTTTACAGACGATGTTGCCAAGTGTGATGCGTGCCGCTTACCATAAGTATATTTTTCTGACAGATGAGATAGAGGAGGCACTTCAAGACGAATTATTTTCCGGACTTGATGAGATTTCCTGGGAGGAAGCTGAAGCACGGGACCTTCTTCCTCAGTTGATGAAGCTGCGAGCACAGCATAAAGTCGATATCCGTTACGAGGTTCAGACGAAGAACAAGGTAAAGGTGACTCGGTACATCCAACCTGCACTGGCTTTTGAGCGATTGGAAGAAGAAAAAGAGGCGTTACGCAAAGGCTCGAAAAAGAAAGGGGAGTTGTTACATGTTCTTCAAGTGCTAGGGGTGGAGCAGCAGGCTTCTGTGAAGGAAATGAAGGAAAAAGGTTTTAGTACAGCAGTTCTTAATGATGCTGAGAAAAAGGGTTGGTTGTGCTACATAGAGAAAGAGACATATAGAGACCCATTTGCAAATCAACATTTTGAAAAAACAGTTCCTTTTGCCTTGAATGATGAGCAACAAACAGCAGTCAGCAGTATTCTTCACTCGATGGAAACAAGGTCTCCAGACACCTACCTTCTTGAAGGAATCACAGGAAGTGGAAAGACAGAAGTGTATCTGCAGGCCATTGCAGAAGGACTACGGCAGAAGAAAACAGCCATTATGCTCGTTCCTGAAATTTCTCTGACACCGCAGATGGTGCAACGGTTTAAAAGCCGTTTTGGGGATCAGGTCGCTGTGTTGCACAGTGGCTTATCTCATGGTGAAAAATATGATGAGTGGCGCAAGATCGAGCGCGGCGAAGCTCAAGTGGTCGTCGGTGCGCGTTCAGCGATATTTGCTCCGTTAGATAATTTGGGCGTCATCATCATTGACGAGGAGCATGAAGCGAGTTATAAGCAGGAAGAGACGCCACGTTATCATTCGAGAGATCTAGCGATTTGGCGTGGCAGCTATCATGGTTGTCCTGTTGTTCTAGGAAGTGCGACACCGTCGCTAGAGTCCAGAGCACGAGCGCAGAAAAAGGTCTACCAACATTTGTTGTTAACTCAGCGAGCAAACAGCGCAGCATCGCTTCCACAGATTGATGTAGTTGATATGCGTGAAGAGGTTCAACGTAAAAATGCTTCGACCTTTTCTACGACTCTTCAAGAAAAGCTGATTGAGCGAATGGCTCGTAAAGAACAAAGTGTTCTGCTACTGAACCGTAGAGGGTATTCTTCTTTTGTAATGTGTCGAGATTGCGGGTATGTATTGCCTTGTCCAAACTGTGATATCTCACTAACGCTTCATATGGATACCAAAACAATGAAATGTCACTACTGTGGACATGAAGAAGGAATTCCTCACCGTTGTCCCAATTGTAATAGTGACAAAATTCGTTATTACGGCACAGGGACTCAAAAAGTAGAGGAAGAGTTGAAGACGCTATTTCCTGAAAGCAGAGTATTACGGATGGACGTTGATACGACACGTCGTAAGGGTGCGCATGAACGAATCTTGTCTGCATTTGAGAATCAAGAAGCCGATATTCTTTTGGGTACACAGATGATTGCAAAAGGGTTAGATTTTCCTAACGTAACATTGGTAGGTGTGTTGAATGCGGACACGGCATTGAATTTGCCAGATTTTCGTTCCAGTGAGCGCACATTTCAACTGTTGACCCAAGTCAGTGGGCGAGCCGGCCGAGCTGAAAAACCAGGCGAGGTCGTGATTCAATCCTTTAATCCAGAGCACTATGCGATACAGCTGGCGAAAGGGCAACAATACGAAGCATTTTACCAGAAAGAAATGCAGATACGGCATCGAGGAGATTATCCACCATTTTATTTTACCGTTCAAATAACTGCCAGCCATCCTGAAGAAAACGTGGCTGCGAAACAGATGTTTGTGATCATGAAGGAGCTGCAACAGGGATTGTCTGACCAAAGTATTTTATTAGGGCCGACACCCAATGCAATCATGCGGATCAAAAATCGGTATTACTATCAAATGATCATCAAATATAAACAAGAACCACAGCTGCAAAGCCTGTTGAAGAAAATCTTATCGGATACCCAAGCAGCCACAGCGAAAGGGCTAAAAGTATCGATCGATGCAGAACCGATGAATTTCATTTGATTCAAATAGAATAGAAAATAAGAATGCAAAAATTCTTGGTACTATAATTTGAGAAGCACAGAGGTCGAATGGTCTTCTAGTATTCTGATGAAGGAACTATTAGAAAAAAATTGTGCCTACGGTTCTCATTGCACTGCGATCCTCGCCACAAAGCATTAAGCCTAGATCGCTTGGATATCGGACCACCAAAATAAAAGAACTAGTCAATGACTTGAGTAGTTCTAACACTAAACAATAAAGAAGTACCATTATTCTGTTGAAGGAACTATTAGAAAAAAATTGTGCCTACGGTTCTTATTGTATTGCGATCCTCGTCACAAAGCATTAAGCCTAGATCGCTTGGATATCGGACCACCAAAATAAAAGAACTGGTCAATGACTTGGGCAGTTCTCACATTAACTAATAAAGGAGTTTTACATGCGTTATCCAATTGTGCTTTACCCTGATGATAAGTTGACTGTCAAAGCGAAAGAGGTCACGTTGATTACAGACGAGATCGTCCGTTTGCTGGACGATATGTATGAAACAATGACTGCCCACGATGGCATCGGTATTGCTGCACCTCAAATAGGCAAGAACTTGCAGCTAGCAGTTGTTGAGATAGATGAGGAGACAGGTCTTTTCGAGTTGATCAATCCTGAAATCATTGAAAAAAAAGGAACAGACATTGATGTTGAGGGCTGCCTTAGTATCCCGAACAAATTTGGAACAGTGAAAAGAGCGGATGAAGTAACGGTTCGCTATTTTGATCGAGAAGGCGAAGAGATTGAAGTAACCGCCTATGGTTATTTGGCTCGTGCATTTCAGCATGAAATCGATCATTTAAATGGAGAATTATTTATTGATAAAATGCTTGAGGAGATTGCACCAGAAGACTTAGACTCATATATGGAGGGAAAGCTAAATGACTAAGATTGTTTTTATGGGAACGCCAGCATTTTCTGTTCCAGTGTTGGACGGATTAATCGAAGCTGGCTATGATATACAAGCTGTGGTGACGCAACCAGATCGTCCGGTCGGAAGAAAAAGAGTGCTTACAGCTCCTCCGGTAAAGGAAGCAGCAGTGAGACATGGATTACTAGTTTTACAGCCGGAAAAAATATCCGGATCAGAGGGGATGGAAAAAGTCATTGCGTTGGCGCCTGACCTTATTGTGACAGCAGCCTTTGGGCAATTCTTACCGGAACGTTTGTTGCAAGCACCAAAAATGGGCGCAGTCAATGTTCATGCATCTTTATTACCGAAATATCGTGGTGGTGCACCTGTGCATTATGCAATCATCAACGGCGAGAAAGAAGCCGGCGTAACGATTATGGAAATGATTAAGAAAATGGACGCTGGGGGTATTTTCTCGCAACGCAGCATTCCGATTACAACAAAAGATGATGTAGGAACGATGTTTGACAAGCTGAGTGTGGTTGGAAAAGAATTGTTGCTAGACACATTGCCGGCTATTCTATCCGGTGAGCTGAAGCCTACCCCTCAAGATGAAGACAAAGTGACTTTTTCTCCTAACATTAGTCGAGAACAGGAACAAATCAATTGGCAGAAAACAGCGGAACAAATCGACTGTCAGGTCAGAGGGATGCGTCCGTGGCCGACAGCCTTTACGACCTATCAAGGGACAAACTGGAAAATTTGGGAAACAGAACCTATTGATGAAGTAACCGATGCGCAGCCTGGGACGATCATCAAGCGTACAAAAAAGGAATTGTGGATTGCCTGTGGTGAAGGAACTGTTCTTTCTGTGAAAAGCTTGCAGCCTTCCGGTAAAGGCCGACTGGCTGTACAGGAATTTCTAAATGGTTCCGGTCAAGCAGTACAGGAAGCAGATAAGGTGGGCTAGCATGGGAAAACGAGTATCAGCAAGAATCAGAAAGTCTGTGCGCTATACGGCGATGCAGACGATTGAGCGAATTGATAAGGGTGGCGCGTATTCGAATCTACTATTGAGTGAGATGATTGAAAAATCGAACTTATCGGATCAAGACAGCCGATTGTTTACAGAATTAGTTTATGGAACGGTCAGCAGAAAGTTGTTGTTAGAGTATTTTTTGACGCCTTTTATCAAGAAGCCGCAAAAGGTGGATAGCTGGGTCAAAAATTTATTGATTTTATCCCTCTATCAATCCCTTTATTTAGATAAAATTCCTGACCATGCCATCATCAATGAAGCCGTGGAAATCGCAAAGCAAAGAGGAAATATCGGTGCAAGCAAATTTGTTAATGGTGTATTAAGGAGCATTCAAAGAGAAGGAGTTCCTTCCCTTGATGCAATCAAAGATCCGTTAGAACGATTGTCAGTAGAAATCAGTATGCCGTTGTGGCTGACGCAAAAATTAGTTGACCAAATCGGGATGGTTGAAACGCAGAAACTAGGTCTGTCATTGTTTGAGCGGAGTCATGCGAGTGCGCGAGTAGATGCTCGTTATGTCAATCGTTCCGAAGCAATCGAACAATTAGCCGATGAAGAAATCGAAGCGGAAGCAAGTCGTATTTCGCCTTATGGTGTGATTGCTAAAAAAGGATTTATTGCAGGCAGTACATTATTCAAAGAGGGACGCATTACGGTTCAGGATGAGAGTTCGATGCTCGTTGCTCCGGCAATGCAGATCGAGAAACAGCACAAGGTTTTAGATGCCTGTGCAGCACCGGGCGGAAAAACGACCCACATTGCGACATTTTTGGATGAAGCAGCAGGAGGCTTAGTTACAGCCTTAGATATCCATCAGCACAAGGTAAAACTGATCGAGGAAAATGCGACGAGACTGCGTGTTGAAGCCGTGGTTGCTGCAGAAAAAATGGACGCACGAGCAGCGAAAGACAATTTTTCTCCGGATAGCTTCGATCGTGTGTTAGTCGATGCTCCTTGTTCAGGATTAGGATTAATGAGACGAAAACCGGATATTAAATACCATAAATCTGCAAAAGATTTTGACCAATTACCGAAAATTCAGTTGGAAATCCTTGAAAGTACTGCACAAACGCTGAAACAATGGGGTATAATGGTCTATAGCACATGTACAATCACAAAAGAAGAGAATCAGGAGGTTGTTGCGGCTTTTCTGGCAAAACATCCTGAATTCAAAAAAATCGATGTAGCGGTCAATGAGATTCTTGATTCGTCGATTGAAGAGCAGATGCTGACAATCTATCCGCATCAATTCTTAACAGACGGATTCTTTATTTGCTGCATGCAGAAAGTTTCTTAAATGAGGTGAAACAAGTGGAAATCAATTTTCAAACAGATGTTGGGCGTAAAAGAAATACGAACCAAGACTATGCAGGAGTATTCAAAAATAAAGTGGGGATATCATTAGCTATCCTGGCAGACGGTATGGGTGGACATCTTGCCGGTGATATCGCAAGTCAGATGGCTGTGAATCATATTGGTGAGCGGTGGACAAACAGTGATATCGTGTCTGCTGATAAAGCTGCGCAATGGCTGATACAAGCAATTCAGTCAGAAAACGAAGTGATTTATGAAAAAGGACAATCTGTTCCGGAGTATGCCGGTATGGGAACAACCATCGTCAGTGCTGTCTTGCTGAATGAGTCTTATGTTTTGGCGAACATCGGCGATAGTCGCGCGTATTTAGTGCGGAATAAACAGCTGATTCAGCTGACCGAAGATCACTCGTTGGTAAATGAGCTGGTGAAGTCTGGAGAAATCACTCAAGAAATGGCTGCGAATCATCCACGTAAGAATGTACTGACTCGTTCTTTGGGAATGCCGAATACTGTGGAAGTTGATGTTGCCAGTCATTTAAGAGTTGATGATGATTATATTTTACTGTGTTCAGACGGGTTGACGAATATGGTTTCTGAAGAGGCCATTTTGGCTGTGCTTTTGTCTGATGATACGATTGAACAAAAGGTAGAGACGTTGATCTCTTTGGCAAATGAAGCAGGTGGCGTTGATAATATCACTGCATTGATTATACATTTTGATAAAGATGAGGAGGAGGACCGATGATAGAGATCGGCAGAAAATTAAATGGTCGCTATCAGATCCTTGGCAACATAGGCAGTGGGGGTATGGCCAATGTTTTCCTTGCACGTGATTTGATTTTGGATCGAGATGTAGCAGTTAAGGTACTGCGCTTTGACTTTCAAAATGATCAAGCTGCTATTCGACGTTTTCAAAGAGAAGCATTGGCAGCGTCTGAGCTAGTTCATCCGAATATTGTCAGTGTTTATGATGTTGGTGAAGAAGATGGATTGCAATATTTGGTTATGGAATACGTGAAAGGGATGGACCTAAAGCGTTATATCCAAACACATTATCCAATTATGTATGCAACGGTTGTTGATATCATGGAGCAAATTCTTTCAGCTGTAGCCTTGGCGCATGCGCATCGAATTATTCACCGTGACCTGAAGCCGCAAAATATATTAATTGATGAAAATGGTGTGGTAAAAATCACGGATTTCGGGATTGCTATTGCATTATCTGAAACATCGATTACTCAAACTAATACGATGTTGGGCTCTGTTCACTATCTTTCTCCGGAACAAGCGAGAGGAAGTATGGCAACCAACCAGTCGGATCTTTATGCAGTCGGAGTTATTCTGTATGAGATGCTGACAGGAAATGTGCCTTTTGACGGCGAGTCGGCCGTAACAATTGCGCTAAAACATTTTCAAGAAGAAATCCCGTCAGTACGTGCTTTCAATTCAAATATTCCTCAGTCTTTGGAGAATATCGTGTTGCACGCTACAGCAAAGGATCCGGCAGATCGTTACAAATCAGCAGAAGAAATGTCTGAGGATCTTTATACGGTCCTTTCGCCGGATCGTCTGAATGAGCCCAAATGGGAGCCAACTGCATTAATGGGAGAGACAAGAGTATTGACCCCATTGACCGAAGACACACCGATGCCTGAGGCGTTTGCAGAGATGGATGGACCGAAAGAAGAAGACCTGGCTACTGAAGAAGAGCCGGAAGAAACTAAGGATAAGAAACCGAAGAAGAAAAATCGAAAACGACTGATCTTTATCATTATTGGGTTGATCCTGGCTTTGATTATTGGTGTGGCACTTTACTTCGCCGGCTCTCCGAAAAAGGAAGTTGCTGTTCCAGATGTTCGTGGAAAAACGGAACAAGAAGCACGTCAGATGCTGCAAGATGCCAAGCTGGAAGTCGCGAAGGAAGTAAAAGAGCTTCCGGATGACGAAATCGAAGCAGGCAAGGTTTCTAAAACAGACCCGGAAGCACAAACTGATGTAAAAGAGGGGAAAACAATCGTTCTCTATATCAGTACAGGAAATAAAAAAATTAAAATCAATGATTATTCCGGTGATAGTTATAAAGATGCTATTGAGGAAATGAAGAAGCTCGGTTTTCCTGAAAGTAATATCAAAATCGAGAAAGAGCATAACTTAGAGGTCGCTGCGGATAAAATTATCAGTCAGACACCGGAGAGCGGTTCAGAGGTCGATCCTAAAAATGACCAGGTAACATTGACTGTCAGCATGGGGCCGGAAAATGTCACGTTGGATAATTATGTCGGCTATGGCTACGATAATGCTGTTGCAGCTCTTGTTGCATTGGGTGTCAATGAAGGAAATATCAAGTATGCTGAAGAGGCAAGTGACTCTGTTGCCACGGGTCTGGTTATTTCGCAAAATCCAGGTGCAGGTACTTCATTTGATCCAGTCAATGATACGATCACGCTGACTGTAAGCAAAGGCTCGGACAAAATCAGTATTGGTAATTACACAGGGTATAGCTATGATGAAGCAGTCAATGCTCTTGTTTCTGCCGGTATCAGTGAAAGCAATATCAGCAAGAAGGAACAGGAAAGTGACACAGTAGAGAAAGATGTTGTTATCTCTCAAAGTCCGGCGAATACTGCTGTAAGCCCTAATGATAAAGTTACGTTGACCGTGAGCAAGGGTGCAAATACGATTGAAGTTCCGAATGTGGCTGAAATGACTAGGCAGACGGCGAAATCAGAGCTAGAGAAAAAGGGCTTTGTGGTTGTGGAGCAAATAGAAACGTCAGACAAGACAAAAGATACTGTTATCCGAACCAATCCGACCGCAGGCACGAGATCGAAAAAAGGAGCAACTATTACAATTTACTATTCAAGTGGTCCTTCGGCAGAGCCACAAAATGATGCTGCTGTAGACGAGGATACAGCAAATCAATAACAATATAGGAGAGGGATAAAAAAGTTTTGATAAGAATAAATGCATATTGTTTTACAAAATGTACAAAATAATTTATAATTGTTTTATACTCTAAGAAACTTTTTTAACTCCTTGTCTGCCTCATTTCGTGAGGCAGACCTCTTTTTTATTTGCAGAGGAATAAATTTAGCGATAATCTGAAGGTTGTGATCTAGTGGGAACCTTGCATTTTACGCTATTTTCTTGTATATTCAGTGTGGTTAGGAGTGATAGATTGAACGGTCAAATTAGAAAAGCATTGAGCGGATTTTACTATGTATATGCAGAAGGGGAAACCTTTCAGACGAGAGCTCGAGGGAATTTTCGGAATCGCAAGATCACACCGCTAGTTGGTGATGAGGTGATTTTTGAAAGCGATAACCTGACGGATGGTTATCTGTTAGAAATACTTCCTAGAAAAAATGAGCTGGTTCGCCCAGCCGTAGCAAATGTTGATCTTGGTGTAATTGTGATGAGTGTAGTGGAACCGGCATTTTCGTATAATTTACTGGATCGTTTTCTGGTAACCTTAGAGCATAAACAAATTCGTCCAGTGATTTATTTGACGAAAGCGGATCTTTTAGAAAAGGATCAGCTCAAGCTGTTGGACGAAATCAAGGCAGTTTATCAGCCTTCTTATTCAGTGATTATTGGTGATCAAACAGCAGATGATAAGCGCTCTATTCGTGAATTGGAACAATACTTACCAGAACAATTGACAGTATTTATGGGGCAATCAGGAGCTGGGAAATCGACATTGTTGAATAGGATATCACCAGAGCTCCAATTAGCAACAGGAGAAATCTCGGAGGCGCTTGGGCGTGGGAAACATACGACGCGCCATGTTGAGTTGATCCCGCTTTATGAGGGACTGGTGGCCGATACACCAGGCTTCAGTTCTATTGAGTTTTTGGAAATGGAGGCAGTCGATCTACCAAAGCAGTTTCCAGAATTTGTAGAAGCGGCCCATTTATGTAAGTTCAGAGAATGTATGCACAGCAAAGAACCTGGCTGTGAAGTCAAGAAACGTGTAGAATCTGGTGAGATTGCTCAGGTGCGGTATAATAATTACCTCCAATTTTTAGCGGAAATCGAAGACCGTCGCCCTGTATATAAGAAAAAGAAATAACGGAGTTTATTAGTATGAAAACGAGAGGCAGCTTCGCTTGCTTTTTCGAACTATAAGGAGGAAGAATATATGAAAATTGCGCCATCGATTTTAAGTGCAGATTTTGCTAATTTAGCCAGAGATATCCAATTGGTAGAAAAATTGGGTGCAGACTATATCCATGTGGATGTGATGGATGGACAGTTTGTTCCAAATATTACCTTAGGCCCTAATATTGTTTCAGCGATTCGTCCAGTGACGAAGCTGCCGTTGGATGTTCATTTAATGATTCAACAGCCGGAGAACTTCATCGAAGCATTTGCGAAAGCGGGAGCAGACATCATCACAGTGCATCAGGAAGCAACACCGCATATTCATCGTGCCATGCAGATGATTAAAGCGGCTGGTGTAAAAGCAGGTGTGGTCATCAATCCGGGAACGCCGCTTTCAGCGATTGAAGAGGTACTGGATCTGGCAGATTTAGTATTGATCATGACCGTGAATCCAGGCTTCGGCGGCCAAAGCTTTATTGATAGTCAGTTAAGCAAGATTGCACAATTGAAGGCTTTGAGAGCAGAACATGGCTATAGCTATGAAATCGAAGTAGATGGTGGTATTGTTCCTGAAACAGCTGAAAAATGTAAAGAAGCCGGAGCCGATGTGTTTGTGGCAGGTTCTTATATTTACAATGCAGAAGATCCGAAAGAGCGGATCGATGCACTGAGAGCTGTGTTGGACAAGTGAATATTCTATTAGTCGCCGGTGGCTCCAAGAAGGATTGGCCTCAGATCGATTTTTCGGATTATGCTTTTTTTGTAGGTGTGGATCGAGGGGGACTGCTTCTTTTGAAGGAAGGTCAGTCATTAGATTTGGCGGTTGGCGATTTTGATTCTCTATCACAGGAAGAGCGTCTGCTGGTGGAAAAGAAAGCGAAGAGAAGCCAAACGTCTCAGGCTGAAAAAGATGATACAGATACACAGCTGGCACTTGAAGAAACACTAAAGCTTTTTCCAAAAGCTTCTATTACAATCGTCGGTGCAACAGGTGGGCGTCTGGATCACTTTTTAGCGAATCTATGGTTACCTATGGAGGCGCGGTTTCAACCTTTTATCAGACAGATTGTTTTGAAGGATGAACAGAACACCATCAGCTACTATTTACCGGGTGAGTACACAGTCAAAAGAGAAGCCGATAAAAAATATTTGGCTTACTGCTGCCTGACACCTGTGGAAAATCTTACACTAAAAGACAGCAAGTATTTATTGGACAGACAACAAGTACCTGTACCAACCTCGTATGCTAGTAATGAGTTTGTTGGAGAAACTGCTATGTTCTCTTTTGATTCCGGCGTGATTGCTGTGATTCAAAGTAAAGACTGATGATAAACTAAACAAGTAAAAGTCGATTAATCCTGGTTCTATGTCAATTTGTGTTGATAGGACAAAAAACTGAATAAAATCGTAGAACTTGGAATAAAAATCAGAGACATTCTGGTTTTGTTTCAAGTTCTTTTTTAGAAATAGGAGGACTTCTGCCAATTATCTGGGCAGCTGGCCGGAAGCGACTTGGCAAAAAGCGCCAATTCCATTCCTAAATCGAGTCAAAGTAGCTGTACATGTACTTGGATAACAGCTACTAATTCCCGATTTACCTTTATAGCTGCAGAGATATTGGTTGTGAGCCTCCTTTTAATCTTGAGAAAAAACAAGACCTTGAACAATGTAAATACGTGAACGAAAATGATAGAAATTGCGGTAGCCATAAGCCACTCGTTTGATTACCTTAATCTTGTTGTTCAACCCTTCTGTAATGCCATTAGAAAAAGAAAAACTGAAAGCATTGGTAATTCCTTGTCTGTGCTTCTTGAAG
The DNA here is from genome assembly GCF_002140975.2 of Enterococcus sp. 9E7_DIV0242. NCBI lineage: Bacteria > Bacillati > Bacillota > Bacilli > Lactobacillales > Enterococcaceae > Enterococcus > Candidatus Enterococcus clewellii. Next base: position 2,835,667 of record NZ_CP147247.1, read on the forward strand.
AATCTCAATTTCTTTTTGAACCAGAAAGGCAGTCGGGGATCTAGTGTATCAAGTTCTTCAAAGAAACGCTTGGCGTCTCGATGAGTAAAGGCATATTTGAGAAATTGAACAGTATCGTAAGCAATGCGCAAGGTTGAATCATAGCTGAGTAATTCATCGACAATATCTGTTTGAGTTAATGGACGTTTGAACAGTGAATGATAGGGACGATGTTGACTATCAAGTTCAGAGGAATCTTTTAAGAGTAACTTCCAATACCGTTTGAGTCGACGATATTGCTTCTGTTCTTGCGGTGAGGAATGCCGAAAGGCATTCATTGTCTTTATCCGCAGTTGATTTAACGCTCGATTCATCTGTTGGACAATGTGGAATCGGTCAGTGACGAGTTGGGCATTTGGAAACACAGACTTGAGTAATTGATCATAGCTCGCATTCATGTCCATGACCAGGTACTTTACGTTTTCTCGAGCTTCTTTTGTGTAACGCATAAAGTGTCGGGTTAAGTGTGTTAACCGTCGGTCTTCAAGGACTTCAAGAATCTTGTTGGTTTCTCCATTAACACAAATAAAACTCATTGCTCCTTCACAAGATTTCATTGATTTGAATTCATCAATACATAAAATTTTTGGAAGAAATCGCCAGTTTGGAGAATAAGAAGTAGCTAGCTCTTCCATTAAGCGAAGAACCGTCACGTCTGAAACGAAATGTTTTTGGGCAATCTCTTTCCTAGAAACATTTTTCTTTAAATCAAGCATGATTTGGAGGCAGAGCTGCTTCGATAAATGATGATGCTCTTCAACTAACTCTGTTTGAGCGTGAAAAGTAGCGTGACACTCATGACAACGAAAGCGTGAACGTTTCAGCTCCAATAATGTCAAGCGACCATTAAAAACAGGTAATTGAGTATATGTCCGATGGTAACCGTTTTTGATAATCTGTCCTTGATTTTTAATGCCACAGTTTCTACAATGTGTAGGTATATACGTAAGTGTTGCTTTGATGACCTGAGCCTTAACACCTTTTGAATGACTGTATTCAAGCCAATCCTCTCCAAAGGAGAGATGTTTATCTGTTAGTCCAAGCAATAATCTGGTATTCTTATCCATAGAGGAACAACCTTTCTGATGATTTGTGGTTTTTGTCGATTTCATTTTATCAGTTTGTTGTTCCTTTTTTGTGTTTGAACACTCAAAAAAATGCTGGTGAGTTTTCCTTTAGGAATTTCCACCAACACAATATATTGTAGAACCTTAATCCCTTGAGGAAGCGATCGACTTTTTTTGTTCTATTATTCAGAATCGTCTGAATTGTCAATTTTGTTCAATACATATCGGCCATTTTCGGTATAATGATAGGAAAAGGAGGGGAGCGGATTGGAGAAAAGAACGGTCGTATTTGATACAGATCTATCGATTGAAGCGTATCAGTTTGAAGGGATAAAGCAGAAATTTCCGAATCACTTTCATGAATTCTATGTTTTGGGGTTTATTGAAAGGGGGCGTCGCTATCTTTCCTGTAAGCAAAAAGAGTACACTATCGATGCGGGCGATCTGCTGCTCTTAAATCCCTATGATAATCATTTTTGTGAGCAGATTGGTGCTGAAGCCTTGGACTATCGAAGCATTCATATTATGCCTGAGCGAATGAAAGAGCTGACCATGCTACTGACAGGGGAGGCATTTTTACCTGTTTTCAAGCAAAATGTAGTAGTGGGCTATGAGGGGCTTATTGAGCTAAAAAGCATACATAAGCAAATCAATTTAATTGAAAACAGATTGGAAAAAGAAGAGACTCTCTTTCTATTTTTAAAGGATATCTTGGAAAAATATGCGCAACCTCAGCGCACAGAACAACAGTTGTCCGGAGGTGTTGGATTAGCGTGCGCATTTATAGAAGAACATTATACAGAGCAGGTGACACTTGAAGCGCTGAGCCAGCATACTGGGATTAACCCATTCACATTGATTCGCCAATTTACTAAGGAAAAAGGGGTAACACCCCATCAATATTTGACCACAATTCGAATTGGTGCAGGTAGGAAATTTCTGGAGCAGGGGCTATCTCCATTAGAAGCTGCCGGCTGTTGCGGCTTTGCTGATCAAAGCCATTTTTCAAGATATTTCAAGCAGTTGATTGGCATAACACCAAAGAAATATATGGATATTTTTAGATGGGAGACATTAGATGAAAAAAATCGAGAACCATAAATTATATGGGCATCTTGCCGCGTTATTTACTGTGGGGATTTGGGGGATGACCTTTATCTCTACAAAAATTCTACTGAATGACTTTACCCCTTTTCAAATTCTATTTTTGCGATTTTTACTAGGGTATCTTTTATTATGGCTTGTTTCGCCCAAGCTGCTGAAGGTCAAGGATAAAAAAGAAGAAGGCTTCTTTGCTTTAGCCGGATTATTAGGTATTGTCTTGTACTATTTTTTAGAGAATTTGGCTTTGACACTTACCCATGCTTCAAATGTTGGAATCATTGTGTCAGTCGCCCCTTTTTTTACCGTTCTTTTGGCTAAAGTAGTTACTCCCGGTAAGCAAGTGAATCGCTGGTTTTATATTGGTTTTCTTGTTTCTCTTTCAGGAATCATCTTAATCAGTCTTAGTAGTTTATCGGTGCTGGAAATTCATCCAGTCGGGGATCTGTTAAGCGTGCTGGCGGCTGCAATTTGGGCAGGTTACTCATTGGTAACAAAAAAAATCAGCAGTTTTGGGCATAATGTTCTGTTGGGAACACGCCGTACGTTTTTCTATGGATTGCTTTTCATGCTGCCGGTTTTATTAGTGACGGGAACACCGATGGTCAATTTTAGTAAAATATCAGGAATGAGTCTGTTGAATTTACTGTTTCTTGGGGTTGTGGCTTCTGCAATCTGCTTTGTGACTTGGAATTATAGCGTCAGTAAGCTGGGAGCGGTTCAAGCGAGTGTCTATATCTATGCTGTACCAGCAATCACTGTTGTGACATCGGCATTGTTTCTGGGTGAAGCTTTTACACCGATCATTGCTCTGGGAACAGTCTTGACGACGGTGGGGTTATTTGTATCAGAGCGCTCTTCTGATAAAGAGAGTGAGCAAGAAATACTGTAGAAGAAATAATGAGTAGGTCTCAATATAGTATTCAATTAAATAAAAAAACCTGTTTCCTTAAAAAGGAAGCAGGTTTTGAATTATTGTCTATTAAACACGCTCAATCTTACCAGATTTCAAAGCACGAGTTGACACCCAAACTTTTTTAGGTTTGCCATCTATTAAAACACGAACTTTTTGTAGATTTGGTTTAACAGTACGTTTTGTCGCGTTCAAAGCGTGAGAACGATTGTTTCCGCTGCTTGTTTTACGACCAGTGAAATAACATACTTTTGCCATTGTGAATTTCCTCCTTTGCTTTGATCTTGGAGCGTTAATATTCAGCTCATACCAGACTAATTTATCATATTTGACGGGACTTTGCAAGAAAATTTTGATCATTATAAAAAATCGCCTCTTTTTTTACGTTCAGGAATTCCTGAACGTTTATATGAGAGAAAAAGAAAGGAAATAGATAGTTTAAGAGAATATCGTTAGATGTTGAAAGAATTAGCTAGAATATAAGTAACCTATTTATTTGATTGCTTTGGTGATCATGACTGAAAAAGAAGGTGATGATAATGATAAGAATGAATATGGAGAAAGAGGTGTTCAAGGAAGTAATAGAAAATAGAGAAGATTTATTGACACTTATTAAAAAAGAACAGACTAAACTTCCAATGATTCCGTATGAAACATTGGAAATGATTCAAGAGGCAAATGGCGAGAAATTACCTCTGCTTAGACTTTTCAATTGTTTAGAGGAACAGCCAAGTATGGCTGAAACTTCAGAGAAGTTGGATTTCCGACTCATTATTATTTTTGAAGAAGTTTCTTATGTGAAGCAAGCCTCTGAAAAAAAAATATTTCTTGGAAACATAGCATGTGGCAATCAATTAGCTAGAAATGCTCATTATATCATTTTGCTAAAAAACTCTCCCATACAGAAGGATAATTTTTTAGCAAAAATATCCTCTATATTGGATGAAGAAATGATTGAGTACAAGAAAGAAACAATCGATATTCCTCTTTTGGCTGTTCCTCCACCATGGGAGGTGGAACAGGTCATTAAAACCAATTTAACTATTACAGAAAAAATCTGACTACTGGATTTCCAGCAGTCGGATTTTTTTGTATGTTTAACCAATTTCAATTAGAAAAGGATGCTGTTTCCTTCTACATTCTCTTTTTCTAATGGCATCTATTTCCCCAAAAAGATGGGACAGCTTCTATTTTGAGCATCACGATATATTCCATTCGATCATTAGACAGCTTTGATTAAGGAGGCAACAGTGTATCGATATAAAAGTGAGAAGGAATGTATTTGCACAAGAGACAATGATTCTATCCCTTACTTTAATAGAATAGTTAGCGGAATTGTCAAAACGCCACACGCTTACGTATACGTCAATGAAAAGAGCTATTATGATAAACGGTTAGGGAATCATTAACGTATAAAAAGCTATTAATAATGACGCTAATGCCCACTTTCCTCTGTTTTAGGTCGAAAAGGGTTATGGCATTTTATTCTGAATATAATAAGTAGTGTAAGGCAGATCAAAAAAGCCTAAGACAATAAGATGATTTTGAAGGAGGAGACTAAAAATGCAACTAGTTAATAAAAGCAATTATCTAATTAAAACAAATAATTTATTTAAAACTTACAAAGAGCAGCATGCTGTAAATGAAGTATCTATGACAATCAATAAAGGTGATATTTATGGCTTCATAGGAAAAAATGGTGCGGGGAAAACAACGTTTATTCGTTTGTTAACACAGCTGATTGAAAAGAGTTCTGGGGATTTGGATTTTAATGCAGAAGGAAAAATGAAGATGGGGGCAGTGATCGAAGGCCCGGTTTGTTACCCTTATATGTCTGCAAGAGACAATTTGAAATACTATGCTATTCAACGAAACATAAAAACTGAGAAACGAATCGATGAAGTTCTTGAATTCGTCGGCTTGGCAAATGTGGATAAGAAAAAAGTATTTAAGGATTATTCATTAGGAATGAAACAACGATTAGGAATTGGACTCGCGATATTGGACAATCCGGAGTTTCTAATTCTAGATGAGCCTGTTAATGGTTTGGATCCACAAGGGATTGTTGAGATCAGAGAAATTATTCATCGTTTAAATAAAGAGTTTGGAACGACGATTTTGATTTCCAGTCATATATTATCCGAGCTATCACTCGTAGCGACAAGATACGGAATCATCAATGAAGGAAAACTGGTGAAAGAGCTGACACGTGAGGAATTGGTAGAAGAATGCGGAAAATCTATCTCTTTGAATACTTCAAGTAATCCGTTGGCTATTCAAATTTTGAAAAGCTATGAGTACCAGATCGAAGAAAAAGATGGAGTGATCTTCATCAAAGATGAAAAAGAAGCAATGGCTGGAATCGGAAAATTGTTATTTGAAAATGGCATCTATTTAACTTCTTTAGGCTATAAGGAAGAGAATTTAGAGGAATACTATTTAAATCTAATAGGCGGAGGAAATGGCAATGATTAATACATTAAAAGCAGATTTTTACAGAATCATTAAAAGTTCATTGGGGTTTTATTCAATAGCTGGGCTTATCGTTTTGGGGGTTGTTTTCGGTTTTCTCGCTTCCGCAGATAACGCACCGCAACTTATGGTGCAATCTGGGTTGTCAAATGGCGCGTTATTGATCCCTGTTTTTTTAACAAATATATTCATGATTGCGTGGGGACATGAGTTTAGTTATCGCGTGGTCAACAACTCGTTGATTGCCGGTATGAAGCGCAGCACATTCTTTTTCAGCAAAACAGTATTGACGTTTTTACTAACAATTCTTTTTGTAATGACATTTGCTGGAAGTTTAATTGGTACTGCTTGGATACTGAAAGGTGGATTTTCACTAGTCGTAGCGCTAAAACCATTAGTGGCACAGCTACCATTGTATCTAACAGCAAGCTGTTTAGGGATTCTACTATTTAATGCACTTAAGGCGTCTTATATTTCAGTAGCAGCGTTCATTTCGATTGCTTTCGTTGGAGATACGATTTTCTCAAATATTGTGTCGACGTATCTTGGAAAACTAGATTTTATTTTAGATACGCTGTTCTTTTCCAACTTACGCATGGTTACTGATTTGTCGGCTGTTTCGGCCAGTCAGTTTCAGACGATCATGATCAGTAGTGTCCTATATGGTGCGGTTGCATTGTTTATCAGCTTTAGTTTATTTAGTAATAGAGAATTCAAATAAAAATAAGAAATTAGGGAGAGATATAGTATGAAGAAAAAGTTAATAATTTTAGCAGCAGTATTGGCAACAGGAGGATTCTTTGGATACACAGGGTTTGCAGGGATGAAAACAGAAAATCAAATCGATCTATCCTGGGAATTAGATGATACAAAAATAGAGAAAATTGCTTTGATCGGTGCGGAACAGAGTATAGATGTCACCGTTTTAGAGACAGGAAGTGAGCATACGCGGGTAGTGCTTTCTGGAAAAGTATCTGAAGACAATGAAGCATACCTAAAAAATACGGTGGCAAAAGATGACAGTCTTGAAATCACATTGGCAGAACTGAATCAATTTCGTCTTATGACAACAGCCAATGGAAAAGAGCAATTAAAGCTGACCGTGGAATTAGGAAAAGATGCTTCTTATGAAGTGTTGGAAGTCAATAGCGTTGTAGGAGATGTACAAGCAACGATTCAAGGAAGTTTTGACGGTGAGTACCATTTAGAAACGAATGAGCAAGGAGAAGTGAAAGCAGTTCCTGAAACGAAGAAAACGAGTAAAGATCAAGTACGAATCGATACGATGGGAGATATCACAGTTGAAAAATAGGGAGGAGCAGAAGCTATGTATGCGCATTATATGCAGAAATCAAGTACAGATTGCGGTATAGCTTCACTGAGAGTCATTTTATCTCAACTGGAAATTAAGATAAAAAATGTTAGTGAACTATATAAGCACTACAATCTTAAGAAAGATCAGGGGTTGTCATTAGGTGAATTGAATGAAATCCTACTTAAATATGGTGTTGTTTCAAGTGCCTATGAGGTCAGAGATTTTGAAGAATTAGAAAAAGTTGAGCAGCTGCCGATGGTATTAGTAGTTGAAAATGAGGGGTATGCGCATTATGTTGTGGTGCATGCAATAGAGGGAGAGCATTATACCGTTTCGAATCCGGCAGAGCCTAATTTAAGAGTCTATGAAAAAGAAGAGCTGCGAGCGATATTCTTGGGCTATGCCTTGTGTATTGAAGAAATACAGACTGCGCCCCAGCAAAGTAGTAAAAAATCTAGAGTTAATTTTAGGTGGAAAAGAGAAGCAGATGTGGGCGTTGCTCAAATTCTTTATAAAGAAGTAATGAGCAGTCTATCTTTTAAAACAAAAGCAAGTATGGTTTTCCTACTTTTTCTGAAATATGTATTGCCTTTTGCTACGACAATGTTTATTCAGGCATTGATGCAAGGGATCACGGCGACATCAACAACAATTGATATTTTGAAACCGATTTTTGTTGTCGGCTGGCTGATCTTCTTCTTCTTTATCGTGAATGTACGAGAAGGAAAGCAGAAGGTAAAACTGGAAAATGAGATTCAAGAGAAAATCTTGATGAGCTACTATAATCAAAAAATCAGTGACTTGGATTCAGGAAAAAATTTAGAAAATGTAACGGGGTATTTCTGGAATTTAGTCAATTCGGTTTCTGGTCTGTTTCAAAAATTTTATTTTAAGATTAATATCAGTTACGTCGTTGTTTTAACTATTATTCTGGCAAATATCTCTAGCTGGCTGGCATTGGCCTTACTGTTTTGGAGCGGAGTATACACCTTGTATTTACGGAAAAATATACAGACAATTCGCAACAATGAGATGGACATCATCGGAAAATCATCCGTGTTTTCATCAGCAATTGAAAATAATATCAAGTCTTCACTAGATATCAATGTTTTTTCAAAAACAAGACAATCCGGTACGTTCGTCAAGGATAAGATGAAGAGTTTCCTGTCCGCTCGGTTGAACAATAGTGTGACCGAATTGAATGTCGTATCTGTCTATCAATCGTTGGTTACCTTGATGAGTCTAAGTGCCTTTGTCATTCTAAGCATTATGACACTGTATGGGGAACAGGATATTCTGATCGATACAACGACGGGGATCTTTATCATCTCAATTATATTGAATAGCTTATCACCAGTTGTACAAAGTTGGTTGATGTATCAAAAAAGTACAGTAGCTATCGACTTTATTCAAAGCTCCAATGATTACTGCAGCAATGTAGAGATTGCGGACAAAGAAGTATTGGGTATGGAAACAATTGAAGTGATAGCAGCCGATCATTTGGATTTCAGCTATAGCCAGGGAAAAGAAATATTTAAGAATTTTACGATAAAAATGGATGCAGGAAATATTTATGGAATTAGAGGAGAAAATGGTTCGGGGAAATCAACACTGATCAAATTATTGTCAGGTGTATTGCGGCCAGATGATGGCGAATTTATCATCAATAACACCTATCATTTGCCTTCATTGAAGGAAACAAATATCAACGAATACATCGGAATGTACTCTCCGGAGTTTAATCTTTACAGCAACACAGTCGGACGAAATATTCGGTATAAGGTGTTCAACGAAGAGCTGCAGGAATGGGAGAAAAACCAATATGAAGATATTTTTGGTTTGAAGCTTTCAAATAATCATTTAGTTCAGATGGATGCTGCAAATTTGTCTCAGGGACAAAAACAAAAAATACTTTTAATGAGAGCTTTGTATGAAGAAAAGAGCATCTATATTTTTGATGAACCTACCGGTAACTTGGATAGTGACTCTAAAGCAGCATTGATGACAAAGATTATTGCATTGGCGAAAGAACAAAATAAAATCGTTATTTTGATCAGCCATGAAAAAGATGTCTTGGATTGTTCAGATGAAATCATTGAGGTATATAAAAAGGAGGAGCGCTATGAAAAAGCTTATTAAAATCATTGTTCCCTTAGCTTTGATAGGCGTAGGAATAGTATTTATGGGATTTAATCAAAAAAGTGACTATACAGAAAACAAAATAGAAGCAAAAAAATTAGAGGAAATGAAAGCAGAGAATGAAACGGTTTTTGTTGTCGTAGGTAACCGCTCCTGCTCATCGTGCCAGGAATACAAACCGATAATGGAAGAAGCAATTGGAAAAACGAATGCAACAGTTTATTACATGGACACAGATAATTCTAAAAATAGTGGTTTTCTAAAGGAAAACAATGTAACGGTAACACCAACCATTTTGATGATTAAAGATGGTGAACTGAAACGATTAGAAGGAAGTCGTAAATTAGAAGAAACGGAAGAAATTTTGCTTGGTAGAGCAGATTTCTAGATAAGGAGAAAAAAATGAAGAAAAAATTGATGATTGCAGCTGTATTAACGGGGTTTTTTACAGTTAACTTAGTAACAGCAAATTATGCGTACTCATTAAGTAATGAGGTTGAGGCGAAAGAAGTAGAATTGATCGAATCAAAGGGCAACTATCCGGAAATATATGACACGATTGATGCGATAACAGTTCCTACCTTCAAACAAAAACTTGTACAAGAAGAGTCATTTTACCTTTATGTTGGACGACCAACATGTGGAGATTGTAATGATTTTGAGCCGGATCTGATCGATTTGATCAACGAGTATGATCTTGAGGACAAGCTACTTTATTTGAATGTAGCCAAGCTTAGAACGGATGAACCAGCTTGGGAAAAGTTTAAAGAAACCTATGACTTGATTTATACACCGACCCTTGCCAAGTTTGAGGGAGGAAAATTGATCAGTAAAGTTGAGTGGACGCCTGAAAACGGGATTTCGGCGGACATGGTGGAGACATGGATCAATGAGAATGTAGAAAATGGAAAAAATGAAGGGATGAATGGATAAGATGAAGAAATTGAGTACGAAACAAAGCAAAGAAATTCAAGCGGGAAAATATCTTGCACCGGCTAGCTCATGGTGGTTATATCAAGTTTTCTGCCGCTCTTGGAGATAGAAGAGATCAAAAATTGAACCTACTGTGAGGAACATAAAATGAATAAGAAACGGCTAGAAGAAATTCAAGAAGGAAAAGTAACAACAATAGTGTTATTCATAGGCAATGCCTGTTGGATGTAATGGGTTTTGTTGACGAGCAGCAATGATTCAATCAAATAAAAACAAACGAAATCAATAAAAATTAGGAGGAAATATCATGTTTAAATTGAGTATAAAAAAAGGCACGGAAATCAAAGCAGGAAAAATGTTCTGCGTATTCGATATTTTTGGTCATAAATTACTTTGCTTTACTGTTAAGTAGGCAGTTTTAAAAACGAAGAACTATCATGTATACGAAAAAAGCTGATTAATAGAGCAGAAATATAAGAGAGGGGAGAGCATACTATGTTTAAGTTGAGCATGAAAAAAGGGACGGAGATCAAAGCAGGAAAACTGTTTTGTCTACTGGACATCAACGGGTACAGATTATTCTGTATCAATTATTAAGTGAAGACCATCATAATTGATGATAAAAAAACAAAAAATAGAAAGTGAGGAAAACAAAATGAAAAAATTAAGTCAAGAAATGAATGCGGAAGTCAAAGCGGGGATAAGAATTTGTGCATTTAACGTTTTTGGAATCAAACTATTTTGCTACTACACTTAAGCAGATAACAATAAAATGAAAAACAAAAGATGGAGGAAAATAACATGAAAAAAATGACGAAGGATCAACAAGAAAAAGTAAAAGGCGGCAAATTTTGCGTAGTGGATGCATGGGGCTTTAAATTATTCTGCTGGTATTAAGCCGCAGAACATAAGAACGAGTAAACAAACTAAAAACGAAAGAAGAGGGAAAACAACATGAAAAAAATGACAAAGGATCAACAGGAAAAAGTAAAAGGCGGTAAATTTTGTGTAGTAGATGCATGGGGCTTCAAACTATTCTGCTGGTATTAAGCTGCAGAACATAAGAACGAGTGAACAAACTAAAAACGAAAGAAGAGGGAAAATAACATGGAAAAAATGACAAAGGATCAACAGGAAAAAGTAAAAGGCGGTAAATTTTGTGTAGTAGATGCATGGGGTTTTAAACTATTCTGCTGGTATTAAGCTGCAGAACATAAGAACGAGTGAACAAACTAAAAACGAAAGAAGAGGGAAAATAACATGGAAAAAATGACAAAGGATCAACAGGAAAAAGTAAAAGGCGGTAAATTTTGTGTAGTAGATGCATGGGGTTTTAAATTATTCTGCTGGTATTAAGCCGCAGAACATAAGAACGAGTGAATAAACTAAAAACGAAAGAAGAAGGAAAATAACATGAAAAAAATGACAAAGGATCAGCAAGAAAAAGTAAAAGGCGGCAAATTTTGCGTAGTAGATGCATGGGGCTTCAAGCTATTCTGCTGGTATTAAAAAGTAAAAAAAGATGAAAAATGGAACAGGATATCGTTCGTGATATCCTGTTTGTTTGTGTTTACGTTTAGGTATCAATAATGAACGCTCAGGAAAAAATCAGTGTATTTTTAATCATCTTGTGCATGGTAATTAATCATTTACGCAAGAAATACTTGTACCTAGGATTTATTTGATAAAGTTAATTCAAGGAAACGGAGGGAATAAACGGTGGAAAAAACAATTTGGAATCTGTGGAATGTAGAAAATTATCTTAGCAACAGAATCTTAGCATTTATTTTAGAAGGACGGAACGAGATGGATCGCATAAGTTACTTAAAATGTAAACTGGGCGTAGAATCGATCGTTGTTAACTTGTCCAAGCTCTTATTCATTTATACATCCGCATTAATTCTGAGCGTTGGAGTTGAAACTCTTATTCTACATCTTAGTTTTCTAACAATTCGGGTGTTTGCGTATGGCGAGCATGCCGGAAGCAGCTTTGGTTGTATCATCAGTAGTATTTTATTGTTTGTCGGTTCAACTAGCATGCTAGTTGAAGGCTTGCTCTTTTCGGAAGGAGCTTTACTATTCTTACAGTTGATCAATGTGTTGATCTTAAGTAAATATGCACCAGGAGTCACAAGTAAAAATCCAGTTGGCAGTGAAGAGAAAAAAAGGAGACGAAGGATCCAAGCAATGTGTTCTTGCATGGTTGTGACTGCATTTGCAATGTGTGTCCCTGTACTGCTTATTCAAAATCTACTCATTGTTGGTAACTTTTTATCAAGCGTAACCGTATTACCAGTGCTATCAAAAAAAATGACAGAGGAGAATGGAAAATGAAAAATTTATTAGTCGGATTGTTTACTACTTGGGGAGGACAAAATTTGGTTATGTGTTGTGGGGGATTTCTTGATGAAGTAGAGATCCCTAAAGAATTATTAAATGAATTGAAATGATAATATTACAGCAGTCTTACGGGCTGCTTTTTTATTTGGGAAATTTTCAGTTTGCTTTTACTCTTTCTATAAATGTATAATTTAACTATCTTTGTGGAAAGTTGGACAATTTATGGAAGAAAGTGATGTCATATTAATAGCTGTAATATTTTTTCAGATGATGTTTGCCTATATAACTTTCAAACTGTTAATGGGGAAATGGTCGTTTAAAAAAATAGAAATTGCCCTTTTAGTAATAGGTGGCATTGTTATGGGGAATATTTTTTTATACTCCAACACTTTAGAGATGATCTTGTTAATCTTATATTTATTAGTTTTAGGTTTTATATTTGTTGATGCAAATAAATTTTTCATTATGGGTGCAATATCCTATTCAATGATTATCATGATCATTTGTGACCACATATCTAGCATGTTAGACGTATATCTATGGCATAATAACAATGTTGGTTCAAACTTTCTATCTGCGGTCTTACACATGACAGTAAGTATTGGCTTAGCTATAGGTATAGCATTCTTAATCACTGAAATCAAACCATCTATCGAAAAAAAAGTCCCATTCCTATCTGAATTCTACCCAATCATCAGTATCATGGGAATATTCATGATGGTGATCTATTACAGTAGCATTTTCCTTGGGAAATACCTAGGCAACAATGTGGAGATCATTACATTGAATCTGGTCTTTTTTATTTTCTATTTCTTCATCTCGATCGTCGCATTTCTAATGTATGCCAGCTCAACAAAAAATCGATATGAAGCCCAACAAAAAGAACTGGAGTATCTATCGAATCAGCGGTATATGGATGTGATGGAAAGTCAGTTCAAAGAAATCAGTAAGTTTCGTCATGATTATAAGAATATTTTGACTTCCATGGAGAATTTCATTGTGGATCGTGACATGGATGGGTTAGATGAGTATTACCATTCTATGTTGAAAACTTCTTCTAAAGTGATCGAACAAAATAATTACAAGTTGGAAAAGTTGGGGAATATTCAATTCAGAGCATTGAAAAGTATTCTGGCATCAAAGCTGATTACCGCACAGGAAAAAGGGATAGATGCTCGTATCGAGGTAACGGAGACAATTAACAAAGTAAATATGGATGCGGTATCATTGGTTCGACTGATGGGCATCTTTTTGGATAATGCAATCGAAGAACTGGAAGAATTAGGCAAGGGAATATTGTCCGTTGCAGTTTATCAGGATGAACAGGCCGTTCATTTGATCATTCAAAACAGCTGTCGAGAAGATATACCTAAGCTGCATCAATTGAAGACGAAAGGATTTTCAACAAAAGGGACGAATCGTGGAAATGGTCTGAGCAATGTCCAAGACATTGTGACCGAAGCAGAGAATATTCGATTAGCAACAACGATTGAACACCATTTGTTTACACAGAAGCTAGTCATTGAGTAATAAAGGTATATGTATTTATTAAACCTTATTGTATATTAAAGTTTCTTTTTGTATTATTCAATTTGCGTAAGTTTTTACAAAGATGTATAATTTAATTATCTTTGTGGAAGGTTGGGATTTTGTTGGAAATAAAGGAGTGGATACCTACAATTGCTGTGGGTTTTCAAACGATTTTTAGCTATATAGTTTTGAAATTGTTGATAAATGATAGAAATATCAGAAAAATAGAAAGTATTTTATTGATATTTTTTTCTACTATAATAGGAAGTACATTCTTTTGGGTAGGAACATACGGAAGCGTTCTAATGATTTTGTTTTTGTTGCTCTTCGGCTTTTACTTTATCCCAACAAGAAAATTGTATATTGCAGGTGCGTTATCCTATTCGTTGATATTTATGGTCATAAGTGATCATATTGCAGGTGTAGCTGATGGATATATTTGGGGTACTAAAGGGATATCAACGATTTTATGGGATACGTTCTTACACATGACAGTAAGTATTGGCTTAGCTATAGGTACAGCATTTTTAATTACTAAAATCAAACCATCTGTCGAAAAAAAAGTCCCATTCCTATCTGAATTCTACCCAATCATCAGTATCATGGGAATATTCATGATGGTGATCTATTACAGCAGTATTTTCCTTGGAAAATATCTAGGCAACAATGTAGAGATCATTACCTTGAATCTGGTCTTTTTTATTTTCTATTTCTTTATTTCGACCGTCGCGTTTCTAATGTATGCGAGCTCAACAAAAAATCGATATGAAGCCCAACAAAAAGAACTGGAGTATCTATCGAATCAGCGATACATGGATGTGATGGAAAGTCAGTTCAAAGAAATCAGTAAGTTTCGTCACGATTATAAGAATATTTTGACTTCTATGGAGAATTTCATTGTGGATCGTGATATGGATGGGTTAGATGAGTATTACCATTCTATGTTGAAAACTTCTTCTAAAGTGATCGAGCAAAATAATTACAAGTTGGAAAAGTTGGGGAATATTCAAGTCAGAGCGCTGAAAAGTATTCTGGCATCAAAGCTGATTACCGCACAGGAAAAAGGGATAGATGCTCGCATCGAGGTAACGGAGACGATCAACAAAGTAAATATGGATGCGGTGTCATTGGTTCGCCTGATGGGCATCTTTTTGGATAATGCAATCGAAGAGCTGGAAGAATTAGGCAAAGGAATACTGTCCGTTGCAGTTTATCAAGATGAACAGGCTGTTCATTTGATCATTCAAAACAGCTGTCGAGAAGATATACCTAAGCTGCATCAATTGAAGGCTAAAGGGTTTTCAACAAAAGGGACGAATCGTGGAAATGGTCTGAGCAATGTTCAGGATATCGTAACCGAGGCAGAGAATATCCGATTAGCAACAACGATTGAACACCAACTGTTTACGCAGAAGCTGGTTATTGAATTTTAACTATAGAGACACGAAAAAATTAAGGGAGTTTTTACAAAAGGAGGAGAAGAAATGCTGTCTATTATTATCTGTGAAGATGACTGGAAACAACGCCAGATGTTGGAACAGTACGTGAAGAATTTTATCATGATCGAAAATTTGGATATGGAGTTGGCATTTTCAACGGGTAATCCGACTGAGGTGTTAGAGTTCGTTAAGAGTAAGCCAAAATTTGTGGGGCTATACTTTTTTGATGTGGATTTGCAGCATGAGATGTCTGGGTTGACTTTGGCAGCTGAAATTCGGAAATACGATGATTTGGGGAAAATCGTATTTGTGACAACACATGGCGAGTTGTCTTATCTGACATTTACATATAAAGTGGAAGCAATGGATTATATCATCAAAGATACACAGGAAAATATTCAGAAACGTGTATGTGAGTGCATCCAAATCGCCCATGATCGAAGCCTGAATGATCGGAGCGGGAAAAAGCATTTCTTTAAATTTAAAGATGGGGATGCGATTCGATCAGTAGATATCAATGATATTATTTTCTTCGAGTCTTCTATGTCCTCGCATAAAGTCATCATGCATTTGGAAAATGGAGAAGAAGAATTCTATGGTGCTTTAAAGGATATTGAAGATCAATATGAAGATTTTTATCGTTGCCATAAATCATTCTTGATCAATAAAAACCATGTTGCTAAAATACAGAAGAAAGAACGTGTTGTGGAAATGAGCAATGGCGAGACGTGTCTGGTTTCTGTACGGGCGATGAAGAATTTGTAATAAACATACTAAGATTAGTGGGTAGGTTGTGACAGAAATGATTAGCTTCAAGCGCCAGGTAGGTACTTTTCATCATCTGTTCTGCTCGAAAGAGCACTCACAGTGATTCTAAGCAATAAGGCGAAAATTCCGAAAATGACAAGAAACACGGAATGGAACATTCCGGTGTTGATTGATTCCTACTTGGTATCCAATAAATTTTTGCGAATTCTCGTCTTATTGTCGAAGAGCCTTGAAACACAGTGGTTTACCACTGATGCATTCTCGCTTGTGGCTCGTCGCAGTTTAGGGTCTATGAGTGTCGAGCGGACATCGACGCAGCTCGCTGCTAGTAGCTATTTCGGGAACAACGTTTATCCGGTATCAAGGGGCTGAGACAGACCAATGTCACAGTCCCTTTCCTATTTAAAAATAGTAAACCACGATAGGACGACCTGCAATTAGTTATGAAGATTTTCTTTATATATAGCCTTCTTTGATTTCCTTTCTTTTCATTAATCCTCAGCTATGTTAGAATGTTAAGGAAGAAAATAGGGCAATTGTGCTCTTTAAGGAGGCTTTCATCAATGGCTGTAAAAATCAAAACATCGGCAGGTACCATTGAGATTACCAATGAAGTTATTGCTACAGTAGTCGGCGGAGCTGCTACAGATATTTATGGAATCGTCGGAATGGCTAGTAAAAATCAAATTAAAGATAATCTGAATGAGATTTTACGTAGAGAGAATTACTCAAAAGGCGTGGTTGTACGCCAGGAAGAAAATGGTGTCGCTGTAGACGTGTATACAATCGTCAGCTATGGCACGAAAATTTCTGAAGTTTCTCGTAATGTACAGGAAAAAGTGATGTACAATCTTGAAACATTGCTGGGCGTTACTGCAAACTCTGTGAATGTATTTGTGCAGGGTGTACGTGTGCTGCCTGACTAGAGCAGCTAGCTGTTAGTAAAAGAGTAGATCTCTGAATGGACTAGCAGTGATCTAAAGGAGGATATCTTAGGTGAATGTAACAGAAATCAGCGCAAGTCAGTTCCAGGAAATGGTACAGGCAGGTGCGTCACGTCTGCATGTGAATGCAGAATATGTCAACTCATTAAACGTTTTCCCTGTGCCGGATGGTGACACAGGAACAAATATGAATTTATCAATGACCAGTGGAGCGAAAGCAGTAGCGGACTCCACTTCTGAAAAAGTCGGAGAGCTTGCGACCGCCTTATCAAAAGGATTATTGATGGGTGCCAGAGGAAATTCTGGTGTAATCTTGTCACAACTGTTCAGAGGGTTTTCAAAACAAATCCCAGATGTGACAACATTGAATGCAAAGGATTTTGCGGCGGCTTTCACTCATGGTGTGGAGACTGCATATAAAGCGGTCATGAAGCCTGTTGAAGGAACGATTTTGACGGTCTCTCGTGAAGCAGCTCGTACCGGTGAACGTAAAGCAAAAGAAACAGATGACTGTGTCGAAGTAATGGAAGCAGTGGTTAAAGGTGCGAAACGTGCGCTTGCTAAAACACCGGATTTATTGCCTGTGTTGAAAGAAGTCGGTGTTGTCGATAGTGGTGGTCAAGGTCTTTTATTTATCTATGAAGGATTTTTAGATGTACTATCCGGCAATTACAATCCGGAAGAAGTCTATGAGCCATCTCCGGCTGAAATGGACGAAATGGTAAATGCTGAGCATCATCGTAGTGTGCAAGGGCAAATGGCAACAGAAGATATCCATTTTGGTTATTGTACAGAAATCATGGTTCAGATCGGTGACGGTCCTACAGTTGACAGTAAATTCGATTATGAAACATTCAGAAACTATCTGGATGGTTTAGGTGATTCCCTACTTGTTGTTAATGATGACGAAATCATCAAGGTTCACGTGCATACAGAACATCCTGGTGAAGTAATGAATTACGGACAGAAATTTGGGTCGCTGGTAAAAATCAAAGTTGATAACATGCGCTTACAGCATGAAACAATTCTTGAGCATGACCAACAAACACCGACACCAGTTAAGAAGGAACGTGTTCCTTTTGCAGTGATTGCGATTGCTGCCGGTAAAGGGGTTCAGGAGCTATTTAGAAGTCTGGGCGCAAGCTACATCATCAGCGGTGGACAGACGATGAATCCAAGTACAGAGGATATTTTAAAAGCAATCAAAGAAGTGAACGCAGATAAAGTCATTATTCTTCCAAATAATAAAAATATCTTTATGGCTGCGGATCAAGCAGCAGAAGTTGCCGATTTACCGGTTGCCGTTGTACCATCGAAGACGATCTCTCAAGGGATGACAGCAATGCTGGCGTTCAATGATCAACAATCATTGGAAGACAATAAAGAAAGCATGACAACGATGTTGGAGAGCGTAGTCAGTGGACAGGTAACAACTGCTGTACGTGATACAACCATCGATAATGTAGAAATCAAAAAAGATGACTATCTGGGAATGGTCGATGGAAAAATCGTTATTTCAGAACCGGATATGTTCCAGGCTTCTCTGAACACATTAAACCGTATGGTAGATGAGGACACAGAAATCGTGACAATCATCGTTGGTGAAGATGGTCAGTTATCTGAGGCAGAAAAACTAGCCGCAGCTTTGACTGAGGAACATGAAGACCTAGAAACAGAAATCCATGAAGGCGATCAGCCGGTTTATCCATACCTGTTTTCAGCTGAGTAATCACTTAGTCAGTCAAGACAGATTTTGTATAAAACGCCGCTTTGTGGAACTGGCAGGATAGATGGCTAACAGAGGGAAATTTATCTGTTACAGCTCACTCAGCCGATAAAAGTAAGAGTCTGAACAGTATTCTATTAAGGATATTGGTACAGACTCTTTTCTATAGAAGATACTAAAAAGGGAGCGCTGTTTGTCTAGATCATTTTTTAGCGTTGGCTAGACAAATCTGCTCATTGGTTTCTTTTAAATGAATCGAAGGAAAAGGAAAGGAGGCGCATTGATGAAACTGACAGATCCGTTGCACGTACTTCCCGGCGTCGGGCCAAAGCGTGCAGAAGCATTTAACGAATTGGGGATAAAGACAGTGAAGGACTTGCTGACTTATTATCCGTTTCGTTATGAAGATATACAGGAGAAAGTGATCGAAGAAATCCAAGATCAGGAAAAGGTCACGCTCAAAGGTACAGTTGTTTCAGAAGCAGTTCTCAGTAGATATGGATATAAGAAAAGCCGACTGGTATTTCGAATTATGCAGGATCATGCAGTCATCAATGTATCCTTCTTTAATCAGCCCTATCTAAAGGATAAGATTATTCTTTCAGAAGAAATTGCGGTTTATGGAAAATGGGATGCAAAAAGAAAATCGTTAAATGGCATGAAGATTCTAGCAGCGAAAAACGAAGGAGAAGAGTTTGCACCAATCTACCATGTGAATAAACGGGTTCGCCAAAGCAGTTTAGTCCAGTTGATACGGACTGGATTTGATGAATATGGGCAACTGGTGGAAGAGAGCCTACCGTTAGAGCTGATTCAAAAATACCGTTTGATGGATCGACGGGAAGCAATGTTTGCTATGCACTTTCCACAGAACCCGGAAGAAAGCCATCAGGCAAAACGACGGATGGTATTTGAAGAATTTTTGCTGTTTCAGTTGAAAATGCAAGGACTGAAAAGGCAGGAGAAGGCAGAAAAGAATGGTCTTTCAATTCAATATGATGTGAAGCGATTGAAAGAATTTACGAAAAAGTTGCCTTTTGAGCTGACACAAGCGCAAAAGAAAGTCACGAATGAAATCTGTCGAGACTTGATGAACCCTCACCATATGCAGCGTTTGCTTCAAGGAGATGTTGGGAGCGGTAAAACAGTTGTAGCTGCGATTGCCTTATATGCAGTAATGACTGCTGGATTTCAAGGTGCGTTGATGGTGCCGACCGAAATATTAGCACAGCAGCATATGGAAAGTCTGCAACAGCTCTTTGATCCTCTGGAAGTACGTACCGCGCTCTTGACAGGATCGACAAAAGCAAAGGAACGCCGCGAGATATTGGCACAGCTGGCGGTTGGAGAAATTGATGTGATTATTGGTACACATGCATTGATTCAGCCGGATGTGGTGTTTCAACACCTTGGTTTGGTCATCACAGATGAGCAGCATCGATTTGGGGTAAATCAGCGCAAAATTTTACGAGAAAAGGGTCAAAAGCCGGATGTCCTCTTTATGACAGCGACTCCTATTCCGCGTACCTTGGCGATTACTGCGTATGGAGAGATGGACGTATCGATCATTGATGAAATGCCGGCAGGACGTATTCCTATAGAAACTCGGTGGATTCGTCCTCCTCAAATCGATACAGTGTTGGAATGGATGAAAAAGGAACTGGCAGCAGGGCACCAAGCCTATGTGATTTGTCCCTTGATTGAGGAATCTGAAGCCTTAGACGTGAAGAATGCCACAGAAATTTTTGAGCACATGAGCGCTTTTTTTGCCCCAGATTATCAAGTTGGTCTACTTCATGGAAAAATGAAAAATCAGGAAAAAGATGAAATCATGCAAGAGTTCAAAGACAATCAGTTACAGCTTTTGGTTTCTACAACCGTTATTGAGGTTGGCGTCAACGTGCCAAATGCGACGATTATGCTAATAATGGACGCTGACCGCTTTGGCTTGGCACAGCTTCATCAGCTTCGAGGTCGTGTTGGACGGGGTTCAGATGCTTCTTATTGTATTTTAATGGCGAATCCGAAAAATGAGATGGGCATCGAGCGAATGAAAATTATGACAGAAACGAATAATGGATTTGTGTTGAGTGAAAAGGATCTTGAGTTGCGAGGACCAGGAGAGGTTTTTGGTGCACGACAATCCGGACTGCCGGAATTTATTGTTGGGGATATCATCACGGATTTCAATGTTTTGGAAGTAGCCAGACAGGAAGCATCAGATATTTGGAAGAAAAAAGAGTGGTGGCTACTGCCTGATTATCATGGCTTGGCAGAAGAAATTCAGCCAGCAGATGAAAAACATCAATACTTTGACTGATAAAAAATATGCTATACTGATTGATGAGAAATAGCTGAACAAACGACCAATAACAGGAGCGTTTTTGTCTGTATTATTGAGACAAAGGACATCTTTGTAAAAAGAAACTTAAGAGGATTTATATAGAAGAATTAGGAGGAGTCATTTATGAGAATCGCCGTTGATGCAATGGGCGGAGACAACGCACCAAAAGCAATTGTTGAAGGTGTCATGCTAGCAAAAAAAGATTTTCCGGATATAGAATTTCTGCTTTATGGAAAAGAAAATGAAATCAGAGAATACGTGACAGATGAAACCAACATCACGATCATTCACACGGATGAAAAAATAACTAGTGATGATGAACCAGTTAAAGCGATTCGTCGGAAAAAAGAGGCATCTATGGTCCTTGCTGCGCAGGCAGTAAAGGCCGGAGAAGCAGATGCGATATTCTCAGCGGGGAATACCGGCGCGCTATTAGCAGCAGGTCTGTTCATCGTTGGGCGGATCAAAAATGTTGAGCGACCTGGTCTGATGTCCACTTTACCTGTTATAGGACAAAAAAATGGTGGGTTCGACATGCTTGATTTAGGTGCGAATGCCGATAATAAACCAGAACATCTTGTCCAGTATGCTGTTTTAGGTTCTTTCTATGCGAATCGTGTGCGTGGAATAAACAAACCAAGAGTCGGATTGCTGAATAACGGAACAGAGGAAACAAAAGGGAGCGAGCTGACGAAGAAGACCTTTGAGCTTCTGTCGGAGAATAAAACGATCAATTTTATCGGAAATGTCGAAGCACGTGACCTGTTGAATGGTCCGGCGGATGTCGTTGTAACAGATGGTTTCACCGGTAACGCAGTGTTGAAATCAATCGAAGGAACAGCCTTGAATATGATGTCGTTGTTAAAAACCTCTATTCTAGATGAAGGAATTAAAGGGAAAATGGGCGCGATGCTACTTAAGAACGCACTTAGAGGGATGAAATCTGAAATGGATTACTCCAAACATGGCGGCGCGGTATTGTTTGGCTTGAAGGCACCTGTTGTAAAAACACATGGGGCAACTGGGCCAGATGCAGTCCGGTACACTATTCGTCAAATTCGTACGATGCTGATTACGGATGTGGTTTCTCAGCTTGTGGAATATTACGAAGGAAAATAAGCCGTAGGCAATTGTTGAGAGTAGGTAAACAAGTGGTGAATGAAGCTTAACACCTGTCACCGCAGCAATTTCTACTTGTTTTATTTCAGAAAAATGGATAAATTTTTTTTAAAAACGCAAATGAATTGCAACCAGTCTGTAACAAATTTGAAAAAAAAGTAGACAAAAGTGGATTTTCTGAGTAAAATGTACCATAGCGCTTAAGTCTTTTTATGATTAATGTTTTTAAAGCAGTGGAGGTGAAGACAGTTGACTCGTGAAGAAGTTTTGCAGAAAGTAGCGAATATTATCTCAAATCACTTTGATATTGATGCTGAGAATGTAACTGATCAACTGAATATTAAAGATGACCTGAATGCAGATTCAATCAGTGTGATGGAATTTGTTTTAGAGTTGGAAGATGAGTTTGGAACTGAGATTTCTGATGAAGATGCAGAGAAAATTGAAACCGTGGGTGCCGCTGTAGATTATATAGTAAACAACTTATAATTGATAGGACAAAAAAGAGGCAGAATAGCCGTGCTCAGATCTGAACGGACGCAAGGGCTGTAAGAGAAGAACATGTGTTGTTCCGTCGTTTATTCAGGTTTAAAATTGAGAGAAGAGGTTGGGAGTAATCCTGGCTTCTTTTTTTGTTTAGCTGAACCAGTTCATTCAGCTTTTTTATTTGTCTAGTTTTAAACGTCAGCTCAGTCGACGATAAGATAAATTGCCCTCGTGGTAAAGAGCACCACAAGGGCAGTTTCCTATATCGCTCGGGAGCTACCCAACTTTATTAGCTTTTCTAGTTGTCTAGCTTTATGAACTAGCTCCTTTCAACAATAAGCCAAAACATGTTTTGTGGTAAAGAACACCACATGTCAGTTTTGGCTTATTGCTCGAGAGCTGGGCAAGTTTATTCAGCTTTTCGATTACATCGGAGGACAACCTTTTAAATTTCCTGTAAAAAAAGTATAATAGAGAAGGTTGCAAATAAACTTAAAGGAATGTGGCGAATGGACAACCAGTTAATAAGTGAACTAAAAGAATGTTATGGCATTGTGTTCCATGATGTCAATTTATTGGAACAGGCTTTTACACATTCATCCTATGTGAATGAGCATCGCTACCTGAAACTATCTGATAACGAACGCTTAGAGTTTCTTGGAGACGCGGTACTGGAGCTTTTGGTCTCCCAGTATTTATATCGTAATTTTCCAGAACTGTCAGAGGGAAAGCTGACAAAAATGCGTGCAGCGATTGTACGTGAAGACAGCTTATCCAAGTTTGCCAAAGAGTGTCATTTTGACCAATATATTCTTTTGGGCAAAGGAGAAGAAAATTCTAGTGGTCGGACACGTCCAGCATTGCTCTGCGATGTATTCGAGGCATTTTTAGGTGCCTTGTACCTTGATCAGCAATTGGAAGCTGTCAGAGAGTTTGTATCAAAAATCATTTTTCCCAAAATTGATGCGGGTGCTTTTTCACATGAGATGGATCACAAAACCAAACTGCAGGAGGTTCTGCAGCGTAAAGGAGATGTATCGATCGAGTATCGTTTAGTCAAAGAAGAAGGTCCGGCTCATGATCGGATTTTCTACATTGAAGTCTTTTTAAATGATGCGCTGATTGGAACCGGGCAGGGAAAATCAAAAAAGCTGGCCGAGCAAGATGCTGCAGAACGAGCATTGAAACAATTCTCGGAAGAGTAATAAGCGCTGGAGAGAAAGTAGAATTAGCTGTTCGAGAGGATAACTGTCGCTAGTGGTAACAAGCATCACAAGGTCAATTTTCTATATCGCTCGAGAGCTGAACGACTTCCTTAGCTTTTATAACTTATCTGGCTTAGTGAATTAGACTTGTCGGTAAATAGATAAGAGTGTGGGACAGAACTCAATCCCACACTCCTCTATATATCTAAAACCGAATAAACGGTGGAACAGAAGCAACTACTAGCAGCGAACTGCGTCGATGTCCGCTCAACATCAGTGGTAAACCACTGTGTTTCAAGGCTCTTCGACAATAAGTCGAAATTCAACAAAAATTTGGGATGCAATTTTCGTGAATTCCGTCTTATTGCTTGAAGCTGAACACTTCTGTCCCAACCTCTTCCTAATTTACTCAAAGTCTGATCAAGCTCGTTCAGCTTTTATATCTATCTAGCTTAGTGAATTAGCTCAATCGGCAATAAGTCCAGCTGTCTGCATGATAAAGAGCATCATGAAGACACCTGTTCTTATTGCTTGTGAGCTGTTCAAATTCACTTAGCTTTTATACTTATCTAGCTAAACGAACTAGACTTGTCGGTAAATAGATAAATCTGAGGTAAGCCATTTGTAGATGACTTACTCAGATTTCCTAATTTACTCAAAGTCTGATCGAGTTCGTTCAGCTTTTATATCTATCTAGCTTAGTGAATTAGCTCAGTCGGCAATAAGCCCAGCTGTCTGCATGATAAAGAGCATCATGAAGACACCTGTTCTTATTGCTTGTGAGCTGTTCAAATTCACTTAGCTTTTATAATCGAAAGGAGTATTATTCTTGTTTTTAAAACGTATCGAGATCGCAGGGTTTAAATCCTTTGCAGATCGGACAGTAATAGAATTTGAGAATGGCGTGACTGCCGTCGTAGGGCCTAACGGCAGCGGAAAAAGTAATATTACTGAAGCCGTTCGCTGGGTTTTAGGTGAGCAATCTGCAAAAAGTTTGCGGGGCGGGAAGATGCCGGATATTATTTTTGCCGGATCGGAAGGTCGTAAGCCGTTGAATATTGCAGAGGTAACTGTGGTGCTGGATAACAAGGATCATTATC
The DNA here is from genome assembly GCF_002140975.2 of Enterococcus sp. 9E7_DIV0242. Classification (NCBI taxonomy): domain Bacteria; kingdom Bacillati; phylum Bacillota; class Bacilli; order Lactobacillales; family Enterococcaceae; genus Enterococcus; species Candidatus Enterococcus clewellii. The sequence continues at coordinate 2,860,647 of NZ_CP147247.1, forward strand.
TTCCTTTGGATTTTTCAGAAATCAGTGTGACAAGGCGCTATCGCAGAACTGGAGAGAGTGATTTCTTTATCAACAAACAAGGCTGCCGTTTGAAGGATATCCAAGAGCTGTTTATGGATTCCGGATTAGGGAAAGAGTCTTTTTCAATCATCTCTCAAGGGAAGGTCGAAGCGATTTTTAATAGTAAACCAGAAGACCGTCGCGGTATTTTTGAAGAAGCAGCCGGCGTACTTAAATATAAGCAGCGAAAGAAAAAAGCGGAACAGAAGTTGTTTGAAACAGAAGACAATCTGAATCGTGTGCAGGATATCATTTATGAGCTAGAAGACCAGCTTACTCCTCTGGCTGCCCAAAGCGAAGCGGCGAAGGAGTTTTTGGCACTCAAAAAGAAATTGACAGAAATCGATGTCAGCTTGACTGTTTCTGAAATCGAACAGACGAAAATAATTTGGGAAACAAAGGCACAGGAATTGTCGGCTGTCGAAGCCGAGTTGGCAGAAATCAGTCAGCGAATTCATCATTCGGAGGATCAGCTATTGCAGCTAAGAAGCCAACGAAATAAACTGGATGAACAGCTGGAACAACAACAAGCACAACTGTTACAAGTAACTGAAGCGTTGAAGCAAACGGAAGGTCAAAAACAAGTGTTGATCGAGCGCTCTAAGCATACCATGCAGTCAACAGCAGAATATCAGGAAAGCTTGACAGAAACCGCTGAAAAGATTCAGTCTTATCGTACAGAGCTTCTGCAGCTAAAAGAGAAGCGTGCACAAAAAGAGCAGGAAAAAGTACAGCTATCCACAGCTATCAAAGAAGCGGAGCTGGAAGTAGAAAAGTACAGCAAATCGTCAAAGGAATTATTGGAAGAGCTACGCAGTGATTATGTGGAAGTAATGCAGGAGCAAGCTAATACAGCGAATGAACTGAAATACCTAGAGCGCCAGTATCAGCAAGAAACAGCAAAAAATAAACAAGCGGTGGAAAAGCATGAGAGCCTAGAAGAGCAACTTTCCGCAGCGCAACAAGAACAGAAAACGCTGGAAGAACAACTGGAAAAATCAGAGCAGCAGCTAGAACAACAACGAACCAATTATACGGCTGCCAAACAGCGATTGGAAAAACAACAACAAGAGCAGTCTGTTAAGCAGAAACAAATGTATCAGACGATGAATCAAGTTCAGCAGGTCAAGGCGAGACGAAAGAGCTTGCAGGAGATTCAAGAGAACTACGCCGGATTCTATCAAGGGGTTCGGGCAGTTCTTAAGCAAAAGGATCAGTTGAGCGGGATTGTCGGTGCAGTGGCAGAATTGATCGAGGTGCCCAAAGAATTCACACTGGCTGTGGAAACTGCTTTGGGGGGCGCGGCGCAGCACGTGATTGTGGAAAACGAAGCAGATGGGCGTTCAGCGATTACTTTTTTGAAGCAACAGCATAGTGGACGTGCAACCTTCCTACCGCTGACTACAATCAAACCACGACAGCTATCCACGGCTATCAGGGAACGAGTGAATACAGTCGATGGCTTTGTGGGAGTTGCCAGCGAGTTGATCCAGTATCCGGGGAATATCAGTCCGGTGATACAGAACCTGTTGGGTGTGACTGTGTTAGCACGTGATTTAGCAAGTGCCAATCAGTTGGCCAAACTAATTAACTACCAATATCGCATAGTTTCTTTAGATGGAGATGTGATGAATCCGGGTGGTTCAATGACCGGTGGAGCGACAAGAAAAGGCAATCAGGGCAGCCTGTTTTCTCAAACGCAGGAGCTTCAAACCTTAACGGAACAGTTAGAACGATTGGAAGCTCAACTGTCAGAAAGTGAAAATCATGTACGCCAATTGACGGAGCAAGTCAAAGAAACAACGGAAGAACTGGAAGCGTTGCGTTCAAAAGGCGAGCAAAGTCGTTTGGACCAGCAGGAGCTGGTTAATAAACGAGCAAATAAAGAAGAAGCAGTGAATCGACTGACGAAGGAAAAACGATTGTTCGAGTTTGAAAGTCGGGAGCTGCATCAGTTTTTAGAAGAGTATCAAGAGAAGCATCAGCAGTTGGAACAGCAGCAAAAAGAACTGGATGTGACGAAAGAGCGGCTAGACCGTGAGATGCAGCAAATCGATCAGGAAGCCAGTCAAATGGAAACCTATAAGGCAAACGCACAGGAGCGTTTGAATAAGCTGCAGGCAGAATGGGCCGTACTCGGTGAGCAGCTATCACATTTAGAAAACCAGATTTCCGATAAACAGTCTCAGTTGGATGAAGTATTGTTGAAGGAAAGTAGTTTAAAGCAGCAGTTGCAGCAGCTGAATGATCATTCTACGGATCATCAGGTCACAGAAGAAGGCTTGGCTGTTCAATTAGAGCAGTTTGCTACGAAACGAACTGAATTGGAAGAAATGATTCAACAAGGGAAAGAAAAACGTCAAGGATTGCAACAGCAAGTCGATCGATTGGATAATAGTCTGACCGATGAGCATAAACAGCAACAGCAATTACTGACGCAGCAAACTCAGCTCGAGGTCGTAAAAAACCGTTCAGAAATCAAACTGGATAATTCTTTGCAGTATCTACAGGAAGAATACAACCTGACCTATGAAAAGGCACAGGCTGATTATCAGTTGGCAATTGAAGCGGACGACGCAAAAATCGAGGTTAAACAATTGAAGCGTAGTATTGAGCGATTAGGGCCAGTCAATCTGAATGCAATCGAGCAATATGAGCAGGTAAATGAGCGACATGTATTCTTGGTAACGCAAAGGGATGATCTGTTGGAAGCCAAGGATCAGTTGTTTGAAACGATGGAAGAAATGGATCAGGAGGTTAAACTGCGGTTCAGCGAGGTATTTGAAGCGATTCGAGGACAGTTCAAAGCCGTCTTCCCCAATATGTTTGGTGGTGGACGAGCAGAATTGGTATTGACGAACCCAGATGATTTACTGAATACCGGGATTGAGATCGAAGCACAGCCACCAGGGAAAAAACTTCAAAGTCTAAGTCTGCTATCTGGGGGAGAACGGGCGTTAACAGCTATTGCGCTACTGTTTTCGATTATTCGCGTTCGACCTGTACCCTTCTGTATTTTAGACGAGGTAGAGGCAGCATTGGATGATGCGAATGTTTCCCGATTCGGTCACTATCTTAGTGAGTTTGAAGATGAGACACAGTTTATTGTGGTGACACACCGTAAAGGAACGATGGAAGCGGCAGATGTATTGTATGGAGTAACGATGCAGGAGTCCGGTGTATCTAAGATTGTTTCCGTTCGTTTGGATGACGTGAATGAAGTCGGAGCAATTTCCACCAGTGCATAGAAAACAGGAGGAACAAAGATGATAAAATTGGTTGCAATCGATTTGGATGGTACCTTGCTGAATAGTCAAAAGCAAATCAGTGATAAAGATAAAAAAACACTGAGTTTGGCAAAAGAACAAGGAGTCAAAATCGTGATTTGTACAGGTCGTCCTCTAGCAGCTATTGTTGGTTATTTGGATGAATTGGGGTTGAATGAACCAGGCGACTACAGTATTACATTCAATGGCGGCTTGGTACAAAAAAATGATACAGGTGAGATTATTGAAAAGGCGCTGATGCCTCTGGAACATATCCATGAGCTTTATGAACTGGCGGTATCATTGAATATTCCTTTGGATGTGTTATCCGAAGGAACAGTCCTCCATTTGCCAACATCAGAAGAATACCCATCTATTTATGGGCGACTGAATAATTTGCTGACATTTGAACCAATAGTATTGACAGAGATGGCTGCAGATCGTATTTACAACAAAGCAGTTGTTGCTATCGATGAGGAATATTTGGATGAACAGATCAAGAAAATTCCGGCTGAGTTTTATGAACGCTATGAGGTAATTAAAACGCGTAGCAATCTTTTGGAATTTATGCCAAAAGGGATCACGAAAGCGTATGGTATTTCGCTGTTAGCAAGAGATTTGGCGATTAAGCAAGAAGAAGTGATGACGATCGGTGATGAAGAAAATGATTTGCCTATGATCGAATATGCTGGAATCGGTGTTGCTATGGAGAATGCGGTGGAAATGGTCAAAAAAGCGGCGGATGTCATTACGAAAAATAATGACCAGTCCGGTGTAGCCGAAGCAGTAAAAGAATATGTATTGAAACCGCTGGAGGGAGCAGACTAATGGGATTTTTTGATCGAATAAAAAAAGCCTTCAAAGCCGATAAACAGGCTGAGCAGGAACAAGAGCAGCTAGTAGAAGAAGTCCCGACAGAGCAGGAAGAGGACAGTAGTGTCGATACTGTGGCTCAAGAAACGCCAATTGTACCTGTTGAGGATGAAATACAAAAACAAGAAGAGACCCCTGAGCTGGAAGTAGAAGCGGCTGCTGAATCAGAGGTAGAAATCGCTGTAACACCAGAACCAATTATAGAAGAAACAGCGCCAACCCTCGAACCAGAAAAAGAGAAACAGAAGAAATATGAAAAGGGCTTGGAAAAAACTAGAAAAACCTTTTCTCAACGGTTCAACGAGCTGATGGCAAATTTCCGTAGTGTGGATGAAGACTTTTTTGAAGAGCTGGAAGAAACGCTGATTGGTGCTGATGTAGGTTTTGAAACAGCAATCAAAATCACCGAAGAGCTGAGACAAGAAGTAAAATTACGCAATGTGAAGAAGACTGCAGAAGTTCAAAATGCAATCATTGAAAAAATGGTCGATCTTTATGAAGCAGAAGGTGTCGATGAAAACAACGCACTGAACATCCAATCAAATGGATTGACTGTAATTCTGTTCGTTGGTGTGAACGGTGTCGGAAAAACAACAAGTATTGGTAAGCTGGCACATGAGTTTAAAGAAGATGGCAAGAAAGTCTTGTTGGCAGCAGCTGATACCTTCCGTGCGGGAGCGATTGATCAGTTAGTTGTCTGGGGCGAACGTGCCGGTGTAGAGGTCGTACGTGGCAACGCAGGCGGCGATCCAGCTGCAGTTGTCTTTGATGCTGTAGCTCGGGCCAAAGACGAAGGAGCAGACATCCTTCTAGTTGATACAGCAGGACGTCTGCAAAACAAAGTCAACTTAATGAACGAGCTTGAGAAAATCAAGCGAGTGATTCAACGTGAGCTCCCTGATGCTCCTCATGAAGTCCTGTTAGTTGTCGACGCAACAACCGGACAAAATGCGATGGCGCAGGCGAAGCAGTTCAAAGAAACCACCGATGTTACAGGCTTAGTATTGACTAAATTGGATGGTACAGCGAAAGGCGGGATCGTTCTGGCGATCCGTAATGAACTGCACTTGCCAGTGAAGCTCGTTGGACTGGGTGAAGGCATCAACGACTTGGAACCATTCGATGCCAATGATTTTGCGATAGGCTTGTTTAAGGGCTTGTTGAGGGAAGAATAAGAAAAAGAGATAGATAAAATAGCTAGTTTTATCTATCTCAATTTTAAAGATGACCGAGTAAAAATTAGATTGGAAAATGGAACTAAGAAATGCTAAAATTATTGAAGTTAATTTACACGAGTGCGTAATGTGAATTTGCTTGTATTTGCATTAACTAGAAAGATTTATTTAATTTAGACATCATGTATGCGGAAAAAGGGGCTGTGACATAACTCATTGTGAGAGCCTATCAAAAAGAAGCGAACCAAAAAATTGTAAAATAATTTGGTTCTATGTCAATTTGTGTTGGTAGGACAAAAAACTGAATAAAATCGTAGAACTTGGAATAAAAATCAGAGACATTCTGGTTTTGTTTCAAGTTCTTTTTTAGAAATAGGAGGACTTCTGCCAATTATCTGGGCAGCTGGCCGGAAGCGACTTGGCAAAAAGCGCCAATTCCATTCCTAAATCGAGTCAAAGTAGCTGTACATGTACTTGGATAACAGCTACTAATTCCCGATTTACCTTTATAGCTGCAGAGATATTGGTTGTGAGCCTCCTTTTAATCTTGAGAAAAAACAAGACCTTGAACAATGTAAATACGTGAACGAAAATGATAGAAATTGCGGTAGCCATAAGCCACTCGTTTGATTACCTTAATCTTGTTGTTCAACCCTTCTGTAATGCCATTAGAAAAAGAAAAACTGAAAGCATTGGTAATTCCTTGTCTGTGCTTCTTGAAGAATCTCAATTTCTTTTTGAACCAGAAAGGCAGTCGGGGATCTAGTGTATCAAGTTCTTCAAAGAAACGCTTGGCGTCTCGATGAGTAAAGGCATATTTGAGAAATTGAACAGTATCGTAAGCAATGCGCAAGGTTGAATCATAGCTGAGTAATTCATCGACAATATCTGTTTGAGTTAATGGACGTTTGAACAGTGAATGATAGGGACGATGTTGACTATCAAGTTCAGAGGAATCTTTTAAGAGTAACTTCCAATACCGTTTGAGTCGACGATATTGCTTCTGTTCTAGCGGTGAGGAATGCCGAAAGGCATTCATTGTCTTTATCCGCAGTTGATTTAACGCTCGATTCATCTGTTGGACAATGTGGAATCGGTCAGTGACGAGTTGGGCATTTGGAAACACAGACTTGAGTAATTGATCATAGCTCGCATTCATGTCCATGACCAGGTACTTTACGTTTTCTCGAGCTTCTTTTGTGTAACGCATAAAGTGTCGGGTTAAGTGTGTTAACCGTCGGTCTTCAAGGACTTCAAGAATCTTGTTGGTTTCTCCATTAACACAAATAAAACTCATTGCTCCTTCACAAGATTTCATTGATTTGAATTCATCAATACATAAAATTTTTGGAAGAAATCGCCAGTTTGGAGAATAAGAAGTAGCTAGCTCTTCCATTAAGCGAAGAACCGTCACGTCTGAAACGAAATGTTTTTGGGCAATCTCTTTCCTAGAAACATTTTTCTTTAAATCAAGCATGATTTGGAGACAGAGCTGCTTCGATAAATGATGATGCTCTTCAACTAACTCTGTTTGAGCGTGAAAAGTAGCGTGACACTCATGACAACGAAAGCGTGAACGTTTCAGCTCCAATAATGTCAAGCGACCATTAAAAACAGGTAATTGAGTATATGTCCGATGGTAACCGTTTTTGATGATCTGTCCTTGATTTTTAATGCCACAGTTTCTACAATGTGTAGGTATATACGTAAGTGTTGCTTTGATGACCTGAGCCTTAACACCTTTTGAATGACTGTATTCAAGCCAATTCTCTCCAAAGGAGAGATGTTTATCTGTTAGTCCAAGCAATAATCTGGTATTCTTATCCATAGAGGAACAACCTTTCTGATGATTTGTGGTTTTAGACGATTTCATTTTATCAGTTTGTTGTTCCTTTTTTGTGTTTGAACACTCAAAAAAATGCTGGTGAGTTTTCCTTTAGGAATTTCCACCAACACAATATATTGTAGAACCAATAATTTTTTGGTTCGCTTCTCTTTTTGATTTTTAGCCCTTTATTTTTCTCTCTAACAGCCAGTTTCATCATATTTAATGCCATGACAACGATGCCTGATTCCTTTCGGACGTTCGCCAATCCTCGAACATGGTATCGTGTGAAACCTAAACAAGCTTTCATACTTCCAAAAACAGTCTCCACATCAATCTTTCGACGCGCGTAAATCTTACTTGTTTCTGAAGTTGAAAGCAATTCTCTTTGTTTTGCCTTAAAATATTCCCACGAAGGATTGACCGTAATCTTTCTTCTGTTTCCTTTTCGAGTCAATGCTTCTGGAATCACCCGTTTATTCTCATCATACTTCTCTGCTTGATATTCTTTGAAATCTCGTACAAATCCCTCTTTATCAGGACGTTTTCGATAGGCATTAAAATTGAATCGAACTCCTTTGGAGTCAATGTAATAGTCTTCTTCTGCATGATACATCCAGTTTATTATTTTTCGTTCATCCGTTTGCCATTTACGACTTTTTTCTTTGCGCATTGTCCCATAAGGGATCAATGCAGTATGTGTCGATAACTCATCCTCCAAATAACGATAGTTTCTTTCAGAACCGTAGCCGGCATCTGCTACAAGGTATGTCTTCTCTTGTTCAGCTATGTTCATTCTTTCCAACAATGGAATCAGTGTTTTTGTGTCTGTTGGATTTTGATAAACGTCATAGCCTAACACAAACTGGTTACAGGTCGCAATTTGTAAATTATAGGCAGGTTTTAATTGACCATTTCTCATCGGGTCTTCTTTGACTCGCATAAAAGTAGCCTCATGATCTGTTTTTGAATAACTATTTCGAGTACCACAAATAGACAGTCGAGTTTGGTGTTCAACCATCCTTTCACGCCGTTCTATCAACTTACGTTTCTGTGATTTTAGTGTCCGCCGTTCTTGTTTCGCTGGGTTAGGAGAGACCTTCTTGGTCTCCTTCACTTTCTCCTCTAGCTCTTCAAGACGTAGCTCCATTCGAGTAATTACTTCATCAACCATCTCTAGCGTGAGGGATGAACCATCAGGGATTTGCTTGTTTCGATAAGCTTCTTTCAATTCCGCCATCATCTGAAGAATGGTCTCTCGATTCATCTGATCAAATTTAATGGTGCTCTTTTTCCAGACAAAGCTGTATTTATTCGCATCGGCTAGAATTTTCGTTCCATCAATAAACACTGTGTCATCAATCAATTGACATTTCCGCAGATAATCGACCAATGAATCCAGCCCTTTAGTAAGTAGGTTCTCTATTTCGACAGAAACCCTAAAACGAGCAATTGTCCGATAAGAAGGCAGCTGTTCTTGCGTCAACCAACGAGCCGGTAGGCTCTCTTCTGCCAGTTGTTCAATCTTACGACTACTGAACACACTACGAGTGTAGGCAAATAAAACTAATTTCAACATAGCAGCTAAGTCGTATTCTCTAGGTCTTCCAAAAAAATAAGGGTCACTGATTTGAAGCGATTCAACTAGTTCATTGATGAACCAAGCCGTATTCTCTTTTTTTGGAATATAGGAAGTAGTAATATCTAAAGTTAGTTGATTCATGTTATAATAAGTATGCATGATTTTAGTCCTTTCGAGGATTAGAATGGGAAGAGTACGGAGTGCAATCTGTACTCTTTTATTGTACCCAAAAAACCTTATGAAATGAACTGGTTTCAGTCGTTTCATAAGGTTTTTTGCTTTTAGAGCTATGACTTATGTCACAGGCCCTTTCTTAATATATTGTTGAGATTAGTTGTTAAGTGCTACGAGTACTATAAAATAAGAGTTTATATCTTTCATCCATTGCTAGTATTATGCTTTACTAATTGTATATAATGATAAAATAAAATATTATCTTGAACTAAAGGTTGGAATAATTTACAATTAATGCATAGTAGAAAGGAGTGATACCTATGCATTTTCTGTACAGCAATACAAAAACTGAAAAGAAGCAGACTACATCAATTGAATTAAACGCCAATTTATTTCAAATTATCATTGATGTAATCTACTTTATAATCAATCCGCCAATTTGGTTACTATGACAAATTTGAAAAGTGTAGTTTGTCTGTGTTTCAGGCACAGGCAAACTTACTTTCCTATTTATTGTACTTAACTATTCTCTATTTGTACACACTATATAGTAAAAAAGGAGGAGATATTTTGCGATTTAAAATTGTTTGTGACGTTTCTGATCAGGTAGTCCCGCTAGATTATCGCAGGAAGATTCTTTCCATGATAAAAAAAGGATTAGAATCCACGGATAAAGAAAAGTATCAGGAGTTGTATGAGTCCAATAAGTTTAAGGAATTTACTTTTTCAGCCTATTTCGGACAAGCGGTATTTCAAAAAAACGTAATTCAGCTGAAGGATAATAAACTCATTCTTAACATTTCTACAGCGAATACGGAGTTAGCCTTCTACCTGTATAATTGCCTGACAAGTTTGAGGTTTAAAAAATTGGATTGGGGAAATGGATTGTCAGTCAAAATTCAAAGTGTTTCCAGAGTCCCGCAGCAATCAATAATAGAGGATTGTGCAATTTTGAAAACGCTGTCTCCAATTGTTGTAAGGGACCATAATAAAGAAACTAATAAAGATTGGTTCTATTCGTTTGAAGCACCTGAATTTTTAGAGATATTAAAACGAAACATGGTGTCCAGTCTTGTTCCGATTCTGGGTGATTATATTCGCTATGATATTGAAGAACTGAAGCTGGAGCCCATTAACATGAAAAAGACCGTTGCCCGTTTCTATGATCGCCAAGTAGAATGTTCGCTTGGGCGTTTCAGCTTGAGTGGAAAGCCGCATTTACTGAATTATTTGGCGCAATCTGGCATTGGATCACTTACGGGAAGCGGCTTTGGGATGTGTGAGCTACAGTAGAAAGGAGGAGATGTCGTGGAAGGGAAAGTTAGTCTGTATCTAGGCGATTGGCAATTCAACGCAGGCTTGATAGGTCTGGTCAATGTTCTGGGAAGAGAAAATGTTGAACTGGCGTATGATCATATCGTTTTCGATTTGAACCAGCTGGATAGATTTGAAGAAGCTTATTTTGCTTATTTTATAAAAACATATAAAAAGCTACTGTCTTGGCATAAGATCGTTTCGTATAAGCAACGACTTGTTCAATTTGAATCAGACGATTTTGAACAGTTTACGGAAACGGATTTGGAAAATCTCAATAAATATATAAAGGATATCCTGAAATACTATTTGAAAAGTGCCAGTTATAAAGCGGCTTATTCATTGATTCCATCTGATACCGATGTTCTTGCATTAGAGAAGGAAATAAAGACAGTGGGGAAAATGAAAAAAGGAGAGACCTTTGCCGATAAAAAGCCGGAGATTATCCAAGAGATAAAGGAGCAGTTACCAAAGCTCAAAGAAGCAATAGATTTTTGTGAAAGTTCTCAAGGGAAAAAATATTTGGCAGCGAAAAATGTCATTTATACAGTGATAAAAAATGGTTGGAATGGTGTTTCTTTTTTGAATCCACAAACCAAAATTCCTGATATGTACGTAGATTATGCTGCAACCTTTGTTCAGCCGGCGAAAGTATATTTGGAAGAAAATGAGGAGGAGCAAACGAAGTATAAATATCATTGTGCCAACTGTAACCGCAAAATTAAGGACCTAAAAAACGATGTAAGCTTTTTAAATGCGACGGGTTTCGATGTGTCAAGAAAAGCAGGGCATGTCTGGGATTCTTTTAACGATACAGCAGTTTGTCCGTTGTGCAAACTTGTCTATTCCTGTGTGTCAGCAGGCTTTACCTATGTATACAATGATGGGATGTTTATCAATGCAAGTACAAATTTGGATGATCTTTACAGAATGAACTATACCTTGAAGCATGAGACGTTAAATGCCGGCGGTGAAAATATTTCGGAGGTGTCGCCTTATCGTGCACTCATTCAAAATTTACAGAAGAAGGATCTGCAGGAGCAAAAGCAACAATTGGAGGATGTCACGTTAGTCAGGTATGAGAATGAAACCTATCGCTTCAATATTTTACCAACCAACAGTTTAAGAACGATTGAGCTGGCTAATAAGCAGTTGGAAGTGTTGATCCCAACAGGGTTTAAGGAAATCAATACCAATTTCAGGATCTATAAATTAGTCCTGCAATCGCTGTTTAATCAGGAAAATCTATTCTATCTGATTCATAAGCTGCTGTATTTCAAGCTGACAAATGTAGGAAATCTCTATTATCAGCCATTTCATGTCAGGAATATCATTGAGATAAACAGTATTTTTCTAGGAGGATTGAATCATATGACAGAGGAAAAAACGAAAACATTGCCTGGAGACATCTCATGGAGGGTCAATCATTTAGGGGAGAAGTTCAAGGCAGAGTACAGTGCACGATTTAATGAAAATAAATTGATCACGATTGCTCATCAAATGCTAGGTGCACTAAAAATCAATAATAGAGATCGATTCATGGATGTTTTATTGAATTGTTATTCGTATATCAACAAGCCTGTGCCAAAGACATTACTAGATGTATTTTCAAGTGATGAAAATTTTAAAACGATCGGTTATAGCTTTGTGGCAGGAATCATTGGAAAAACGGAAAAAACAACTGAGGAGGAAAAATAGATGAAAGCAAAAGGGTTGGCAGTAACAATTATTTTTCAGGCAGAAAGTGCAAATTATGGCGAGTCATTAGGAAATATCAGTGCATTGAAAAAAATCTCAAGAGACAGGGGAGAACAATATACGTACATTTCACGTCAGGCGCTGAGATACAATATGATGGAGCAAATTGGTGAAAAACCGGCTCCTGTCGTTGCTGAAGGAAGTGGGGAGAAAAAAGTCATTCAGTTTGATCCAAGTGCTACGATTACGGATTATCCTGAAATTGATTTCTTCGGCTATTTGAAAACGGAGAAAAAGACTTCCGGGAAGAAACGTTCGGCGAAAGTGCGCTTATCCAATGCGATTTCTCTGGAAACCTATAAAGGGGACTTAGATTTTTTGACGAACAAAGGTCAGGCAGACAAGCTGTCAGAAAACATGAATATTGCGCAGGCAGAAATTCACCGTTCATATTACCGCTATACTATCACAATGGATTTAGAGCAGATTGGTATGGATGATGTGTACGATATCACATTAGCCAATGAAGAGAAAGCCAGAAGAGTCAATCAACTTCTCCATACTATTGCCTTTTTGTATCGTGATATTCGTGGACGCAGGGAAGATTTAAAGCCGTTGTTCATTATTGGAGGACTTTACGATGTGAAAAATCCAGTCTTCCAAAACGCAGTAGATGTCAAGGAGAACAAAATCATTGTCTCAAAAATCGAAGGTGTTTTAGGGTATCCGGAAATTGAAATGGATACAGAAATCGGGATCGTAGATGGTCAGTTTGATAATGACGGGGAAATCAAAGAGAAGCTTCAAACTGTTTCAGTCCCTCAATTTTTTGCGGATCTGACGAAGAAAGTGACTGAGTATTATGCAACAAGCCATTAGAGTAAAGATTTTGCAAGACATGGTGAATTACAAAAAGCCAATGAGCTTCCAACTGAAAGAAACCTATCCTCTGCCTCCCTTTTCCACAGTTATTGGGATGGTACACAAGCTTTGTGGCTATACTGAATATCATGAGATGGACATCGGTGTTCAGGGGAAATATTTTTCAAAAACCAATGATTTGGCGACTCGGTATGAGTTTAAAAATGGCATGAGCTATGAAGCGGGACGCCACAACGTCAAAGTAGGCGACTACGGTGTATCACAGGGGATTTCTACAACAGAGCTGCTTGTCGACGTTGAGCTACTCATTCACATTGTGCCAAAAAATCCGGCTCTCTTAGAGGAAATACAGCGTGCTTTACTGCTTCCAAAAGAATATCCATCGCTTGGGAGGCGAGAAGACCTCGCAATCATTGATGAAGTAAAGGTTGTCTCGTTGGAGAGCAAAGAGGTCGAAGAGGATACGCATTTTCAACATGGCTACAGCTATTACATTCCGGAAACAGTTTATAAAAATGCTCGAGCTAAAGAGGATTATTCGATTCGAAAAAAATACAGCCCTGCACCAGGAACGCGCTATATTCTGACAAAAAAATATACATTGGAGAATGTTGGTAGCGCTAAGAATCCCCGATATTTTAGAAGATGGGAAAAGAAAACCGTTGTTTATGCCTCTAATTTGAAGGTTCTTGAAGAAGGTACGGCACTTTTTGACGAGGATGGTTTCTTAGTATTTCCCATATGATGAGGTGGAGGAAGCATGCATAAAAATGAGTATCTGGCAAAATCTAACGGGGAAACAATCATAGAGCATACACAAAATTTATTAGATAATCTCAGTATTTTACGAAGTTTTTATAAGGATGATCTGTTTGTAGAGGAAGAAATTCTTTGGAATGCCTTGTTTGACGTTTGTCGTTGTCATGATTTAGGAAAAATGGGACCGAAATTTCAAAAAAAATTACATGGTCCCTACGATCCATCAGAGATTCCTCATGGTGTACTGAGTACAGCATTCATTGCTACAAAAGAATGGAAAAATGTTTACGGGAAAAACCTGACAATTGCTATGGTGCATGCCATTGCTTATCATCATGAAAGAAAGCTAGAGCAGTTTGCCCAGACCGATTTGAAAAATGAAATCGAGCTGTTGAAACGTGAAATCGAAAACTTTGATTTTGCTGCATTAAAGCTCTCCCAAAGGAATGGGGTAAAGGCGGTAAGCGGCCGTTATTTCGATCTTGATGACGGAAGACTTTTGGAGGAGGATAATCCGGAAGCGTTCCGCTACTTTGTCCTTCTGAAAGGATTATTGAATCGTCTCGATTACGCTGCCAGTGGTTATTACAAGGTAGAGCTAGCAAATGATTTCTTGAGTGATTCTATGGCTGGTTTGCTAAAGGACTGGCAGAAAGGCAACATTGGGAGCAATTGGAACGAGCTGCAACGATATATGTTGAATCATCAGGAAGAGAATGTTGTTGTAATAGCTCAGACTGGTATGGGGAAAACAGAAGCAGGTCTATTATGGCTGGGGAACAGGAAAGGTTTCTTTACGTTGCCATTAAAATCAGCAATCAATGCCATTTATCAACGTATAATAACAAGCATTGTAAAAGAAAATCAGCAAACTAGGGTGGGGATGCTACATTCAGATACCTATGCTCATTATTTAAAAGGCGTGGAAGGTCATAGCTTCGACTGGGAGGTAGAAGAATATTTTCAGAGAACCAAAGGCCTATCTATGCCTCTAACTATCTGTACACTAGATCAGCTCTTTGATTTTGTTTTCAAATATGCCGGGTCAGAGATGAAAATCGCAACATTATCCTACTCTAAAGTAATCATTGATGAAATCCAAATGTACTCTTCAGATTTGTTGTCCTATTTGATTTTAGGCTTACGTACGATCCAGTCATATGGTGGGAAATTTGCGGTTCTGACTGCGACACTGCCCAGCTTCTTATTGGAATTAATGAGAAAACAGGGAATAGAGTTTACACAACCGGACCATCCATTCGTAGATGACTCATTCGTTCGACATTCTTTAAGCATCTGTCAGGAACCCATTAATATTAAGCAGATAAAAGAACAGTATAAAGAAAATAAGATACTGGTTATATGTAATACCGTCCGCAAAGCAGTGGAGATATTTGACCAACTTTCAGAACATTTTGGTCAGGATGTCCATCTGCTCCACAGTCGCTTCATTAAAAAGGATCGAGCTAAGAAAGAAACAGCAATTTTTCAGATGGGTCAAAGGACTAGTAGTGAATCTGGAATTTGGGTCACTACGCAGATTGTGGAAGCTTCTTTGGATATTGATTTCGATTTACTATTTACAGAGCTGTCGGATTTGAATGGTTTGTTTCAACGTATGGGTCGTTGTTACAGAAAAAGAGCCCTTTCTATGAGTGCATATCCGAATTGCTACGTTTATACAGGAGGTGATGGAGTATGCAGTGGAGTAGGACCAATAATTGATCCATTTATTTTTGAACTTTCTAAGCAGGCACTTTGTCAGTTGGGCAATGGTGTTCTCACAGAATCAGAAAAGGCGGAACTGATTGGTGAAAATTATACCTCTAAGAAACTGAAGGATAGTGCTTATTATGAAAACATCGTGCAGAATATAGCATATATGGATGCATTGTATGACTTTGAATTTGAGAAAAAAGAAGTTCAACAGATATTTAGAAATATTCAAAATATTACCAGTATTCCCAAATGTGTTTATGAGGAAAATCATTTAATTATAGAAGAAAATAAAGGAATTTTAGCTAAAAAAATAAATAGTAAGATGACAGACAGTGAGAAAAAAGAGTTGAAAAGAGCAAAGACGAACGCTCGAACAGTCTTGGCTTCTTATTCGGTAGATCTACCTTTACGTGAGTTGAACGAGAAACAGTTGGAAAGACAGATGTTGAACAAATACGAAACTTTAAATATACTCTCATGTGATTACGATGAACGACGGGGTGTTCAACTAAAAAAATACAAAGAAAAAGATGAATTAACAGAGGTAGAAATAGAAGACAACTTTTTCTAAACCAAAGGAGTGTTCTCATGAGAATTACCGGAACAATGTTTTCTTATTACTATATTTGCCGAAGAAAACTATGGCTGTTTGCCAATCATATTCAATTTGAATCTGGAAATGAAAATGTGCAATTGGGGAAAGTCTTAGATCAAACGAGTTACTCCAGAGAAGAGAAGCATATTTTGATTGATGAAACGATTCAAGTGGATTTCATTCAGAATTGGCAAATTCTTCATGAAGTTAAGAAAAGTACTGCAATGGAAGAAGCTGCAATGTGGCAGGTAAAGTATTATCTCTATTACTTAGAGCAGAAAGGCATAGAAGTTGAAAAAGGAATTCTTGATTATCCTAAGTTAAAAATCAGAAAAGAGGTCATTTTGTCTGAGAAAGACAGAGAGAGGATTCCAAAGATTTTAACAGATATTCAACGAATTGCAGATTCTTCTATTCCAGAACCGTTAGTCAAAAATAAGATTTGTAAAAAATGCGCGTACTATGAATATTGTTTTATTTAAAAAGAAAGGAGTACTAAATGCCGGAAAGCTATTTTCTTTTCTCCAGTGGAGAACTAAGACGTAAAGATAATGTTGTTCGATTAACGGCTGAAGATGGTCGTTTTAAGGATTTAAAAATAGAAACTACCAGAGATATCTATTTGTTTGGAGAAGTAAACACGAATACGAAGTGCCTGAATTATTTATCTGAAAAGAAAATCCCTGTTCATCTGTTTAACTATTATGGGTATTATACAGGTACTTTCTATCCAAGAGAGCAGCATGTATCAGGAAATTTGTTGATTCAACAGGTCACATATTACTCAGAAAAGCAAAAGCGTTTGCTGATTGCCCAAAAAATCATTGAGGCCGCCTGTCATAATATTTTGAGGAATTTGCGTTATTATCAGCAACGTGGTAAGGATTTAGAAAGTTCTATTTCTGAGATAAGACATCTGGAGCGACAAATCTGCAAGACGGAAGCAATAGACGAATTAATGGGGATCGAGGGGAATATCCGGAAGATTTATTATTCTAGTTGGCCAATCATTATCAATCAAAAAATAGAGTTTAAAAAAAGAGTAAAGAGACCACCAGATAACATGATTAACGCACTGATTTCTTATGCGAATACCTTTATGTATACGGTGTGTTTAAGTGAATTGTATGTGACTCAGTTGAATCCAACAATCAGCTATCTTCACAGTGCTAGTGAGAGACGCTTTTCTTTGTCTTTAGATATTGCAGAAGTATTCAAGCCATTACTTGTAGATCGTTTGATATTTTCTTTGCTGAACAAAAACATGATTACAGAAAAAGATTTCGATAAAGAATCCAATTTTTGTTATATGAAACCAGCTGGGCAACAAAAATTCTTAAAAGCTTTTCATGATCGGTTAGAAGAAACAATCAAGCATAGATCTTTAGGTAGAAATGTAAGCTATCGTCGTTTGATTCGTTTAGAAGGCTATAAAGTTATCAAGCATTTGATGAATGAAAAAGAGTATGAAGGGTTTAAAATCTGGTGGTAGCCCATGTATATTATCTTGATTTATGACATTCCTTTAGAGAATAAGGGAGCACGAGTATCTCGTAATGTTTTCAAAATCTGTAAAAAGTATCTCTCACATGTACAAAAGTCTGTGTTTGAGGGGGAGCTTAGTTTGGGTTTATTGAAACAACTAGAAGCTGAGTTAGCTGAATGGATCAGAACAGATACTGATTCTATCATCGTTTTTAAGAGCCGTAATAAACGTTGGTTGGAAAAAGAGTTTTGGGGAGCAGAAGATGATTTGACTTCCAATTTCTTCTAAAAAATCTATCTGTCGACCTGTGGTAATGTAAAAAGACTGGGAGATCGACAGATAGAAAAAATCCCGTGGTTATTGACTTTCTATAGTTTTGTCCCGTAAAATGATTCGTATGAGAAGTGAAAAGTATGGGGTCGACAGAATACCCTCTACAAACCCTTATGTAGCAAGGGCTAAAATAGGGTGGGTCTTAATCTAAACAACGTGTAATGTAAATTCCTCATTGTACCCTGACATTTCAAGTGAGATAGCGTCTTAATCTAAACAACGTGTAATGTAAATGAGTGTAAGTATTGTAACAAAGTAGATATTGAGAATGTCTTAATCTAAACAACGTGTAATGTAAATGTTCCTTAGACATGTTCATTACACTCGCCTGTTCTCGTCTTAATCTAAACAACGTGTAATGTAAATTATAGCAGCAACCATCAAGGAATTGCTGACTTTATGTCTTAATCTAAACAACGTGTAATGTAAATGATTTTCAAGGGACTCTGTGGGATGGTCGATCAATCGTCTTAATCTAAACAACGTGTAATGTAAATGTAGACCGTCGTTCAGTTCTTGTTGCCGGCGAGACGTCTTAATCTAAACAACGTGTAATGTAAATCTTGCCATCCCTCCTTAGAAATCGCCAAGCTCGATTGTCTTAATCTAAACAACGTGTAATGTAAATTTATTTGAAACCTGATAATTAAATAAGGTTTTTCCGGTCTTAATCTAAACAACGTGTAATGTAAATTCTTACATCAAAAGCCAAGAACGTATTTTCAAAGTGTTTTAATCTAAACAACATGTAATATGCATGAAAGCATCGGTTTTCCGGTGTTTTTTTGTTTTCTCGTCTTAATCTAAGCAATGCGTAATGTAAACATTCACGATTAAGAAGCCACCTCTCCATTAATAATGATTTCTCCGCTAAACAGTAGACTATGTAAATTAAGAAATAGCAAGCTCTCCAGTTGTCAATGGTTCTTTATTTAGATGATTACTTGAAAAATCAATATCATCTAAAAATTAAGAAAACATTAAGAAAAAACTATGTCTGTTTATTATATTTCATTTGTGTTACAATTATTTCGAAAGAGTGACTTAGTTGTTTCGTTAATATAAAGGGATTAGATGAAAGAGTAAGATTGTTGGGTGGAGTATTTTGGTCAGTTTTTATGTAGTAACAATATGAGGCTATTTTATAGGATGGAATTGGCTAATATGGACACATTGGCTCTGAGCTTGAAGTGAGTTATGTTGAGTAAGAATTTCGATAGTATCTTTAGAAAAATAGGTTAGTTTATAGGAATAATGAAATTAAAAGAAGCCATCATGTTTTTTATTTCTGTTTTGTTACAAAAATTTCTTTTAAGTAATATAGTTCAGAGAGGAGAGTTCAAAATGAAAAAAAAGTGGATTTTGGGTATTGGGTTATTGCTAAGTATGAGTATGGTTGCTCCGTGTCAAGTGATGGCGGAATCAACAGTGAACAGCAGCGAGCAGTCTGAGGTCGTGAATAATGAGGGAACTGGTGGGCAGACAGATGAGCTAAAAGCAGTAGAAGAAACAGAGGGTGGCGCTGGAACTCAGAATGTTCAAGGAAATGAGATGAAAGAAACTGATGAAGCTGACACAACGAAAAAAACGGAAAACGATGCAGCGAATGAATTGAAGATCTGGGATGTCATCTATGATGAAGAGAAGGATCAGATTACTGGAAAAACAGAGCCGAATGCACATGTGATGGTTGTCCATGTAGATACTGGCAATTCAAATGGTGGGGTATTTGTTGCAGACGCTGACGGTAACTTCACGTGTATTAACTCGATGGCTGGAGTGAATCGCTTTGAAGCATATCTAAATGGGAGAACAAGCGCTCCATATGATATTGAAGTAGTGAAGAAGAAAGTGAACGTATCGTTGAATATTGTGAATGTTACCTACGATATTAAGACAAAGACAATTCATGGTTTAACGGCTCCAAATGCAACAGTTTATACCTATCTTCCAAGTACTGGTGGTCAAGGGATGGTCAAAGTAGACGAATATGGTCAGTTCAGTGTGACCGATCAGTTTAAACCAGGTACAGAGGTCGTTCTGACAGCTCAGGACAGCGCAGGAAGTAAAGGGGAACCATTCAGCTTTATGATTCCTTCTGAAGATGTTATGAACGCGTTGAAAATAAGAGATGTGTATTATGATCACGCAGCAAAGAAACTAACTGGAAAGACGGCTCCAAATGCAACAGTTTATGCGTCGATTGTTGATGGGGGTCAAGGGATGTTTCAGGCAGATGCAAATGGAAATTTTGAAATAAAAGAAGAGTTCAAACCAGGAACGGTGATTCGTATAGGTGCCTATTTAGATGGTGTATACAGTGAGAATGTTGAGTACACGATTCCGGAAGCACCGACAAGTGAGACGACCACGACATCTGTGGAAAAGGCAGCAACAAAGCCGGATGGTAAAAAAGGATTTCCTAAGACAGGTACAACTGTGAATCTGGCCCTTTCGATTGTTGGTGGGCTAGCCGTGCTAGTTGCGGGAGTGCTAATTATTACACGAAGACTTGCTGGAAGAAAAGGCTAGAAGTATCTTATCGAGGAAGAGTTGCGATAATGCTGCTTCATTACTATAGATGAAATACAATCAATGAGTAAAAGCAATTAGAAATGTTGCTGTTTGAATGGATGCAGTCAATGAGTATGTTGGTGATTCGAAAAGAGCATTCATTGACGTCACTGCAGACATTGGTAGAGAAGTAATTACTTGCTTGATTGGCAATGAGGAACAGGGGGCGTAGCTCTTAGTGGCAGGTTCTTCAAAAAATTGGTAAAAAAGAGGGAACAGAGAATGTGGATTGAATGATTTATCTATCTGAGTTGCCTTCAAAAGGAGAGGGGCAATTCAGTAGGTAAAATGGCTTCTGGTCTTTTCTGAAATCTTTAGCGATCCATGAAGCAAGTGAACTTTTTAGGAGTAGAAGGCCGCTTGTGGATCCGATTGGATGGAAATAGGTAAAGAAGCAGTGATGACGGTATTGAATGTGGCGAGTGAGGCTTGCTGCAGCTATGATTTAGATTGAAGTTGGTTGAAATACAAGAGTATTTTCTTAAAATGAGTAGAATGAAAAATAAGGTTAAGATAAAGTACGGATAATCCACACGATTCTCTGAAACCTCTTTTTTAATAAATAAAACACAGGAAAGAAATCTACGATCAGATTCTTACCTGTGTTTCTTTGCTATTTTGTTGTGACACGTCCAACTTCATCATTCTTAGCAGCTGAACCGATTTTGTTGATAGAAACATCTGCTACATGATCCATGTTTGTCAGGACCACTACAACCTCTGTTCCTTTACCGGCTGCTTTTATTTTATCGAAGTCGACATCAGCTAATAATGTGTCTGGCGTGACTTTCTGACCTTCAGTGACATGAAGACTAAAAGGTTCGCCTTTCAGCTCAACTGTGTCTAATCCGATATGAACCAGTACTTCAAGACCTGTATCTGTCAGGATACCGATAGCATGCTTTGTTTCGAAAATAGTTGTAATTGTTCCGGAAACCGGCGCATAAACTTTTTCATTGATTGGTCGAACTGCGTAGCCGTCGCCCATCATTTTCTTTGAAAAGACGGGATCAGCTACTTCGGAAATCGTGATGACTTCTCCGTCAGCTGGAGCGAACAATGTTTCTTTAGCGGCGGTAGCTGTAGGTGCTGCTGTTGTATCTGCAGCAAAACCTTGTGGTGCATTCCCAGCCATTGCCAATTCTTCAGCATATAATTCTCCAGTTGCTTCATCAACTGGATCAACCTTGTTGAAAATCCCTTGTCTACGGAAGAAAATGGTCAGAACAAATGGTAGGGCAATAGCGATCACCATTGCGATAATGAAGGATAACCAATCCTGTGCACGAATGGCCAAAATACCTGGAAGGCCACCAACTCCGATTGCGTTGGCACGTACCCCCATTAACGTAGCGAACATCCCTGCTAGACCGGAGCCAATCATGGCTGCGACAAATGGATAAACATATTTCAAATTGATTCCGAACATGGCGGGTTCTGTTACACCTAGATAACAAGAAATCATAGAAGGAATAGAAATCTGTTCCTCTTTTTTATTGCC
This sequence comes from Enterococcus sp. 9E7_DIV0242, assembly GCF_002140975.2. Taxonomy (NCBI): domain Bacteria; kingdom Bacillati; phylum Bacillota; class Bacilli; order Lactobacillales; family Enterococcaceae; genus Enterococcus; species Candidatus Enterococcus clewellii. The sequence goes on from NZ_CP147247.1 coordinate 2,882,463, forward strand.
TCTGTGTAGGAAGATAACCCCTAATACAGCAGATCCCTGTGCAATATTTGACAAAGCGATCATTGGCCAAAGGTTCGTTGACTGGAAGTCTGCAATCAGTTGTGTATCAATGGCATTCGACATATGATGTAGACCAGTAATTACCAAAGGTGCATATAGGAACCCAAAGACGGCACCAAATAGCCAGTTAAAGGCAGAAGTCAGTCCTGTATTAACAACGCTAGAGATAAAGTTACCGATCGTCCAACCGATTGGACCTAAAATCACGTGAGCTGCAAAAATTGTTGGCAGCAGCGCGAAAAATGGAACAAAAATCATTGAAACGGCTTGAGGAATAATCTTTCGGAAGAAGATTTCCAGATATGCCAACATGAATCCAGCTAGCATTGCCGGTATAACTTGTGCTTGGTACCCAATCATATCGATTTGCGCAAAGCCGAAATCCCAGAATGGAATATCCGCTGCGGCAGTTCCTGCTACGCCATATGCGTTCAATAGCTGCGGCGATACTAAGGTAATCCCCAATACGATCCCCAAAATCTGTGTCGTTCCCATCTTCTTAGCAATACTCCATGTGATTCCTACAGGTAGGAAATGGAAAATCGCTTCACCAGGTAACCATAAGAAGTGGTTGACCCCACTCCAAAATTGAGAAGATTCAACAATTGTCTGTCCGCCAAGCGCACCGAACTGGATGCTTTCTAATACATTTCGGAAGCCTAGAATCAATCCCCCAACGATAATCGCCGGAATGATTGGTGTAAAGATTTCCGCCAGTACACCGATTGCTCGTTGAACGGGGTTTAGATTTTGTTTTGCTGCTGATTTCCCTTGTTCTTTTGATACTCCGTCGATTCCGGAAACTGCTGAAAAATCGTTAAAGAATAATGGCACATCGTTCCCAATAATGACTTGAAATTGTCCGGCATTTGTAAACATCCCCTTGACACTTGGAATGTTTTCGATTGCTTTCTCATCTGCTAAGGACGGATCGTTTAGTACAAAACGCATGCGGGTGGCACAATGACTGACAGCTGCGACATTTTCTTTCCCGCCAATATCTTTTAATAGCTGTTCTGCATCTGCTGTGTATTTACCCATCAGAAAAACTCCTTTCGTTAACTTGTATACACAAGTTGTTTATTTCGACTTAATAATAACTGCTAATCAGAAAAAATGCAAGCGTTTTACAATAAAAAGTTTTTTTCTGCTTGAATTTCTAAAAAATAACGTATTGGTAAAAAGAGGTGGAAATGGATGGGAATATTTGTTTGTTACTATCTGATTTTATTGAATTGATTGACTGTATATATAGTATAAAAAAACAACCGAACAGAATGATGATAACGCTTGAAAAAAAGAATCAAGAATTGTATAATGATTTTGAACATGTATAGACAAGTAAGGGAGAGGCGGCTCATGAAGTATATAAACATAGTCATAGATGGACAACATCTATGTGTAGACAATGAAACAAAGAAAATTGATTTTTCCTATGATGGTAAAGAAGCAGTGCAGGAGATAACTAAGTTATTGGCTGAAAAAGGATTAGATGGTTGTGTGATTCAATATGAAGCGACTTCTATAGAGGTTGAACAGCTAGATAAGTTCCGTTTCCAATTGGAAGAGACCTTAAATGTACCAGTCATTTTTGCATCAGAGATTGTAGATTCTGTTGAGGCGGCTCTTCAATTGGAACGGGAAAAGTGTAGCTGGACACTTGTCTATCATGATTTCCGTCAAGGAAAAGATGAGTATGCAGCTGAGGCATTACTGACAACAGGGAATGGATTTATTGGTCTGCGGGGCACTACGCCGGAAATGCGTATTACAGAGGATACTTATCCGGCAACATATCTTGCAGGATTGTATAATACAGCCGTTTCAACCGTTGAAGGTCAGGAAATCAAAAATGAAGATTTTGTCAACGCGCCGAATCTACAATATTTGGCTGTAGCTGTGGATGGAGAAGTCCTGACTTTTTCGGAGCAGACAGTAAAATCATTTAAACGTACATTGGATATGCGTAATGGTCTTTTTCAAGCGACCGGTATTTTTGAATCAGCTTCCGGAAAGCAACTAGAGATCGTTTCCAGACGTGTAGTGAGCATGGCAGATATGCATGAGTATAGCCTTTCTTATCAACTAACTCCGTTGAATTTCAGCGGATCAGTGACTTTTTTGACTGAAGCAGACGGGACAGTATTTAACTATAATGTTGCTCGCTATAGAAGCTTGACGAATCAGCATTTGACAGTACTTGAGACTGCCGCAGAAGGGGCTAAAAGTCGTCTAATAGCGAAAACATTAGATTCAGGAATCACGATTGTTCAGGAAGCGCAGCTATTTAGCCCAGATTTGGATATTTCTACTGTCCAGACAGAATTGACAGAAGAAAAAGTGATTCAATCTGTTGAACTAGCAGTTGTAGAAGGACAAAGTTATACGTTAGAAAAGAGTGTGGCCATCCACGTATATCGTGCGGAGGAAGCGAAACAGGATCATAATTTTGCTCAGTTTGAGATTGCTGATTTTTCTGCCATTCACGAGGCTTCGGCAGCTGTTTGGGCAGGGTATTGGCAAGAAGCGGCAATGAGTGTTGAGGGAGATATGATGTCCGAAAAGATGTTACACCTCCACACGTATCATATGTTGGTTTCCGGGTCACCGGTTGCGAATCCATCATTGGATGTATCGATCACAGCTAGAGGATTGCATGGAGAAGCTTATAGAGGGCATATTTTCTGGGACGAGCTGTTTATCCTACCGTTTTATATCATCCATTTTCCGGAGATTGCGCGTCAATCCCTGATGTATCGTTATAATAGACTGGCGGCAGCGAAGGCAGATGCCCAGAAAGCTGGTTATCAAGGAGCGATGTTCCCGTGGCAATCTGGCTTGGATGGAACAGAGCAGTCACAAGAACTGCATTTGAATCCAATCAGCGGAGAGTGGGGCGAAGACCACAGTCGCTTGCAACGCCATGTTTCTTTAGCGGTTGCTTATAATGTCTGGCTGTACAATATGAATACAGAAGATAAAGAATTCATGATTCATTATGGGATTGAGCTTCTGCTCGAAATCAGTAAATTCTGGCTAAGTATTGCGGAATATGATGAGCAAAAGCAACGCTATTCCATTTCCGGAGTGATGGGACCGGATGAATTCCATGAGGCGTATCCCGGCAGTGATAAGGGCGGCTTGACGGACAATGCGTATACCAATATGATGGTAGTGTGGCTTTTTGAAGAAATCGAAAAGTTGTATGCATCGTATGATGCAGATGATTTGATGGCCGTACAAAAAAAGGTTGGGTTGACGAATGAGGATTTGGCTCAAATGAATCAAATCAGACAAGAGTTGAATTTGACAATCGACGAACAAGGGGTCATCGCACAACATGATGGGTACTTCGAGCTGAAGGAAGTCGATTTTGATTATTATACGGAAAAATATGGCAATATCTATCGTATGGATCGTATTTTGCGCGCAGAAGGACACAGTGCAGATGATTATAAAGTAGCGAAGCAAGCGGATAGTCTGATGATTTTCTACAATTTCCGAAAAGAAACAGTGGATCGCATTTTAGCTGATTTAGGGTATGAACTGCCGGAGGATTATCTGGAAAAGAATTTGGACTATTACCTGTCCAGAACCTCTCACGGCTCTACCTTGTCTCGTATCGTCCATGCTCAGTTGGCTTCGATCGTGGAAGATAAAGATTTGTCTTGGAAGCTGTATCAACAAGCGTTGTACTCTGACTACCAGGATATTCAAGGAGGAACAACAGCTGAAGGTATTCATGCCGGCGTTATGGCGGCAACTCTGTTTATCACGTTGACAACTTTTGCAGGCATCGATATTCGTCAAGAAGCGTTAGAAATTCACCCGCAGCTGCCTGAAAAATGGCAAAAGCTCGCATTCCGTTTAAACATTCGAAATGTGCATTATCAAGTGACGATCGATAAAGAAAAAATCTCTATCGAAGCGGATCAAGCGGTATCTCTGACAGTCGGCGGCAGAAGTGTGTCTCTGGTTGGCGGTCAACCAAAAGAAATAGTCTATGGAGGAGTCAGCGTATAATGAGAAAAGGATTTATATTTGATTTAGATGGTGTTATTACTGATACTGCGAAATATCATTATCTTGCGTGGAAGGATTTGGCTGAATCAATCGGCATCACTATTGACGTAGTGTTCAACGAGCAGCTGAAGGGGATCAGTCGGATGGATTCCTTGGATCGTATTTTGGCATTTGGTGGAAAAGCAGATGCGTTTTCCCAGTCGGAAAAAGAGCAGATGGCAGAAAAGAAAAACGATCACTATGTTGAATTACTAGAATCCCTTACACCGGATGATTTGCTTCCGGGTGTAAAAGAATTTATGGCGCAAGCGAAAGCCAAAGAAATTCCGTGCGCTTTAGCGTCTGCTTCAAAAAATGCACCAGTCATTTTAGCGAAGCTAGGTGTATTGGAAGATTTTCGTTATATTGTTGATCCGGATAGCTTAGCAAAAGGAAAACCTGATCCAGAGATTTTCCTAAAAGCAGCGGAAGCTTTGGCTATCACGCCAGCGGAAGCGGTTGGTTTTGAAGATGCACAGGCTGGGATCGATGCAATCAATGCAGCAGGCATGTATGCCGTTGGTGTGGATGCGGAAGGACCATTAACAGGCGCGGATCAGTTGGTTCACCGTCTAGACGAGCTGGATATTGACCAGCTGCTGGCAAAATAGAAAAGAATAGATAGATGAATGAGGGAGCTGGGACAAACCGATGTCACAGCTCTTTTCAACTTATTTGTCGCTGCTTTTGATTGTGTCAGTCTAAAAATAGGGAAAATCAAAGTTGAATTCGTTGACCATTTTTTGAAAGAAAAAAAGTAACCGCTTTAGGAAAGGTTGCAGTTTGATTTAGGAGACATTATAATAACTATCGACGGAGGTAGGAGATAGTGATGAATAAATTTAATGAGATTTTTCTGGATTTGGAGAAGAAAATCTTGGCAGGGGAATATCCGGCACACACTCTTTTGCCGAGTGAGAATCAGTTGATTCAAGTTTACGGGGTTTCCAGAGAAACCATTCGTAAGGCGTTGAATTTACTGTTGAACGCAGGCTATATACAAAAGAAGCAGGGGAAAGGCTCGATCGTTCTAGATTTGAACCGTTTTGATTTTCCTATTGCCGGCTTGACGAGCTATAAAGAATTGCAGGAAACACAGCGTATTCCGAGTGAGACGATTGTTCGTGTGCTGGAGGAAGTGCCGGTTACTGAGAAGCTGAATGAGAAGACGGCTTGGACGGTGGGAGAAATGGCCTGGAAGCTGATTCGTCAGCGTAAGATCGATGGCGAAATCGCCATTTTGGACAAGGACTATTTGTTGCAATCAGTTGTTCCTGAACTGCCGGAGGAAAGAGCGCAGGATTCGATTTATGAGTATTTTGAAAATGATCTGAAGTTGGCGATTTCCTATGCGCAGAAAGAAATTACCGTAGAGCCGGTAACACAGGAAATGCAAGAATTAATGACGTTGCATGGTGATAGCCATGTTGTTGTCGTTCGAAGCCTGGTTTATTTAGAAGATACAACTTGCTTTGAATACACGGAATCGATTCACCGACTGGATAAATTCCGCTTTATCGAATTTGCCCGTCGGAGAAAAGGGTAAAATGAACAAATTAATGGAGAGTGCAAGAGGGAATCTAAGGAATCAGTTGAAGTCTTGGATTCTTTTTTTGCACTCTTTCTTTGTTCACTGTTAAAGGAGGACAACACTATAGAGGAGAAGCGGGAGAGTAGCAACTTTGAATGCTAGATATAGCTTGTTTTTATCTTAGATTTTTACTTTGCCCCCCTCTTTTTAAACAGAAAGATTCTCTTTCTAGCCATTATTCTATATAATAGTAAGTGATGTGAATTATTCGACAGACAGAAAGGCGAAAGTGAATGAATATAAATATAAAAGAGTTATTGAGTAAAACGGACGTCCGTCCTTATGCGATGTCTGCTCGTTTTGGATTAGAAAAAGAAAGTCAAAGAGTGACGTTAGATGGCGCACTTGCCAAAACAGATCACCCAAGCATATTAGGGAATCGTTCGTTCCATCCCTATATTCAAACTGATTTTAGCGAAACACAGATAGAGTTGATTACACCAGTAGGGGATTCAATTATCGAAACCCTGCGGTATTTGGCCGCTGTTCATGATGTAGCGATTCGATCTATTGGAAATGGTGAGATGCTTTGGCCGTTAAGTATGCCGCCGAGATTGCCTGAAAATGACCGAGATATCAAAATTGCAAAATTGGATAAATATGAGGATGTGCTTTATCGACGTTACTTGGCTCGCGAGTATGGAAAAAGAAAACAGATGGTCAGTGGTATTCATTTTAACTTTGAGTACGGAGAAGAATTGATGGCGCGTTTATACCACTCGCAAGAAGCGTACACAACGCTTGAAGCATTCAAGAATGTTCTGTATATGAAAGCTGCGCGCAACTATCTACGTTACCGTTGGCTAATTACCTATTTATTTGGGGCATCACCGGTTAGTGAATGGGGTTATTTCACCGATAAGGAAAATCGACCGACAGAACCGCTTCGAAGTATTCGTAACAGTTCATTTGGGTATCGTAACCGTGAAGATGTGAAAGTTTCCTATGTTTCACTAGAGAAGTATACAGAGGATATTCAGACGATGGTGGAAAATGGCGTCTTATCCGAGGAAAAAGAATTTTACGCACCTGTTCGTTTGCGCGGCGGCAAATGTATGGCGGATCTTCCTAAGAAGGGCATTCGCTATATCGAGTTAAGAAATCTTGATTTGAATCCATTTGCTCCTATGGGAATTGATGAAGACACGATGCAATTCATGCATTTATTCATGCTGTTTTTGCTATGGACTGATGAAAAAGAAAAGGCGGACGAGTGGGTAGCGACAGGCGAGCTGTTGAATGAGCAGATTGCGCTAAGTCATCCGTTTGCCCAAATTGCATTGCAGGCAGAAGGCGATCGAGTTTTTTCTGAAATGATGGAGATGGTGACCGAGCTGGGGATTTACGGTCAGAAGGAATTGCTGACGACCTATCAGGAGCAGCTGAGAATGCCTGAAATGACAATTTCCGGTAAGATGTGGACAATCATTGAGGCCAATTCAAATACCGAACTGGGCATCGTTTATGGGAAGGAATATCAGGGGATTGCATTCGAGCGCCCTTATCAGCTAGCAGGCTTTCGCCGTATGGAGCTTTCCACACAATTATTCCTATTTGATGCGATTCAAAAAGGGCTGGAAGTGGAAATACTGGACGAAAATGAACAGTTTTTGAAGCTGAAGTACCAGAACCATGTAGAGTATGTGAAGAATGCCAATATGACAAGCTTGGATACGTATATTGTGCCGTTGATTATGGAAAATAAAACGGTGACAAAAAAAGTTTTGAAGGAAGCAGGCTTTCGTGTGCCTGAAGGTGATGAGTTTACTTCACTGGAAGAAGCAGAGCGCGCGTATTTGAAATATGAAAATCGGGCGTTCGTGGTCAAGCCGAAATCAACAAACTATGGTGTAGGAATCTCCATTTTCAAGGACGGTGCGTCTGGCAAGGATTATATTGAGGCTTTATCGCTAGCCTTCAAGGAGGACACGTCCATCTTGATTGAAGAGTTTCTGGTGGGGACGGAATATCGCTTCTTCGTGCTTGATAATGAAGTAAAAGCCATCTTATTGAGAATACCGGCTAATGTTGTCGGTGACGGGGTTCACACTGTTGAAGAGTTGGTAGCTGAAAAGAATACGCATCCGTTGCGCGGCAGCAACCATCGAGCGCCGCTTGAGCTGATTCAGCTTGGTGAATTGGAACGTCTGATGTTGAAGGAGCAAGGGTTGATGATTCATTCAATACCTGCAAAGGATCAGATTGTTTATCTAAGAGAGAACTCCAATATCAGTACGGGAGGAGATTCGATCGATGTGACCGATCAATTTGATGAAAGCTATAAAAAGTTGGCGGTAGATGCGGTAGCAGCATTAGGCGCTAAGATTTGCGGCATCGATTTGATTATTCCGGATAAAACGATACCGGCAAATAAGGAAATACCGAATTATGGAATTATTGAAGCGAACTTCAATCCAGCCATGCATATGCACATTTATCCGTATTCCGGAACGGGAAGACCTCTGACGATGGATGTTCTTAAATTACTCTATCCAGAAGTGTTTAAATAAGAAGATTAAAGTAGCATCGGCCCGTAGCTGTACTTATCCTAACGAATAGGACAAGCACAGTTACGGGCCGATCGTTTTTTAATTATGTTAGTTACTCGTCATTTTTTGTGATTTTTCCTGGTCCGGAACGGTAAGTGATGACCGTTTCCCCTTTAAAATCTGTTGAGCAGGTCAGATCGACAAGTACGATGTGTTCGTCCGTTGCAGAATCAACACCCAATTGATTCGTCAGTTTTCCGCCTTGTTCTTGGGTATCAAGCGTAGGAATAAAGCCTTCCTCTTCGACTAAGTACGTCATGTACTCCACTAATTCTTCTTCACTGATGCTGCCTTTCTTGTAGGTGATTTCCGTTGTGCGCACATCGTCTTTGATGCTGCTGTTTGTACCGGTGATCTTCTTTTCCCCAATTACTTTGTAAACGGATGGGATCTTATCATCATTTATTTCGATCTCCTCCGCCGTGCTGGAAGCACAACCTGCTAAGGTAATTAAAACAACCCCTACTAACCATAACCACTTTTTCTTCATTGAACTCTCTCCCTTTGTTGTGCGTAGTACGCTAGATTTTAATGCTCAAAGTGCCAAATGCTGTTCAACCATAATAAAGATGATAAATCAGCAAGCGTTTCCTTGAAGGGATATTATAGCATAGGGAAATAACTGTTAAAAGAGGAAGTAGGAGCAATGCTTTTGTCGTTGGTACAAAATGCCATTTTTTTGAAATATAAAAAAATGGATAAGACCAGATACTGTCTTATCCATAGGGCTTTAGTTTGTTTCTAGCATGTTCCTTCGCTCTTATCTAAATAAGTTGAAGAAGTTAGACGTTACAGTTAACCAATATTGAACGATATCAATCCACATTTTTCATACCCTCCTTACTTTTTACAATGTAATTCTAACATAAAATAAAACATATGTTAATATATAAATTGGATTTTGTTTTAATTATATGACTAAAAATCGGTTGATTGTGATGCGTTGTAGTAAGTATAAAAAATGGTGACTGTGTTTTGTCTGGAAATATGTTTGTTGATGAATGTTCAATATAGAGTTTATCGTAAATTTTATCTCATCATAGCCTGTGAAATAAGTTATACTATTTATTAAGAAAACGTTTGTTATAAAACAGGGACGAAAAGGTAGGGGAAACAATGAATATCAAACAAAATAAGCAATTATTCATGAGAGGGGTTGGCCAGCTTGCGTTATTTATGCTACTGGTGAATGTGGTACATCGACTCATTTTACAGCCATTGACCAATTTTATATTTTTTATGGCACTACAAACTACAGGCTATCAGGTCTTGTTTAATACAGATATGGTGTCATTTTTCTCTACACCACAGGCTATTTTGGCTGTGCTTTTGATTATTGGGATTGCATCGTATGCGGCATATTTGGAATTTTCAGTCATCATCCTCTTGAGTCAATATTTAAAACAAGGCGAGCTGCTGTCTCTTCGTTCGGCGTTCAGAAAGGCATTGACCACCATTTCCAGTATGAAGGGAATCGGTGTTATTGGTTATTTTGTCTATGTATTTATTTTTCTGCCGATTTCTGGGATGGGTTTAAGTAGTGCGCTATTTTCTCGTTTTCAAATTCCTAATTTTATCACTGGAGAGATTACCAAAAATAACTGGGGCGGCCTTGTCATTTTTCTTATTTATGGAGGGATAACGCTGTTCTTTTTCTTGACGATTTATACGATTCCGATGATGGTTTTGGAAAAGTGGCGCTTTTTTAAAGCATTCAAAAAGGGCATCAACTATGTTTGGATGAACAAACGACAGGTGTATAAGCCTTTCTTATTATATGGTGTGGTCTGGCTTGTGGTAGATTGGCTGCCGCGAGAGGTATTTTTACGTGCCCTTCATTCCACAACTGTCACGTTTGAATCTGTTTATCAGATGTATCGATTGTCATTCCCATCGATTGGTTTTGGGCTGATATTTTTGTTTTATTATGTGGGTAAAATTATTTTGATGCCGTTATTGCTTTCAGTCGTTGTGATGTTCTATACACCTAAGAATCAGCAAGTGATCGATCCAACAATGGAACAGATAGTAGACGATAAACTGGCTGATGCCCAAGATTCTTTAGTGAGTGCTGGAAAGAAAATAGGTAAAAGAAGAAAAACAGTGATTTTTTTCTCTGTTTTGATTGCTTTTCCTATGGGAGTGTCTTTGTACCGGATGGTAGCGAGCGGCGAAGATCTACATGAGCCGATCGTGATCGGACATCGAGGCAGTGTGGCTGGGGTTGAAAACTCACTTGCTGCTGTGCAAGGGGCGATCGATACGGGAGCAGAGTATGCAGAAATCGATATTTTGCTATCCTCCGATGGCATTCCAATGGTCATACATGATGATTCCTTGAGTAGGCTTGCTGGTAAGAGTTCCTCTGTTCACGAAATGACGGCTGAAGAGCTGAGTACAATAGTATTGAAGCAAAATGGTTTGGAGGGAGAGATCCCGACACTTGAAGAAATGATTCAGTTGACCAAAGGGAAAATAAAGTTGGCCGTTGAATTGAAACGGCATGGTCATGAAAAGAAAAACCTAGTCGATGAAGTGGCAGCTGTACTAAAGAAACACGGTCTACTAGAAGAATCGATCTTTTTATCCTTAGAGTATAAGCTGGTTGAAGAGATGAACACGAAGCATCCTGAGACGATCAGTGGGTATTGCATATTCGGTGGCATGGGTGTACTTGATCCGGCTGTGATTCGAACAATGAAAATCGATTTTGTTTTCATCGAAGAATGGATGGCAACGAGAGAGAACTTAATGGAGTTCCGCAGAGCTTGGCTGCCTGTCTATGTTTGGACGGTCAATCAACAGGAAAGCATGAGACAGCTGCTTGATTTAGGTGTTCTGGGGCTGGTCACGGATTATCCGCAGTGGGGAACGGAGGCTGTGACAGACTTTCAAAAGGAAACGAATCGGGTATATATGGAAGAGGGCGAGTGGCAAAGGAATTAAGTACAGAAGGGCTGTTACTTGTCGGCAAAAGATGAGAAAAAAATGCAGAGAATTTATTGATTTGCTATAGCTTTTTTAGATGCTGCTGGAGTGTATTCAGCGCACCATTTATTTTCTAATCAAGGTAAGGGAGACTGAAATGATTCCTTTGTATCTTGATTTTTTATTGTAACGATCGACCCGTGTGGTAAACTGAAAAAGACGTAGTTGAGTATGAGACAAAGGAGAAACAACGAATGAAGAAAATATTTATTGTAGAGGATGACAGCCGAATCGTCGAAACAGTAGCGGCTTTTTTAGAAAAATGGAATTTTGAAGTACAGGCCGCTACTGACTTTCAGCATGTATTAGCAGCTTTTGATGCATTTCAGCCAGATTTGGTGATTTTAGATATTTCGCTGCCATTTTACAACGGCTATCACTGGTGTAATGAAATCCGCAAGCAATCAGAGGTTCCGATTGTGTTTCTTTCTTCTGCCAGTGACAACATGAATATCGTGATGGCAATGAACATGGGAGGGGATGATTTTATTCCGAAACCCTTTGACCTAGAAGTACTTGTCGCAAAAATTCAAGCGATTTTGAGAAGAAACCCAGGATTCACGGATAAGCGGACATTGAGCTATGGAGATTATCTCTTGGATTTGGAAGCCTTCGAGGTGTGTCGACTAGACCAGTGTATTCCAGTGACGATGAATGAAACAAAAATATTGGGATTGCTTTTTCAACAGCCGGAAAAGGTCGTTGCTAAGGAGCTGATTATGGAGAAGCTCTGGGAAAATGAAGCGTTTGTAGATGGCAACACATTGTCAGTCAATATGGCACGATTAAGGAAAAAAGTCAGCGAGATTGGTTTAGATGAATACATCCAAACCAAAAAAGGGACAGGGTATCGTTTAGGAAAGGAAGAGTAGGATGCGGCTATTTTTTCGCTATTTGAAGGATAGAAAATACACGGTTATTACTTATATCGGCATGGTTTCGTTGTTCGTCAGTACTTTTTTTCTTTACGATGTACCCGTGGATGTTTATGCAGATGCCCTGCTTTTTTCTGGTTTCTTTCTCTTAATCATGATGAGCATTCAGTACTATCGGTATCGCAGACAGCATTTTTCACTTGAGAATGGTAAAAAAGCCGTTCGGTTATATGTGCAAAGTCGCCAACAAAGACAGCTGTTGATTGAAGAGGACTACGAGGAGCTTTTAGAAATATTGGATCGAGAATGCCGAGAGGACGTCAGCGAATCGAAGCAAGCCAACTACCGTTTGATGGATTACTACAGCATGTGGAGCCATCAAATCAAGACGCCATTAGCTGTGTTGAATTTGAAAATGCAGGAAAATCAGCTGGATCATACAGTGTTGAAGCAAGAATTATTCAAGATCGACCAATATTTGGATATGATGCTGCAATATTTGCGCTTGAATCACACAGAGACAGATTTTGTTTTTGAAGAGGTCGATATTGACCGACTCATCAAAGAAACGGTCAAAAAGTATGCGACATTCTTTATTTATCAGGAACTGTCCTTTTCATTGGAGGAAACGGGACAGACTGTCATTAGTGACAAAAAATGGCTGGGCTTCGTTTTGGAGCAGATTCTTCTGAATGCAATCAAATATACCCGTCAAGGCGGCATCCGAATCTATAGCAATCCTAATCGGCCAAAGGAAATCGTGATCGAGGATACAGGAATCGGTATTTTGCAAGAGGACATCGATCGAGTATTTGAAAAGGGCTACACAGGGTACAACGGCCACAATCATCAAAAAGCGACGGGTCTGGGACTTTATATGAGCCGTGAGATCATGAGGAAGCTGGGACATCAGATCCATTTGACCTCTGAAGTAGGGAGTGGGACAAAGGTTTGGCTGAATGTGAGTCAGCATCGCTATAAAATGGAATGAACCTTACAGCAATGTAAGTGCAGCAGCCGAAGTGTAAGTAGCTATCGACTGCTGTTTTGTTTACTATAAAAGAGAGGAAAGCAGCAGACTGTGAAGCGGCTGATGCAAATCTAATAGTAGTTCTTCAGGCCATTCAATTGAATAAGGCTGTGATGATACATTCCAAGGAGGAATAAAAATGACGATGCTGGAAGTAACACATATACAAAAAGTTTATCAAACCCGTTTTGGTGGCAACCAAGTAACCGCACTAAAGGATATTTCTTTTCTAGTGGAAGAAGGTGAATATATCGCTATTATGGGGGAGTCAGGCTCAGGAAAAAGTACCCTGTTGAATATTTTAGCGACACTGGATATGCCGACACAGGGCTCTGTACTGCTTAAAGGGAAGAACATCACGGAGATACCTGAAGGAAAACTGGCAGCTTTTCGAAGAGAAAATCTCGGTTTTGTTTTTCAGGATTTCAATTTGTTGGATAATTTTTCAGTAAAGGATAATATCTTCCTACCATTGGTGCTGTCAAAAACATCGGTCAGCGAAATGACACAAAGACTGCAGCCGTTGGCAGAAATTCTAGGAATTGGTGAGCTTTTAGAGAAATACCCATATGAGATTTCGGGAGGACAAAAGCAGCGTGTTGCAGTTGCGAGGGCACTGATTACAAATCCTCAGATTGTTTTGGCAGATGAGCCGACAGGCGCATTGGATTCAAAAAGTGCAGAGAATTTACTGACCTTGTTTCAGGAAATCAATCATCAAAATCAGACGATTCTGATGGTGACCCATAGCGCATTAGCTGCGAGTAGAGCCAATCGTATTTTGTTTATCAAGGATGGACAGGTTTTCCACCAGCTATACAGAGGACAACGAAGCAATGAACAGCTCTTTGAAGAAATTTCAAAAACAATGACAACATTGCTGGCGAAGGGGTGAGAGAGCATGCTGTATTCGCGTTTAGCCTATAATAATTTGAAGAAAAATCGTACGGTCTATATTCCTTTTGGTTTGGCAACGATTTTTACGGTCGTGCTGAACATCATCATGCAGGTCATGCTGCATAATGATGGGATGAATTCTCTTCCACAGGCCATGTCTGTCAAGGCAATGTTTAGCTTTGGAAGTATTGTCATCGTGATTTTCTCGGTTGTCTTTACGTTTTATACCCATAGCTTCCTAATCAAACGTAGGAAAAAAGAGCTGGGATTGTATAATATTTTAGGGATGGATAAACGAAACCTGACAATTATGATGTTATTTGAAAATCTATATGTTTTTCTCATCGTGATGGTTGGCGGGATTATCTCGGGTGTAATTTTTTCCAAGCTGATGTTTTTGGTATTGAAAAAGCTGACAGGCTTAGGCAATGATTTTGTTTTTGATTTAACTTTGTCTTCGTTGCTTGGGGTAATAGGGCTATTTGGGGCTATTTTTCTAGTCACTTTCCTGTATGATATGTGGGAAGTTCGTAAGTCTAAGCCTATTGAGCTGTTGGGGCAGTCGAAATCGGGTGAAAAAGAACCAAAAGCGAAATGGCTTTTTGCGGTTGTTGGGATCGGTTGTCTTAGTGTCGGGTACGGGATTTCTTTGACGATCCAATCACCTGTAGAAGCATTGACCTTGTTCTTTGTCGCAGTTGTTTTAGTAATTATCGGCACCTATAGTCTATTTGTTGCAGGTAGTATTACGCTGTTGAAATTTTTGAAAAATAGAGAGCGTTTCTACTATAAACCTTCGAACTTCATTTCCATTTCGAGCATGATTTTCAGAATGAAGCAAAACGGGGCTGGCCTGGCAACAATTTGTATTTTATGTACAATGGCGTTGGTGACAATCTCCACCACTGTTTCTCTGTATGTAGGGCGAGAAGACATGATCAAGAATCGGAATCCATTCCAGACATCAGTCAATGCCAATCTACCGGTGGAAGAGGTAAAAGGGTCAATAGAAGCAGCGGCAAGTAGTCAGGAAATCAAGGTTAATGATTTGCAGTACATCACATCATCTTCGAATGTTGTTACAGTGAAAGAAAAGGCAGGTGTTTATACTCCAAGTGAGGAATCTCTTGGTAATTACAGCACGGTGAACGGTTTTCAATTCATTAAATTAAGTGAGTATAATCGTGTGGAACAGAAAAATGAGGTGCTTGCTGAAAATGAAGTCATCCTTTATCCGGTATATGGTGGGTATGAGGAACCAACGATAACGATCGCTTCACAGCAGTTTGTAGTAAAAGATGTACCGGCTGAGTTCGTTCTATCACCTAAGAAAGAAGATGAAACGCTAAAGGCTTTCTTGGTTTTTGTTCCGGATGCGCAGTTTGAGCATATACTGACAACTGTTGCACAGGATTTCAAAGAAGGGGTCTTTACTTTCAATCCAGAACTTGAAAGTAGCATAATGTTTGAGCTGGATGGCTCAATAGAGAAAAGATTAGCTGTTGTGGAAGCCTTGCGAAGTGAGTTTAACACACGTGCGCAACAGCCTGGAATGGAGGAGCTAGATGTTTCGGTGTCTTCTATTGATGAAGACCGAGAGTCTAACCAAATAATGATGGGCGGGTTCCTGTTTATCGGCGTGATCTTTGGCTTGAGCTTCATTATTGCTACAACTCTGATTATCTTTTATAAGCAGATTTCTGAAGGGAACGATGACCATGACCGCTTTGAAATCATGCAGAAGGTCGGCTTGAGTCATAAAGAGGTACACAAAACAATCCAGCATCAGATTCTATTGGTCTTCTTCCTGCCAATCATTGTGGCAGTGATGCACTTGTCCTTTGCCTTTCCAATCATCAAGAAGCTATTAGTCCTCTTTGGATTAATAAATGGGTCATTGTTGTTATCGACTACCGCGGTTTGCGTGGGCATCTTCGTTCTATGCTACTTCCTTATCTATTGGCGAACATCAAAAGTGTATTACCGTTTAGTAGAGAGATAAAATGTAATTTATGGGTTTCTGAAAATAGCTGTAGAAAGCGATTTTCGGAAACTCTTTTTATTTGGTTGTGAAGAAATAAGTATCATTTTTCTGAAAGGTTCAATAAGCGTTTCTGTGGTTCTTTATTCTTGCTTATTAAATGATTTATTTTATCTTGACATGGGATGGTTCCCACAAATTATAATCAAGAAAAATAACAAATAGAGGAGCGATTGCATGAAAATCATTATTGAAAGCGATTTCGGATCGATGAGTGAAACAGCAAAAAATATTTTATTAGGACACATGACAGAAGCGAAACGAGTGAATCTGTCAATCACTGGAGGAAATACACCAGTAAAGGTTTACGAAAAAATGGTAACCGCAGTCAAGGATAGCCCGAATTATGATAATGTTCATTATTATAATTTTGATGAGATTCCAGTAGAAGGTCAAAAAGAAGGGATCACTATCAGTGATTTAAGAAGATTGTATCTAACACCTGCAGGGATCAGCGAAGAGAATATTCACCCGTTGACTCCTGAGAATTATGCAGAACAAGATGTATCATTAGAAGCAGTTGGCGGATTAGATGCAATGCTGATTGGACTAGGAAAAGACGGACATTTTTGCGGAAATATGCCTGGAACAACGGCGTTTAACAAACTAACTTACAAAGTGACTGTGACAGGGGAAGAATCGTGGTTTGTCCCTGAGATGATGGAAAAAGGGATGTCCTTTGTGACAATGGGGCCGGTCAGTGTGATGCGTGTGAAGCATCTGATATTAATTGTTAACGGATCAGAGAAGGCTGAAATGGTTAGAAGGGTTCTGACTGGACCGGTCAGCGAGGATGTTCCGGCATCTATCTTACAGCTGCATCCCAATTTGACTGTGATTTTGGATAAAGAGGCTGCAGCAGCTTTGGATAAATAGAAGCTGATAATAATAGTAGAATAATGAGAAAAAGCTACCTGTGATGAATCTATCATCACAGGTAGCTTTTTATTAATGAATTGAGTCGGTTTCACTCACTAAAGCTAGTTGAAAAAACCACGCGTACGGCGCGTGGTTAGTTACTTCATAAGTAAACAATTAATTTGTATTAGATATTTTTTATAATAAATATATTGAAAACCAAATGGTCGGTAATTATATTTAATATATTGACGAAATCTTGTTTTTGGTAAAAACAAGAAAGTGATATAATTATTATATAATATATGAATTGTTTTAAAAATGGTGTTTTTCCGAATTAATATTCGATTATTATACGATATATATATCGATGGATTTATTATACACTATTATTTTTCTTTATATTTCTCATATTTTTACAAAAAAACGTAAAAATATGAGAAATATATGATTATTCTTGTATTTGCCGTCATGTCAGCCGTCAAAAAATGTGGAAAAGAGGGAGTTTTTATGGCTCGTAGAGGAGAAAATATCTATAAACGTAAAGATGGTCGCTGGGAGGGGCGCTACATTCAAGGGAGGAAGTTGGATGGAAAAATCTGTTATGGGTATGTTTATGCTCGCTCTTATAAGGAAGTAAGGCAAAAGCTCATAGAACAAAAAATTAGTTTGAAGATGAATGACCCTGCACAAGTAGATTTTGAGGGAACGGTTACGATTTGGATTGATTATTGGCTGGATGAGATCAGTGATACGGTAAAAGTAAGCACATATAGCAGCTATAAAAATAAGCTGGAACGTTATGTAAAACCATATATCGGACATTTACCTCTAAGAAAGCTATCATCGTATCAAATCAATCAAATGATTAAAGAACAATCTAACCTTTTAGCACCCTCATCTATCCGTACGGTGTATCAAATCGTAAAAAGTTGTTTGAAGGAGGCTGAAAAACGACATTTTATTGGAAGCTACCTATTTGAAGATATCCAACTGCCTAAAGTAATAAAGCAAAGGATTCGAACACTTTCTCTGAAAGAGCGTCAACTCGTTACTAAACTAGCAAAGCAGGATATTCATGGGTTTCCAATCATTCTTTCTTTGGAAACGGGTCTTCGTATTGGAGAAATTTCTGGTTTAAAGTGGCAAGATATCGATTTTGAATTAGAGACACTAACTGTATCAAGAACATTGCAACGGCTTCAGACTTTTTCGACAGAAGGAAAAAAAACAACCTTGTTAGAGGGGAGCCCTAAGACACAGATGTCAAGAAGGGAATTACCGTTATCGAAAAAAATGATAGAGAATCTAAAGAAAATGAAGCAGGGATCAACGAGTGAATATGTTATTGCTATTCAAGGCAAACCGATGGAACCTCGAACGATCACGAACCATTTTAAACGAATTGTTGCAGGTACCACATTAGCATCTATCAGCTTTCACTCATTGAGGCATTCATTTGCTACGCGCTGTTTGGAATGCGGAATAAGCGCTGCAACCATTTCGTCCCTTTTAGGGCATACTTCTGTCAAGCTGACATTAGATATTTATACAAATGCAACCTTGAGTGAGGAACGACGAGCGGTGGAAATTCTGGCATACTAAAAAAGAAATGAAGCATGGGGGGGACACCCCTTATGCTTCATTTCTTTTTAGACCGTCATTTAAACCGTCAAGATAATTTTTTTTGTTGCTGTAATGGTTCTTTTATTGGCTTTCTTGTTTTTACCAAAAACAAGAAAGTGTGTAATACGTGTGTTTGAAAGTCCGTATCACAGGAAGTAATTGTCTTTTTCATCTACTAAGAAGTGATTATCTGAATTTTTGTCCTCATCTAATAAATTATAAAGAAGTCCAATGGAAAGGAGAAGTATTATGCATACGATTGGTGTGTTAAACATAGCAGGTAAACTGCGGCAAGAGTACATAGATAGTTTGAAAAAAGAAGAATATCAGGTTGTATCGATTGAACCAGAGCAAAAACTGGATGAAAAAATCCAACAAGTAGATGGGATTATTATTTTTGATGAAAATCAGGAGAATGTTGGTGGTGTTTGTAATCTGATTTTATCGATCAAAAAAGAATCACAGGCGTTGGTCTGGACAGCTTCGAAAGATATCCCCAGTGTGAATCGATTGGTTTATCTACAATTGGGTGTTTCAGGGAATATTGAACAGGAATGCGATCCGGAAGAATTGCGTCTGATTATTCGCAACTCATTAGCAAGTGAGCGTAAAGAGAAAAAAGATACAACAGAGGAAGAAAGAGATATACCGACACTTCAGCTGAATGATGCGAATCAAAGTGTTTCTATCGAAGGTGGAAGAGAAGTGGATTTGACTAGGCTGGAATTCCAAATTCTTAGTGTTCTATATAAGAATTGTGGGAAGGCGATGAGCTATGCAGAGCTTCATGCTGCAATTTGGGGAGAAAAACAAACACCTTCTAAAGCACGTATAGCAAATCTGATTTTTCATCTAAGAAAGAAAATCGAGAAGGATATGATGAATCTTCAGTATATAAAAACGGTTCGATCAAAAGGCTACATGCTGAATGTATCAGTGTAAGACGTGGATAGAAAGAAGACAGTCAGAGCTTCCATATACTATTCAGTGATTGACGACTCAGTCATTTATAAAGTCAGGAGGCAAGAAGATTGACCATAGAGGAACAGAAGTTGGACCGATCAAAAAAGAAGGTCAACAATCAAAAAAAACGATCTGTGGAATCCAATAAACTCAAGAGTAAAAAAAGAAAAAAGCGTGTCTCTGATTTAAAAGCTGGAGATACTGTACCAAATAAAAGAAGAAAACCTTCTAATAATAAGAATGCAAGTAAAAAAAAGAAAACAAAGAAAAATCAACCTTCCAACCAGAAAAATAGAAAGAAAAACACCGATAAGAAGAAGCAACGAAAGTCAAGCAAGGTTGTTACTGCTGTGTTCGATCTATTGTTTTTCCTCTTTATCTTTTTGATGCTTGGTGGAGCAGCCATTTTCACGATTAGTGAAAAAAATGATAAGTCTTTTTATGGGTATCGTTTTTATGAAGTGTACACCAATTCAATGAGAAAAACCCAAGAGGATCAAAAAGGAAATTTTGTTGCCGGAGACATGATCATTGTCAAAATTGAAGATCCGGAAAAAATCAAAGTTGGAGATATTATCACATTTGTGCCGAATCAACAATCACCCGATACTTATCTGACACATAGGGTCATTGCGAAAGAAGAACCGGAGAAAACGGAACAGGAGATTGTTGATGGTGAGGTTCAAATAAGTGAACACTATCCAGTCTTTACTACACAAGGAGATGCTAACAATAAGTCAGATCCACCGGTTCGAGGAGATAGAGTGATTGGGGTCGTCCAATTTTCAATCCCCAAGGCTGGAACGGGACTGAAATTTATTAGAGAAAATACGATTCCTGTGCTTGTGATGGTGGTGTCTTTTTTCTTATTAGTTATTTTACTGCGCCAATATTTTGCACCGGAAAAAGAAGACGCAAGTGAACCAAAGAAACGGTATGATTCTTTGTCTACTTCAAAAAGAAGAAGCAAAGATTTATATAAATAAATTTTTTTAGGAGGAAACACAAGAATGAAGAATCTAAGAAAGAACAAAAAGTTTGTTACAGGTGCGTCGGCTGCCTTAACAGTATTGATGCTGGCTGCAGGAACTTTTGCATGGTATTCTGCCCAACATAGCGTAGAAAACAAATTCAAAACAGACGGTATGCCAGACGGATCAGTAAAGGTTTGGGAAATTTTTGACGAAGAAGGCGGTAAAGAAGCAAAACCAGGAGAAAAAATCCAGAAGGATGTCGGTGTGACAAACTTGGGTGACAATCCTGTATTTGTTCGTGCGTCATTTGAAGAAATGGTTCATAAATATGATGCAGATGGTTTGAACTTGGCTGTAGAAAAATCAACAACGATCAAAGCGGATACAGATTTAGAAGCAAATGGCGGTTCATTCTTACCAGTTCCAGTTATCGACACAACATCATGGAGTGACCCAGCAACATTTGGTTTCACCGTAGATGCTAGCGTTCCAGCAGGTGTTACAGTGAAAATGAAGGAATTGACTACTTCTTCTACAAGCAATTCTTATGAAGTGATTGCTTATTCAACACAAAATGGTCAAGTTGGCGGAGAATGGAAGATCGACAGTGATGCAAAAACAATCTCTGTAACAGACATGACGTACAACTATTACAAACGTACTAGTACTGAAGCAACATTCAATTGGACAGTAGATACATTAACTGCGACTGCACCAGGTCAATTCCAATTAGATGAAAAAATCAATCTGCATTACCATACTGCAAATGTAGACAATACTGCACCAACAGCGAATAAATGGTACTTTAACGCTGCTGATGGCTGGTTCTACTATATTGGTTTAGTTGATTCAGGTAATGTGACACCATTACTATTGAATGCAGTAGAAATCGATGGTTCTGCTGGAAACAACTATATGTACATGGATTACACATTGACTGTAAAAGCTGAAGCTTTGCAAGGATACCAAGAAGCATTGTCTGACTGGTCAGGCGTGACAGGAGCACTTAAAACAGCATTGGAAGCTGTAGCACCTGCTGCACCATAAGCTGAGATAAAGAGTATCATCTCCTCAAAAGCAGATGACTTTAAGGAGGATTAACAATGAATCGAATAAGAAAATTGTTAGCTGTGCTGACAATGATATTCTTTTGTCTGGCTGCTCCTGCACTAGTCGATGCAGAAGAAATCAATATTCCTGACGGCTTTGTTATCGGAGACGATCAGGGACTTAGTGTGACAGAAAACGGTGGTTATTTCTTCAACCTTAGTGGTCTGATGCCTGGAGATATTATAACTCGAAATTTGGTTATCCAAAATAATCGATCGGATGATTATCGATTAAAAATGATTATTGCGCCGAAGTCTCATGAAGGGCCGGTCAATTTGATTGAGAGTATGAGCATGGTGTTTATGCTTAACAACAAGACCATTTATGATGGAAACCTTTCAAGTAATGAGCAAGGTGAAACTGTAGAGTCAAGAGAAATCGATTTTGGCGTTATTTCAGCTGGGTCAAAGCAGACGATGGACATAGAGCTGAAGGTGCTGCGGAATATTCCTTTCGATGAATTTATGTCTGGTCCTAGTGAGGCAATTGTCACATGGACATTCATAGCAGAAAGAGACGAGCCGTTGCCTTCAAATTCAACGGAACCGACAGAATCAACAGAACCCTCAGTGACTCAGCCAACGACACCATCGACCACTCTGCCGTCTACGACCAAGCCTTCAGGGAGTTACCCGAGTACAGGTGAAACGGTTTCCAAGATCCTGCTTACTTTGGGAGGTATCTTTCTGATCGCAACAGTCATCTTAGTATATCTTTTCTATATCAGAAAAGATAAAGATCAGGCGGCTCACTGATTTTCAGTGTGAGAATGAATAATCAAGGATAATACATGAGAGGTCGGGACAGGAGTATCAAGCTCTGGGGATCAAGAAGGACTATCAGAAAAATGTGTGAAGCATTTTTGAGATGGTACCTCTTATTTCGAAAGCTGTGCTTCTGTCCCGACATTTGTTCGGATTTAAGAAGTTATGCAGCCATTTGATGATCGGTTGCGTAGACTCTCGTTACTAAAAAGTGAGGTGTGATTATGCAGAAAAAATTAAAGATGCTGTTTCAAAATAAACCAACTGTAGGAATCATCGCATCTATTTGTACAATCCTCTTCGTTCTTGCGTCCACCTTTGCTTGGTTTTCCGGGACAGCTGCACGGGATAATGAGTTTAAGACTGACTTCGATTTTGATGTTGAATTAGTCGATGAATTCGAGAAACAGGAAACGGTTGTACCCGATCAGCTTGTTCCGAAAAAAGTAGGTGTCTTTAATCCAGAAGAGCTTGCAGCATTTGTTCGAGTTATGGTTTTTCCAGTTGCCTATCAGACAACAGATGATGGTCAGGTACCATTGCCAATTACAGATGGGGTAGAACTTGTTTATGATGATGCCAACACAACAACGACCTTTGAAGAAAACAAATGGCAGTTGGGTGATGACGGGTATTATTATTACCTAAGTAAGTTGGCTCCTGGACAGACAAAGGAACAGATCGATAATGGCGAATTAGACAGTCAACTCCTGTTTAAGGGTGTCACGATCAAATTTAAAGATGATGAAACAAAAGAAACCTATCGAGATGCATCATTCCAAATTGTGGTTAAATCTGAAGCTGTAGATGCTAGAAACAGTGAGTACCGAGTTTCCTGGTGGAATACGGATAAGGATACCGCACAAGTGAATGATCCATTGAAAACAATTGATAGTGTATTGCAGACACTGGCCAATTAGGAAGGAGCTAGACAATGCTGAAAAGAATCAAGAAGCATAAATTGATTGCTTCGATTGTGACAATCGTATCATTACTAGCCCTTTTGGCTGGTGTAGGGTATGCAAGACAAGGAACGAAAATTCAAGCAAATGAAAGCAGTGGAGAAAATCCAACTGTATTACTTGACCCGATTCAAGCTCTTTCCGTTGGAGTGCCGACAGATTATGATAAGACCAATGATGGCTATCAGGGTGTCGGCGCTTGGGATGCACCAACTATTGGGATTTTATCAGCAGTGAAGTTTACCAAAGCAGCTGCAGGTTATCTAGGTGGAGCATCGCTGGATTCAGCAGGTAAAGTTTGGACATGGGGCGATAACCGATTTGGACAATTAGGAAACGGTAAACTATTTGCTACAACAACCGCATCTACAAGCACTCGAGTTGCTTATGCCGGCGGGATCGTCCGTGTTCCCTATTTTGTTGACAACAATATTAACGTTATTGAAATCGCAGCTGGATTTTATAGTTATTATGCGCTGGATGATCAAGGGAATGTCTATGCGTGGGGGGATAACAGAAGCCAGCAGTTAGGTTTTGTTGGCGGAAATATGACTACAGGTGCAGCGATCAATAATTCTCAAAATACACCTGTCAAAGTAGCGGGACTCCCTAAAATCAAGTCGATCTCAGGAACGAATGGGTACGACACTTATATGGCAGCCGCTGCAATTGGGGAAGACGGCTCACTTTGGGTGTGGGGTGCCAATAACTATGGCGCACATGGCCAAGGGAACAATACAAGTACGAACGCTTATCAAGCAACTCCCCATAAAGTAACATTTAGTGAGAATGTTGATATTGTCAAGGTTTCTATTGCTTCTTACGCTTATGGACCATATATCCATGTTATTGATAGTAATGGGGATCGTTGGGCATGGGGAACAAATAATGGCAATGTGTTAGGAATTAGCGGTATGGGTTCCGGCGCACAATATGCATCAACACCTGTAAAAATTGCAGCAGGTACTACTTCCGGTATGGGCAAGCTTGTTGATATTAGTAGCAGCTACCGCTGGAATATTGCTTTAGATGAAAACGGCCGAGTTTGGCAATGGGGTACGATTTACGGTGTGAGTGGTGGAACAGCCACGACAACAAGCTATGCAACGCCTGTTGAAGTCAAATTCAGCGCGGCGGAAATAGCTAAAGTTGGCTATACGCCTATCCCTAAAGCAGTGAGTGCCGGTGAAAGCGTCAGCTATATCATCGATCAATATGGACGATCGTGGGCATTGGGAAGCGGCCGATATTTCGGTTTTGGTCGTGAAGGTGGTTATGAAGATGCCAACGATCAGATGGAGGCTGAAGCGGTTCAATATCCTAAGGTGATTGGTGATGGTGATACACAGATTTATGATACCAGTCCAAAAGATCCGGCAGAAGGACGAACGGCTGGAGCCTACGGCGTATACTCATTTAACCAATTGCATCCAACCATCTATGATAAAAAATATACCGATCCTTCGGAAGATAAATGGAAGAATCTAGCTTTTTCACCAATTCCTAAAATTTCTGCTATCTTTAGTCAACGTTCGTCAACAATGTTTATTGATGAAGATGGAAATCTCTTCCGTTGGGGAAATGATGGTTCAGGTTCAATAGCTTGGGGCTGGGATTACCAAAGTCAATATGATCAAAATGGTGACTTGGTCAATGGATTATATGACCGTTACACCTATGAAGTCATGTGGATGCGGGGATCGCCAAGTATTGACAACATTGGACTAAGCATTAAATCTGATCCGAAAAAGATTTATAAGTCAACAGGAGAAGAAACGCCTGTATCAGTGGAAACGTCATTTCCGGCATCCTTCCATGATGCGAACATGAACTTCGATATGCAAGCTATTTTGAAGGATTTGAAATATGTTTATTTACCATACGATACAACGGATGAAAACTTTAGCAAATCATCTTTGACAAAAGATGAATTTTTAGACTTGTATAATCGTGCAGATGCAGCAGATAAGGGCGATTTGGTCGATACAGCAATAGCATCGGATGATGAAGCGAAAACAGTAGCTTTTGATTTGCCTGCTGCCAAAGATAATGGCAAACTGTGGGTCATGATCGAAGATGAAGCCTATGGCCGTACGACATACACGTTACAAGCCTACACATTTGATAATTTCTACACAGAGCTTGCTTTAGATCATATAGGTGTAGACCATAATGATGTAAGTAAAGAAGTATATGGCTCAAATACCGAAAATATTGTAAAAGTCACACAAGATGGCATTGCTGATCTTGTTGGTTTCCCATTAGACACGAACGGAAACATCATAGGAACAATGACCAAGCAACCAACCTTTGGCTATGACGAAGTAGCAGTAAGCAACCTGTCTGATGATCAACTGGAAGCAATCGACCCCAATTTGACGAAATATTGGATATGGTATAGCCCACAGGCGAGTAGCAAAACGTATACGTTGAATGGTGTGGACGCTTCGAATAGTGCGGATATCACTGCAGTAACAGGTCAACTAGCGGTAACAGATGCGTATACACATGTCTTTCATTATGACGTCAATCCGAATGCGTTAGTTAATCTGCATTATATTGGTGTAGATGCCGCTGGTAATCGGATCAGTGAGTTTTCAATGACGCCAAATCCCGAGAATGAGCTATTCAAGGAGATGGAGTATACTCGAACACCACCGACGCTTTCCGAAGCTAGCGGATACAAGATCAAAGGGTACAGGGTTGTCTATACAACACCTCCTGCAGATCCAGTCAATGTAACTGGTTTGATAGATGTAAATTTAGATGGGGACATGGTTTTCACTATTCCTTGGGATACATCTGTGACAGATGCAACTGTGATAGTGGTCTATGAGCAAGCACCAATGGCTTATTTCATTAGTGCAGATAGAGGGGTTTCTCCATATACAGGTGTTGCTGATTTCGTGGATGAAAATCTACGCACATCCAAAGATACAGTATTTACCCATGAACCGAATGACGCAGCTATCGATACTGAATACGCGATTGTTGGTTATAAGATTTTCAATGGGAAAATCACTGATGTATCTGCGTTGGACTTGACTACTGCTACTCAAAGTCTGAATAGCGACGGGAAATCAGAATATACTCCGCCAAGTGGACAGGATGAATATACGGTTGTCTACATCTATGAAAAAGCGCCGTTGGTCCATTACGTAGCTGCGGATAAAGGTGCAACATCAAGTAACCTGTTGACAGATTTTTCTATGAACTCTGAACGGTTGGCAAAGGATACAACGCATTCGAAAACCCCTATTTATGCTAATGATGATTATGTCATGGTGGGCTACAAGGTAATTAGTGGGAAGCTGGCTGATGGTACAACGAATACGGATATTTCCGGTTATACCGCTACAACTAGTGGTACAGCCTCCTTCAAACCGAGTGATTATGGGTATGAATTAACTGTAATTTTTGTTTATGAGAAAAAGACACTTGTTCATTTTGTAGGAATCAATGGTCAGGACCCGGACAATCTAGTGTTTATGGAGAATTGGGATATTGATTCCAGAAAAGAAGTAAAGGGCAGTACGAATACACAAACACCAAAGGATTATACAAATCCAGATGGTTACAAGGCAATAGGTTATTATGTTGTCAATGGCAAAGTTACTGATCCGACTACTGTTGATTTGAGTCAGGTAGGTACGTTAACTACTTCTGGTGATGCTTCGTATACAGTACCGACAGATCAGGATGAAATAACGATCATTTTTGTGTATGAGATTCCTCCTTCTGTGGCGCAGTTCCATGTTCGTCAGGTTATCGTTGATAGTAATTCAAATGTGAAGGTTCCAACAACAGGCTTTATGACCTTGACCCAAGGGCATCCAGGTAGCAGTTGGACATTTACGGCGAAAGAGCTGAATATTACAACGACTTCCAGAAAAGAAAGTCAAGCAGCCAAATATTCTGATTATGTATTACCGATTTCCAAAGAATATATGGGGTATGGCTTGACATGGATCACACCACAGTATTATGAATACAAGGGATACAAGATTTCTTCAATTGACGGCGATTACGATTCATCAGGTATAAATACCTCAAAAGAAATCCATATTGATTTCACGGATGATAAAGAGTATTGGGTGACAGTTTATCTGACACCAACAACAGAACATCCGGGAAATTATAGTTGGAAAGATGCCCTCAATGATTTTGGGAAGATATTGATTCCTTAGCTTCAAGAAGAGAAGGAGCTTTTTCAGATAGTACAACTGTCTGGAAAAGCTCTTTTTACGTTATATCTACCCATTCTAGGATATGATATCTTGTTATTTTTAGGAAGTTATCTTCATCAAGATAAATTAAGTATATACATTTTTTGAGCTTACTAAATATAACGTTTAAATTACTTTTTAGCGTTGTGTTTAGCTATTTGAAGGACTATAATTATTGTTATAAAACATCATTTAGGAGGCGGAATATGAAGACAAAAAGTATGTTTAGCTATTTGGTTGTTGTGGGTGCTGTGTTTGGTGGAGCTCTTGGTTTTGGTAATGAGCAAGCTGAGGCAAAGATGATCATTGAAGGAAATGAAGAAACGAGGTTGCAATTTATTCCAACAATTCAACAAGATGGAAATCTGTCGATTACACGAACGGCTGAGGGATCTGTTTGGGAGAAATGGTCTCTCGGAATGAAGCGAGACCTTGGTGATTTTTGGGGTGGAGAACCAGGAAGACCGCAAGTAGCATATGTGACTGGCGGAATGGTGACCGAGTTTGACGGATTCAATGAAGTAAATGGCATATTCAGAGTGGATTCATCCTTACTGAAGGAGTTAGATGAAACTGTAGATGATACAGGGTATTACATTTTTGACTCTCAAAACACCAATCAGGTGAATATTGGTTATACACGAACGGAACAGCGTACACAGTATTTTGAAGGCTCAGAAGAAACGTATGAAAATTCAAAATCCGGTGTGCTGTTTTCGGAAGCACATTCTTTGGCTGTAGCAGTTGATTTGCTGAAAAGCAGCTATGTGGAACAAGGAATAATCTCTGTTCATCCGGTGCTAAGATTCGAAGCTGCTTTAGTTCAGGGAGACTCAACAGCGCAATTTGCCGTTGGCAATAATGTTAACTATAACTATTTCAACTATGGGACAACGCCCGTGTACGGTGGAAGTGAGAGTTCTTTCGTCTATTCTTACCATGGAAGTGACTACCAAGAGTTTTATCTTCCTTTCGCTGAGGGCTTCTCTGGCCCAACCAAAATGTTTATTGATGTAGATGCAAAAACCATCGGTCAACAAACTGAATATAGTTTCCGCAATTTCCAAGTCGTGCTGGAGCGCTATGTCCCTATCACGATGGCGAGCTATGAAGAATTATTGCTACTTGATGGCATTGGGACAACCTTGGCGCAAAGAATCATTGATTACAGAGAAACTACAGGATTTAATAGCTTAGATGACCTGCAAAATGTCAAAGGGATCGGGCCTGCAACGATAGCCAAAATTAAGGCGCAAGGCTTGGCAAGAGTGGATAGTTATTTCAATTAATCCGAATAAGAAAAAAGCATTTGACCAACAACAGACTCTCTATGTTGGTTAAATGCTTTTTTTAGCTAGTATTCCAGCTCTTTAAGTGCAATCGTCTGCTTGGTTTCTTCTACCTCTAAGCCAGTCATCGCTTCCCACCATTGTTTCATTTCTTTTTCATAGGTAACAGGGAAATCATTGACAAGGTCGATAACCTTCCGACCGTTGAGTTTTGAGTAAGGATAATTCAAGATCAAGTTATATTTAAGCTCAGTCAGTAGGCTGTAATATTGGAACATCATATAGTAAAGGGGTTCTTCGTTTTCTTCGAGGAGAATTTCCGGCGCACCATCTAACATAAACCCAAAACTACGCATCATAAAGGTTAAGGCGTCACCATGTTCTGCTTCAAACTCTTCAACATCCTTCAATAATCGGATATGCGTTGTCAGCGCTTGTGCCAATTCCCTTTTTAGTACCTCTTGTTCGATCATGTCATTCCCTCCTAATTTTGAGCGTACTTGACGTAGCCAAGTATCATCGAGTTATCCAAGCCCCTTCTAATGAAATAAACTTTTCCAAAAGCTTTCTTTTTCAACAGGCTTTGGTTCGGGCGTAGCCGGATACTTTTTGTCGATATCTACTTCTGATATATCTACCGCGTGATCAGCAGCTAAAACCAAGCCTAATGCATCAGGCTCACTGCTTTGTGCCTCATTGACAACTGTAAAACGACCGCCTTGTGCATTAATCATTTTAATGTAGGCCGATTGTAAGGTCATGTCCATTTTTCCATTCAGTAAAACAGTCCCTTGTGGGTGGGCTGCCAACTCTTTCAAAAAATTCTTTTTATCTCTCTCTGATTTCATCTGTGCGATGGTCATTGTGACATAACAACGTTCTCTAAAGGTCCCCATATATTTTCGTTGTTCATCTGGCTTGAGCTTCGGTGCGCCATAGAGCGAACTATCTAAATGCTTCTGTAATTCATCTTTTGCCATTGTACCCTCCTTTTATTTCTGTGGAAAACTTTTTTTAGTATCTGATTTCTGTTTCCTTTTATTCTAGTGGCCTACTATCTGAACAGTCAAGAAATCATCTCTGATGACGCTATTCTTAAGCATCGGAAAGAGTAGCTCTCTTTCTTGATTTTGTGAAATTGTGTAAATTGATGCTGTGTCGTTTTGACATAGCTACTGCAGGAGTCCAGTGCTTCATTTGTGGCGTACGAAACGCTAAAATACACTGATAGCAAACCTACCCCTCCTTGTTCAGTTACCTTGATTATACCATATTCTACAGAAATATTTTGAATAATGAAAAGTATATCTATCATGGGCTTGAGTATGAATTGGTAAAATATTTCACAAAAAAAGTTGCTTTTGCAACAGCTTTCGCATAAACTATAAATAAGAATGAAAATCATTCTCAATTAGAAAAGGAGCAGCTACATGAAAAAAATAGGCCTATTTTTGTTCTTACTCCTTTTGGCTTTCATATCGATATTCGTTGGAGTAAAAGATATTTCTTTTACCCAGCTTTTTCAATGGAATTCTGAGCAACAGCTAGTTTTGTTGACTACAAGAGTACCAAGGACAGTGAGTTTAATGATTGCCGGCAGCACGATCAGCATTTCCGGTTTGATCATGCAGCATTTGACGCAGAACAAGTTTGTTTCACCGGGGACTGCAGGAACAATGGATAGTGCGCGTTTGGGGATCTTGGTCGTTATGATCTTTTTCCCAACAGCCCCATTGCTATTTCGGTCGTTCATCGCTTTTTTATTTGCATTGGCAGGGACATTGATTTTTCTTTCTTTGACTCGTTTTCTACCGGCAAAAAATCAAGTGATGGTCCCTTTGATCGGTGTGATGTTTGGAAACATCATTGGCTCGATCGCGACGTTTTTTGCGTATCAATTTCAACTAGTACAGAATATGTCTTCCTGGCTGCAGGGGAATTTCTCGACAGTGATGAAGGGCAGCTATGAACTGCTTTACCTAACATTGCCGTTGTTGGCTTTGATTTATTTATTTGCTTATCGTTTTACGATTGCTGGTATGGGCGAAGATTTGGCGACAAATGTTGGGCTAAATTATCGACGCACACAATTTCTCGGCTTGAGCATTGTTGCTTTATCTAGTGCAGTTGTACTGATCATGGTGGGAAGCATCCCGTTTTTAGGTGTGATTGTTCCCAACTTGGTTGCGATGTATTATGGGGATCATATGAAAAACACCTTAAGTGTTACAGCTATTGGCGGCAGTGTTTTTCTGCTGATTTGCGATATTTTAGCACGTGTGGTGATTGCACCTTATGAAATCCCGGTCAGCGTTGTAGTCGGTGTATTAGGAAGTGTGATCTTTATTGCTCTCCTGTTAAGGAGGCGAACGGCATGAAGAATAGAATGAAGCATCCACTGACAAAGATTTTTCTGTTGCTGTGTGGTGTAGTACTGGTCAGCTTTCTCTATTTGACGTACAAAACCTATGGCAATTGGTCCTTTGCTTTAGCACTGAGGGGAAAGAAGCTGGCGGCGTTTGTATTGGTTGGAATCGGTGCGGCCTTTTCTACGATCAGCTTTCAGACAGTGACCCAAAATCATTTTCTAACACCTAATATTCTAGGGTTAGATGCGCTATACGTATTTATTCAAACCGTTTTGTTCTTTTTTATGGGTGGACAGGTGATTTTAGGGCAGGAATCCATTCCACAATTTTTAGGCAATATCGTTCTTATGATGGGTGTCAGCATCTTGCTTTCTAAGTTTTTGTTAGGAAAAGGAAAAAACGATTTATTCTTATTGTTGATGATCGGGATGATACTGGGCACGTTTTTCAATAGTATCAGCACATTTTTGCAAGTGGTCATGGACCCAAATGAATATGATTTGCTGCAAGGAAAATTATTTGCCAGCTTTGGCAATGTCAACAGTCATTATCTCGTACTTGCAGCAATTTTGATGCTGATTTTTACTGCATTTCTTTGGAGTCAAAGCCATTCTTTGGACGTGCTTCATTTGGGGCATGATCAGGCTATGAATTTGGGGATCGAAGTTTCAAGGTTTCAGTTGATGCTTTTAATCGTGATCAGCGGTATCGTTGGACTTTCTACCGCCTTGGTAGGTCCCGTTACGTTTTTAGGCTTTATTGTCGCGAACATGAGCTATCAGCTAATGGGCACCTATCGCCATCGTGAGCTATTTATCGGTGGAAGTCTGTTGGCCATCTTGTTACTTGTTCTCGGGCAGTTTTTAGTTGAGCAGGTATTCGCGTTGAATACGACATTGAGTATTGTGATCGAGTTTGGCGGCGGCATTTATTTTGTTGGAAAAATAATCAGTGAAAGGAAGCAGCAGAAATGATCGAAATCAACAATGTATCCAAGAAATATGGAGACAAGCGGGTTGTATCAGAAGTCCAGTTACCGGTTGCGGAGCAGAAGCTGACCGCTTTTATCGGACCGAATGGCGCTGGAAAAAGTACGCTGCTTTCCATGATGAGCCGACTGATTCCAAAGGACACAGGAGAAATCTATCTTGATCACAATGAAGTAAAAACCTGGAAGCAAAATGAGCTGTCGAAAAAACTGTCGATCCTCAAACAGGCAAACAATATCAGTTTGAAGTTGACAGTCAGAGAACTGGTCAGCTTTGGTCGCTTTCCTTACTCAAAAGGGCGCATGACTAAGACAGATCTTGAAAAAGTAGAGGAAGCATTGGCGCACCTTGGGTTGACTGAACTGGCAGAGACATTGATTGATACGCTATCCGGTGGGC
Source organism: Enterococcus sp. 9E7_DIV0242 (assembly GCF_002140975.2). NCBI lineage: Bacteria > Bacillati > Bacillota > Bacilli > Lactobacillales > Enterococcaceae > Enterococcus > Candidatus Enterococcus clewellii. The sequence continues at coordinate 2,915,085 of NZ_CP147247.1, forward strand.
AGTTACAACGGGCATACATTGCGATGGTCATTGCGCAAGACACAGATTATATTTTGTTGGATGAGCCCTTGAATAATTTAGATATGAACTATGCGGTTCAAATGATGCAGATTCTGCGTCGCTTAGTGGACGAACTTGGTAAAACCGTGGTTATTGTTTTGCATGATATTAATTTTGCGGCGAGCTACGCCGATGAAATTGTGGCAATGAAAGACGGAAAATTATTTGCTCATGGTAGTACGGACGAAATTATTCAGTCGAAAACCTTGAATCGTTTATATGATATGAACATTCGCATTTGCGAAATCGAAGGAAAAAGATTCTGTATGTACTTTAGTTAGAGTATATCTATAGTTAGTGAGTTTTACTAAAAACAATCAAATTTTGGAGGGAAACAATGAAGAAGAACGTTTTAGCATTTGTAGCATTTTCAACAGTAGCATTATTGGCATTAGGTGCTTGTGGTAATAGTGGAGACAAAGCAGAATCTGCAGATTCATCCACAGCAAGCAGTGAAGAGGCAACGACGATCACTGTAGAGGATTCTGAAGGATCCGTGGAAGTACCAAAAAATCCGAAGAAGGTCGTTGTATTTGATAATGGTTCATTAGATACATTGGATGCGTTAGGTGTTGGTGATACAGTCATCGGTGCGCCAACAGCTAATCTGCCGGAATACCTGAGTGATTATGCAGATGTTGAATCAGCAGGCGGCATCAAGGAACCTGACTTAGAAAAAATCAATGAGCTGCAACCGGAATTAATCATCATCTCTGGGCGTCAACAAGACTTCAAAGAAGACTTAAGCAATATTGCGCCAACGATTTATTTGTCTGTAGATGCTTCAGATACATGGAATTCTACGAAGAAAAACATTGAAACGCTAGCTGAGATTTTCGACAAGCAAGACGAAGCAGAAGAAAAAATCAGTACGCTGGAAGATGAAATCACAGAGGTGAAGGAAAAAGCAGAGGCTACAGATGAGAAAGCGTTGGTTGTGTTGTTGAACGAAGGACAACTGTCAGCATACGGAGAAGGCTCACGTTTTGGTATCATCCATGATACCTTCGGTTTTAAGCAAGCAGATGAAAACATCGAAGCTTCAACACATGGTCAAAGTGTTTCATTCGAATATGTGTTGGAAAAAAATCCAGATATTTTGTTTGTAGTAGATCGGACACAAGCAATCGGTGGCGATACTACAAATGATAACATTACCGATAACGAACTGATCAAACAGACAAATGCTGGGAAAAATGGTAAAGTGATCACGCTGCAGCCGGATGTATGGTATTTAAGCGGTGGTGGTCTGGAGTCTGTTCATTTAATGATCGAAGATGTAACAAAAGCATTGGATTAAAAAAAGATAATAAAATGAATTGACTATAAAAAAAATATCTGTTAGAATTCTCATTAACATATTATTTATGAAAATGTGAAGAGAAGGAAAGTACTTTTCAGAATAACTCCAAGAGAGTCTCGCGTGGTGGGAAGAGACAGTGACGCTGAAGAAGAAAATGGCCTTTGAACAGATTGGTTGACTAGTTTAAACCAGTACAGGAGCGCCTGTTATAGCGCCACAGTATGTTTGTACTGGTAGAGTGGACTTTATATAGTCAATTAAAGGTGGTACCGCGATAGCTCAAGCTCTCGTCCTTTTTAAGGATGAGGGCTTTTTTTGTGTCTTTGAGATCGATTGAGACACCCGTGCCACACACATTCATGAGTTTGTAGATAGTATATGTAAATGAGGAGGAAAAAAGTATGAAGAAAAAAGTGATCGCAACAGGACTTGTAGTAGTGGGCTTGTTATTGACGGCCTGCGGGGGTGGAGCAGCAGAAACATCCAAGAGCAGTGAGAAGGAGACAGTAGTAGAACAAAAAATAGCAATTAGTTCACCAGCGCCTATCTCAACACTGGATACAACACAAGCGATGGATAAAAATACGTTTACGATGATTCAACACTTATTTGAAGGCTTAAGCCGCTTTGACGATGATAGCAAGCCAATTCCGGGGTTGGCTGAAACGATCGATGTCAGCGAGGATGGCTTGACTTATACATTTACCTTACGTGACGATATTAAATGGAGTAATGGCGAGCCGATCACCGCGAAGGATTTTGAATTTTCATGGAAGCGACTCGTCGAACCTGCAACGATTGGACCAAATGCATATCTATTGGATAATGTTAAAAATAGCAAGGCGATCCGAACAGGAGAAAAACCAGTTGCAGAGCTGGGGATTGAAGCAAAGGATAATCAATTTATCGTGACGTTGGATCAGGCACAACCATCGTTTTTAGCTGTTGTAGCAATCGGTTGGTTGGCACCCCAAAATGAAGCTTATGTGACTGAGCAGGGTGAGGCTTATGGCTCAGATAGTGAGCATTTGATTTATAGTGGCCCGTATACATTGGCGGATTGGAATGCGTCTTCTGATACATGGACATTGAAAAAGAATCCTGAATATTATGCAGCAGACGAAGTGAAGCTGGAAGAGGTTGCTGTCAGCACAGTTAAAGAAGAGAATACAGGGATCAACTTATACCAGTCGGATGAATTGGATTTAACACGTATCAGCGGTCAATATGTACAGCAATACAGCAATGATCCTGGCTATATCACCCATTCAGACGTCGCAAACAATTACCTGGATTTCAATAAAAAAGCAGGAACACCTTTAGCCAATGTCAACCTTCGTAAAGCAATCGCTCAGGCAATCGATAAAGATGCTTTGACTACGAGTGTATTGAATGACGGTTCTAAGCCGTTAAATGGTCTAATTCCTGCAAACCTTTATACGAATCCGGAAACTTCAGAAGACTTCAGAGCCTATAGTGGTGATCGTTTGGTATATGACGTTGAGCTAGCTCAAGCAGAATGGAAAAAGGCGCAAAAGGAATTGGGAGATAAAGTCAAACTGACGTTACTTGCCTCTGATGATGACCAAGGGAAGAAAGTAGCTGAGTATATTCAAAGCCAATTGCAGGATAATCTGGAAGGACTGGAAATCGTGATTTCTGCCCAGCCGAAAAACAATGTGACTCAATCTCGTAAGGATAAAAACTATGAATTGTCTCTATCAGGTTGGATCGCAGGAAGTAGTGATTTGGATTCATACTTTAACTTGTATGTAGGTAATTCTTCTTATAACTATGGCGGTTATGAAAATGCCGCATACGACAAGCTAGTGAATGATGCAAAGACAGTAGATGCCAATACACCGGACAAACAGTTTGAAGACTATAAAAAAGCAGAAGATATTCTGTTGAACGAAGATGCGGCACAAGTACCAATCTACCAAAGTGCATCAAACTATCTGATCAATCCAAAGCTTAAAGGAATCAGTTATCACCTATATGGCGATTATTTTAATCTAAGAACAGCGTATGTGGAAGAATAGGAGCACGTATGACATGAGCAAATTATTGGAACGCTTTATCCGCTATGTAAAAGTGAATACTCGATCTGATGCGACGAGTCAGACTGTACCAACAACAGCGGGGCAAGTAGAGTTAGCGAAAATAATTGAAGCGGAGCTTCATGAGATAGGGTTGTCAGATATTAATTACAATGAGGGAAATGGGTTCTTGTCCGCACGTCTTCCTAAAAATACAGATCGTGAGATTCCGGCAATTGGATTTATCGCACATCTGGACACCGCTGATTTCAATGCAGAGGGAATCGATCCTCAGCTATTTCCAGCCTATGATGGAAAGGATGTTGTGCTGAATCCAGCGCTCGGGATTACTATGGAAGTATCAGAATTTCCTAATTTGAAGGATTATGTCGGGCAGACGCTGATTACGACTGACGGCACAACATTACTTGGAGCAGATGATAAAGCGGGGATCGTAGAAATTCTTGGCGCAGTAGACTATTTGATAGCTTACCCTGAGATCGTTCGCGGCGATATCTGGATTGCGTTTGGACCAGACGAGGAAATCGGTCAAGGGGCAGACCGCTTCGATGTAGCAAGCTTCCCTGCGCAGTTTGCTTATACTGTAGATAGTGGTAGGGTCGGTAGTTTTGAATATGAAACCTTTAATGCTGCACAGGCAGTGATCGAAATCGAAGGTACCAGTGTGCATCCGGGAACAGCCTACGGTATGATGGTCAATGCGATAAAGGTTGGTGAGCAATTAGATGCATTATTGCCTGTCGAGGAAGTCCCAGAGAAGACACAAGGGGATGAAGGTTTTTATCTATTGAATAAGTTTTCAGGAACGATCGATCATGCTGAGCTAGTTTATATTATTCGTGATCATGATAAACAGTTATTTGAGCAACGAAAAGTATTTCTACAGGAATCAGTTCAACGAATGAATGCAGAGCTGGATCGGCCAAGATGCACGATTACTATTCAGGATCAGTATTACAATATGAAAGAGATTATCGAAAAAGACATGCGCCCTGTAGAGTTAGCTGTACAGGCGATGAAAAATCTTGAAATAGAGCCGAAAATTGCGCCATTTCGTGGTGGAACAGATGGGTCAAAAATTTCCTATCTTGGCTTACCGACACCGAACCTCTTTACAGGTGGGGAGAATTTTCATGGACAATATGAGTTTATTACTCTGGAAGCTATGGAACAAGCTCTCCTTACGATTGTTGAAATCATTAAAGAGAATGTGAAAGAATAGATGAGCGACAAATAGAAAGAGATGTGAGCAGCCTGATTTAGGTATACTACCCTTATCTAGGACAGAGAAATAATTAAATCCTAGATAGGGGTATTTGTTATGAGAAAAAGAAGGACGAAGCCCAGTCCGGAATAGTGTATAAGAATTGTCGAAAGTTATCTTAGACATGAAACTAGTTTGATGAGTGCGGCTAAAGAAGTGCAGGTTGGCAAGACTATTATCAAAGGTTGCTAACTCTGAGGAAATGCTCTTAGAAACGGACGTTTTTGAGATAAGAAAAAGGCTCTCTCAAAACTGAGACAGCCAAAAAGGAGTATTACTCTAAAGAGTAATATGAAAAATAAAAAGGTTGTTGTTGGTAAGTAATATAGTAAATTATAATTATTATAATGTCAATATTAATATTATCTAAAGCTTTCACCATCGGTTACCAGAGTTAGGCAGCTGGACCGGTAACATGTCAGTGTGATCCGGGATCAAAAAGGAGCATAACTGCATTTCTGTTTCTATGTAAGTAGTGCGACATTATCCTTTTCGATATATTTCACCTTTCCATATTGGCTGTTGTAAACATCTTGCGCCATATTTCCAGATATTTTCTTAACTCGCATTATCGCCCTGAGCCGCAAAGTCGTATTATGCTTATCATGTATGGATAGAAAAATTTTTACCATCCCATTTAATAGTAATAATATCAACATTTTTGATTTTAGGTTTTTTTCGCAACATTTCTTTTGAGAACAAATACATCAATGTTTTAATAGTAAAAGCATGAGTAACAATCAGGACGTTTGGATTATTCAAGTGAATAAAATTATCACCTGTATCTTTGAGAAAACTTTCCAATCTATCCATAATCATATGAAACGGTTCAACCATACCTGTTATGTCGGATTTATAAATAATCTCATGAACTTCCGGCAGACGGAAATTAAGTTCTGAAAAATCATTTTGTATCTGTAATTCATTCATCATACTAGAAATAAACTTATCATTATTTTCTGCTTCCCAACAGCCCAAACACCACTCACGGAGCCTTTTATCAGTAATAACTGGCAGTTCATTTTGTCCCTGTGCAGTCAATATGGTTTTTCCAGTCTGTAAAGCTCTGGATGTATCACTGGAAAATGCAGACGAAAATTGAATATTTTTCAGTTGTAGTCCTAGTTGTGAGGCTGTTTGGATTCCTCTTTCAGTTAATGGGGAATCTACCCAACCTTGTGCTTTATGTAAATGGTTAAGTAATGTTTCTCCATGTCGAGTAACATAGAAAGTAACTGTTGAATTCATGTTTTATCCTCCGAAATAATCCTATGTAATCGCTTCACCTATCAGCAATAGTCGAACCAAGAAATTACTAACATTGTATCAGAGCCACCCACTCAAAACAACGCTAAAGTAAAAGGGTTCGGTGGATACAGTTGGTTTACTGATTACGATGAGCATGAGGACTCGGACACATTTTTAGTTACACCAGGTGGAGGATTTCTCTATGGTGGTGGATCGATTGTTGAGACTGGAGATAAGATTTGACTAATAAAGAAGTTCAAATATGCTATACTACTAAGTGTAGAAAAGTTTATGGCGGTGGCTACTTCTGGAGGAGGTGGTGCTTATGTATGTAAGTGCTAAATCTATGAAAGGAGAAAGCCGTTTTGTCAGCATTAGAGACAATCCAGTTACTAATCAGCTTTAGCATGTTTGTTATTGCGTTAGTACACTTGGTTGTTGACTTGCTAAAAAAAGACAAAAGAAATAACCGCAGATAAACTTTAGCCAGTTTTGCGGTTATTTCTTTACTGTATTAAACTATGCTACCGTCTTAAGCGGTTCTACATCGAGGGATATGTTGACGCATATCTCTCTTCATTGGCATTATAACATAAAATTGACCAATTTTGCATAAACAACAGACGTAAAGGCTATGTTTTAAAGGGAAACTCTTTATAATAAAAATATTTCTGGCACATCTTTTATGATTTCAAGAAAAACTTGTTGACAAAATGAGAGTTTTCTAATAATATAGTTAACAATATCAAAGCTTTGAGAAAGAGGAGTAGCAATTTCCGTACTTTACAGCGAGCTGATGGCGGTGGAAATCAGTAGGGAAGGAATTGTGAATGGACTTTCGAGCGAAATACTGAATCATAGTAGGTAATTCCGGGAACTCCCGTTATAGAGAAAGGTCGTTGTTAGACGACTGATAAAGAGGAAAGATGTATTCTTTCGATATTGAGGTGGCACCGTGAACTTTCACCCTCAAACCATAGTTTTTTATGGTTTGGGGGTTTTTTGTTTTTTTCGGGTCATCGGATTGATCGAAGCTATATTTTTTCAATGAGGTGGTACCGTGGATAAACTGATTATTCGCCCTCAGAAAACAACTGGTTTGTTTTCTGAGGGCTTTTTGTTTGGCTTTATAGAGCAGAAAAAATGAGATGGAGGGAAAGAATGATGCAGAGAACGAAGGAGCTACAAGCAGATTATTTAACAGCAGTTTCCGCATTTTTGAGAATTAACGGTAAAAATAAATGTCTGTTGGAAAGTATACCCAGAGATAAAGGGCAAGGAAGATACACGATCATTGCGTGGAATCCGGTGAAGGAGATTACTGTAGAAGGGAAACTGTTCAAGATTTCCGGCACGCCGCCGTATCAGGTCGCTGATCCTTTAAAGGAACTAGAAAAGCAGATACTCGTCTCAGAATCACCTGTAGAGGGACTCCCATTTCAAGGCGGTGGAATTGGCTATGTCGGCTATGATGTCATCGCCAGCTATGAACAGCTAGGACAAATACCTACAGACGAGCTTGGGGTACCAGATATTCATTTTTACTTATTCGATTCGTATTTGGTTTTTGACCATATCAAAGAACAGATATTACTAGTGGAATCAGACAGTTACTCGGGACGATCAGAAGAAGAGTTGGAAGCAGCACTAGAACAAACAGCATTAGAGTTGCAACGAGTATCAGAAGCAGAGATGAAAAAAGTAACATTGAAAAAAATGAGCTATACTAGCAATTTTTCTAAAGCAGATTTTCAACACACTGTTCAGAAAATCAAGCAGTATATTACCGCAGGAGACATGTTTCAAATGGTCCCCTCGCAACGATTGACAGCAGAGTGTCTTAATGAGCCATTTGATTATTACCGCCGATTACGTGTAGAAAATCCTTCTTCTTATCTTTATTTTATCGATTTTACAGAGACGTTTATTATCGGTTCTTCGCCGGAGCGTCTCGTCAGTGTAAAGGATGGAATCGTGACAACCAACCCGATTGCGGGCACCAGAAAACGAGGTGAGACGGCTGAGGAGGATCATCGGTTGGAGACGGAGCTGCTACAGGATGAAAAAGAACGAGCAGAGCATTTGATGCTGATCGATTTAGGGCGAAATGACATTGGAAAAATCAGTGTGATTGGGACGGTAGAAGTGCCGACCTATATGATCATTGAGAAATATCGTTTCGTGATGCACATTGTTTCCGTTGTGACAGGGAAATTGAAAAAGGATCACACGGCAATGGATGCCTTGAAAGCTACCTTACCTGCCGGAACAGTTAGTGGAGCGCCGAAAATTCGAGCGATGCAGCGAATCTATGAGCTTGAACCAGTGAAAAGAGGAATCTACGCCGGAGCGGTCGGCTATTTATCTAAAAATGATCAGTCAGATTTTGCTATAGCAATTCGGACGATGGTCATTCATAAAGGAAAAGCGTATGTCCAAGCTGGAGCCGGTATCGTTTATGATTCTGACCCTGAGAAGGAATACGAGGAAACATTACAAAAAGCCAAGGCATTATTGGAGGTGGGAGAATGATTTTGTTGATCGATAATTATGATTCTTTTACGTATAATCTAGCGCAATTGGTCGGAGAGTCTGTCGAACTGATTGTTGTCAGAAACGATGTGTCGGAGCTAATGGATTTAGCAAGCGAAGCGAATGGAATCATCATTTCTCCCGGTCCGGGCACACCACAGGAGGTCGATTCTGTTCTTCAAGTAATCCGTCGTTTTTACAAAGAAAAACCGATTTTAGGTATTTGCTTGGGGCATCAGGCTATCGGACACGCTTTTGGAGAAACAATCCAACAGGCAGAGCAAATCTATCATGGAAAATCATCGATGGTCAGGCAGAAAAAAGGGCGCTTGTTCAATGGGATCGATGAGAGCTTTCCGGTTATTCGTTACCATTCGCTAGTGATCGATAGAGACGCAGAGCTGACGGACTTTCATGTCGTTGCGCAATCAGAAGAAGACCAGGAAATCATGGCTATTGAACATAACAATTACCCGCTATTTGGCATTCAATTTCATCCCGAATCGATTGGGACAGCTGTGGGAGAAAAAATAATCAAGAACTTTATTCAATGTTGTGGAGGGAAAATCAATGAATGAACTATTTGAAAAAATTTATCAAAAAGAGCATCTGTCTAAAGAAGAGACAAAACAGATTGCCGAAGAAATATTTGAAGGTCGTTTGACGGACAGTCAGCTCTCTTCTTTTCTAACAGCGATGAAATGCAAAGGTGAAACGGCGGAGGAAATGGCCGGGATTGCTGAAACGATTCAAAGCAAAGCGATGAAAATCAATTGTCAGAGAGAAAATATCATGGACAATTGCGGCACAGGCGGTGATCGCTCCAATAGCTTCAATATCAGCACAACCGCAGCTTTTGTACTAGCTTCCGGCGAAGTAACAGTGGCCAAGCATGGCAATCGAAGTATTTCTAGCCGTTCAGGTAGTGCAGATATTTTCGAGCATTTAGGTGTTGAAATGACACTTTCAGCAGAAAAGCTGGAAGTACTGTTGAATGAGGTAGGACTGGCTTTCTTGTTTGCACCACATATGCATCCGAATATGCGTCATGTCATGAAGGTGCGCAAAGAGCTGGGAACCCCGACGATTTTGAATTTGATTGGACCTTTAACCAACCCTATCGCGTTAAGCTCGCAGCTGATGGGCACCTATCGCTTGGACTTACTAGAGGAAACAGCTAAGACTTTAGGCGAGCTTGGGCGAGAACGAGCAGTGGTGGTCAATGGTGGTGGTCATTTGGACGAAGCCTCATTAACAGGAACGACCCATTACGCATTATTAGAAAACGGTAAAATTAGTAGGGTCAGTATTGAGCCGGAGGAAGTTGGCTTTGAACGGATTTCCTTAGAGGCAATTCGCGGGGGAAATGCTGAACAAAATACATCGATTTTATATTCAGTATTAAAGAATGAGCAAAGTCCGTATTTGGATACAGTTTTATTTAATGCCGGTCTTGGTTTTTTCAGTAATGGTAGAACCACTTCTGTTGAAGAAGGTATTTTACTTGCTCGTCAATGTGTAAAAGACGGAGCTGCGATGGATAAGCTGCAGGAGTTTCTTACTGTACAAAGGGAGGTCGCTTAGTATGGATTTTTTAGAGAAGATATTGTTGAAGAAGGTATCTGAGGTTGAGGCGATGCCGCTCGAGAATCTACAACCGTTAAGAAAGACTGACTCTTTTTGTGAACGTGTAAAAAATCAGCCAAGTCGCATACATCTCATTGGGGAAATCAAGCGTGCTTCCCCATCAAAAGGAACAATCAATTTAGCTGTAGACAGTGTTAAACAAGCAAAAATATATGAAAAAGCGGGCGTCTCAGCTATCTCAGTGCTGACAGACGAACAATTTTTCAATGGCTCGATTGAAACGCTGAGAGAAGTTGCGGCAGCTGTAGCTATTCCGGTACTGTGCAAGGATTTTATCATTGATGACAAGCAGCTGATCCGAGCAAGAAATGCCGGTGCAACGATGGTGCTTCTGATAGTAGCAGCTTTGTCAAAGCGGCGCTTAAGTATGTTGTATAAGCAGGCCCAAGAGTTGGGCTTGGAAGTTTTGATGGAAGTACACGATCAAAAGGAGCAGGAAATAGCAGAGAAGCTGGGCGCTCCGTTGATTGGTGTAAACAATCGGAACCTGAAAACCTTTGAGGTGTCGCTGGAAACGAGTATTGAGCTAGGGAAGCTGCAAAAAACAGATGCAGTCTATATCAGTGAATCTGGTTTTGAAACCGCAGATCAGGTCGCGCAGGTTTGTACCAACTATCAAGGGATTTTAGTCGGTGAGACCTTGATGCGAGCAGCCTCACCGTTGGAAAAAGTCAAAGAATTGCAGGTGGCACGATGAAGGTCAAAATTTGTGGATTAAAAACGAAGGAAGCTGTAGACACAGCTGTTACGAATGGGGCAGATTTTATCGGTTTTGTGTTTGCGAAGAGTAAACGAAAAATCCTGCCGGAATTGGTGAGAGAAATTACGGCAGATGTTCCATCGGAAGTGAAAAAAGTCGGCGTGTTTGTCTCCCCATCGTTAGAAGAAGTAGAGCGGATTATTGAAATAGCCGGTCTGGATATCGTCCAGATTCATGGAAAGCAATTGGATAAAAAGCCATCTGTTCCACTTATTTCAGCAATTTCAGTTAATGGCGACTTATCGGAAACGATCATTTCTGAGTCTACGGCAGATTATGTACTCTTTGATGCACCGCCACAGCAATATGCAGGTGGAAATGGCGAGACGTTTGATTGGGAGCAGCTGACTAGAGAGAAGCTTGGGGAAAAGAAGGTCTTTATTGCCGGAGGATTGACGATCGAAAATGTGCAACAGGCGAAAGCGGTGTTCGCGCCTTATGCAGTTGATGTATCCAGTGGCGTGGAAACAAATGGAGAAAAGGATCTTGAAAAAATCAGTGCGTTTTTGAAGAAAGCAAAGGGGGATATTTGATGTATAAACAACCAACAAAAGAGGGATTCTACGGGAAATACGGCGGTCAATTTGTTCCCGAAACCTTGATGTATGCAATGAAAGAATTGGAAGAAGTATATGAAGCATCTAAAACGGATGAAGCATTTCAAGAAGAACTAAGTTATTATCTAAAGCAATATGTGGGGCGAGAGAATCCCCTGTATTACGCACAACGCCTGAGTGAGCAAATCGGCGGAGCGAAAATTTATTTGAAACGGGAAGATTTAAACCATACAGGAGCGCATAAAATCAACAACACGATCGGCCAAATTTTATTAGCGAAGAAAATGGGGAAAACCAAGGTAGTTGCAGAAACAGGTGCCGGGCAGCATGGTGTAGCTACGGCGACAGTCGCTGCATTGT